>CAYYGU010000048.1:0-10931 GCA_964471525.1 uncultured Isosphaeraceae bacterium
ATACGCAGGGGCAGGTCGGTTGAGTACACGAGAGGACATTCTGAACGCGGCCATGGCGGTGTTCGCTGAGCGTGGGTTCCACGCTGGCACGATTCGCGACATTTGCGATCGGGCCGGGGCCAATGTGGCGGCGGTCAACTACCACTTTCAGGACAAGGCCTCGCTCTACGCTGAGGTGCTCCAATACGCCTATTGCAACGCTGGCACGGGCGAACCGATGCCGACGCTTGAGGATGCAAGGGACCGACCGGCCGAACAACTCGGCGCCTGGATCGGTTGGTACGTGCGGCGGTTGCTGCATTCGGGCGGAACCGATGTTGGGCGGCTGATGGCCCGCGAGATGGCCGAGCCGACCGAGGCACTCGATCATCTCGCCAAAGGCGCCGTGCAGCCTGTCTTCAGCGAACTTGGCCGCCTCGTCGACGCCGCCTCCGGCGGCGCATTCGACGACCGGACACTCAAGCTCCACTGCGTTGCGATTGTCGGGCAGTGCCTCGTCTTCCATACCGGCCGGGCGATGCTTGAGCGGCTTGACCCGCCGCACTTTGGCAGCGACAACGCCGATGAGATCGCGACTCACATTACTGCGTGGGCCATCCGATCATTCGATCCATCAATCGCGGACACCCCCGCATGAAGTGGACCATTCCGATTCTCCTTGGAACCGCCACGCTCGCATCGTGTACTCCGGTCAGAGTGCCCACGCGAGCGATGCCGAGCATCCCATCTCCATCTGCATATACAGCCGAAGGCGGCGATGTCGCGGCCCCGCAGCACTGGTGGCGGGCCTTCAACGACGAGACACTCAACACACAGGTCGATGCGGCGATTGCTGCGAACCTCGATCTGCGGCAGTCGTGGTCACGCCTTGCCCAAGCCGCGGCGCAGGCCCGGATCACCGGGGCCTCGTTGCTTCCCGAAGTCAATCTCACCAGCAACGCCGCTCGCACCCGTGGCGATTCAGGATCCGGCATCACCTATGGCAGCAGTTGGGTGGTGGGGTTTGGTCTCTCGTGGGAGGTCGATCTCTGGCGGAAGATCGCCAACCGGACCGAATCCGCCGTACTCGCGGCGCACGCCTCGCGGCAGGACGTCGAACACACCGCCCTCATGCTCAGCGGCACGGTCGCCGACACGTGGTTCACCATTCGTGAGCAGGCCAATTTGATCGCGGTGATCGAAGATCAAATCGAAATCAGCGAGAAACTGCTCGAAACGATTGAGTATCGCTATGCCAACGGGCTCACCGATGCCTTGCAGGTCTATCAACAACGGCAGCAACTCGAAGGCGTCCGGGCGCAGTTGCCGCCAGCAAACGCAAGCATTGAGACAAGTTTCAACGCGCTGCGTGTTCTGCAGGGCAAACCACCAGAAGCGATTGGAGCAGCGATCGTTGAGGCGACGCTACCAGCCTTGCCTCCACTGCCCACCCTCGGAACCCCGGCCGATCTTGTGGAAGCGCGACCCGATCTTCGTGCCGCTCGGGACCGCCTTGCCGCAGCAGACCACGAAGTCGCCGCTTCTGTTGCGAACATGCTGCCAACGATTTCGCTCTCACTCGGGTATGACTTCAACTCAAGCAGTTTTGCAAGCCCATTCAATTCTGGGATGAGCAGTATTGGCGGCTCGCTCTTGCAGCCGCTCTTTGACAATGACCGTCGCGGGGCGGAAGTGATTCGGCGCCGCGCCATCGTGCAAGAGCGTCTCGATGCATTCTCTCAAGCATTCTTGTCTGCGATTCAGGAGGTCGAGGATTCCCTCGCTCGTGAACGGAACCAGATTGATTTGCTTTCCGAAATCGAACTGCAACTCGAACTTGCGGCCCTGCAATTGCAGGCTGCGCGAACCAGCTATAGCGACGGCATTGCCGAGTACCTCGATGTCATCACGGCCGTGCAGACGCAGCAGTCATTGCAGCGTCAACAGGTGACGGCCCACAAACAACTTCTCGCGTACCGCGTCACGCTCTATCGAGCACTTGGCGGCACGTGGATGCATGAGTTGGCCCCACCAGCCATCGATGCAGCACTGGAGAGAGAGGCAGCGCTCACCCCGCTGCAGGAGGAAGGAATATGAGTCCCGTCGTTCGCTCGCTGCGCCCCCTCGCGATGATCGTCCGGTTGATTGTGCCACCGCTCATACTTGCAGTCGGGCTGTGGGCGGGTTGGCAACTGTTTCGTGGCAAGGCAGCACCCGAATTGACACCTGCGCCTGAGGCTGCTGCGGTTGTGCGTGTCGTTGATACGCCAGCCATGAACACAACGATTGACGTCACGGCATGGGGTACCGTGAAGCCATCGCGGACGCTGTCGCTTCGGCCAGAGGTGAGCGGGCGGCTTACTTCGGTAGCCCCAAAGTTCATGCCGGGAGGTGTCTTTCTTGCGGGCGAAGAACTCGCTCGCATCGACGAGCGGGACTATCAGTATGCCTTGCAGCAAGCTGAGTCCACCCTTGAGACTGCTCGCTTCAACTTGGAACTTGAGGAAGGCCGGGGTCGTGTTGCCAAACGCGACTGGGAATTGCTCGGCGATGAGATCGAAGGCGAGGAAAGTGGAAGCCGAATGGCACTTCGAGCGCCCCATCTCGCAGAGAAACAGGCCGCATTCCAGTCGGCGGTGAGCCGAGTCGAGCAAGCGAGATTGTCGCTCTTGCGTACAGTCATCGTGGCGCCATTCAACTCGATGATCGTGTCGGAATCATCGGAAATCGGGCAAATTGTGTCGTCCAGTACGTCGCTTGGCACGTTGGTAGGGACCGACGAGTATTGGGTCGAAATTGGCGTGCCGCTGGAGGATGTGGCGACGCTCGAAATCGGCGAGGATGAACCACGCCCGGCCACGGTGACGATTGCAACCGGTGGGGGTGATGTGGTCGAGTACAACGGTGTCGTGTCGGGTCTGACCGGCAGCGTCGACTCGGCCGGTCGCTTGGCACGGGTTCTCGTCAGCGTACCCAAACCGCTTGAGCAATCGCGAACACGAGCGATCCCACTGCTGCTCGAATCCTACGTGAAAGTGCGCATCCAAGGGTCGGCGGTGCGTGGTGTTCGCTCTCTCCCCAGAAGTGTGGTCCGCGAAGGCAATCGCGTCTGGATCGCAGGGCCGGATGATCGTTTGATCGTTCGTGACATCGAAGTTGTTGGCGGGAGCCCCGAGGCCGTGCTGGCCCGAGTTGAACTTGCAAACGATGAAGCGATCATCTCAAGTCCGATTCCCGCCGTAGCGCCTGGCATGCTCATTCAGCGCGAGAGCGTTGAATGAGTTCACCCCGCGAGCTTCCATCTCAGCGGACCGGAGCCATCGCGTGGATGGCGAGAAACCCGGTTGCTGCCAATCTGCTGATGATCTTCTTCATCGTTGGCGGCATCGTGCTTGGTGGCCGCGTCAAGCAGGAGGTCTTTCCTGAGTTCACCATAGACATGGTGTCTGTCTCCGTTGCGTATCCCGGCGCAAGTCCCGAAGAAGTTGAGCAGGGAATTGTGCTGGCGATCGAGGATGCGGTCAGTGGCCTCGACGGAGTAAAGCGCGTCACAAGTACCTCAGGCGAGGGGTTTGGTGCGGTGTATGTCGAGCTGCTGCTCGGGGCTGAACACGCTCGGGCGCAGCAGGACGTTCAGAGCGCGGTCGATGGCATCGTGTCATTCCCAGTCGATGCTGAGCGGCCCCGCATTCAACTCATCTCAACCCGGAATCGTGTCGTGTCGCTGGCTGTTTCTGGCGGATTTGACGAGCGTGTCATTCGCGACCGCGCGGAGCACATGCGTGATGCGCTGTTATCAGAGCGAGGAATCACGCAAGTTGAGTTGAAGTTCATTCGACCGCTGGAGATTGCGATTGAGATTCCGGACGAGCGTCTGCGAGTCTATGGATTGACGCTCGATGCAGTGGCGAACGCGATCCGTCAGGGCGCGACAGAACTGCCAGCGGGATCGATTCGGACCGAGGGCGGCGAAGTGCTGCTGCGAACCACAGAACGGCGGGACTTTGCCAGTGATTTTGAAGAGTTGCCACTGATCACGCGATCGGATGGAACGACGGTGACGCTTGGGCAGATCGCCGACATTCGCGAAGGGTTCCGCGACGTTGATCTCGCTGCATGGGTCAACGGGAAACCGGCGGCCCTCGTCGAAGTGTTTCGGGTTGGCGATGAGACCCCAATATCGGTGTCACAGGCAACCCGTGATTGGCTGAGCACCTATCAAGAGCAATTGCCCCCCGGGATGGATATCGGCATTTGGAACGATGACTCCGAGATCTATCAGGAACGCATCGACCTGCTGCTCCGCAATGCGTTCGTGGGATTGGCGCTCGTGCTGCTCATGCTGGGGTTGTTTCTTGAACCGCGACTGGCATTCTGGGTCATGCTCGGGATTCCCATTTCCATACTCGGGTCGTTCCTGTTCCTGCCACTGAGCGGCGCGTCAATCAACATGATCTCGCTCTTCGCCTTCCTCGTGACGCTGGGCATCATCGTGGACGACGCGGTAGTCGTTGGCGAGAACATCTACGAAAAGCGGCAGGAGGGGATGAGTACCCTCGATGCGGCCATCATGGGAACCCGAGAGATTGCCGGGCCGGTGTTCTTTGCTGTCACGACCAATATGGTGGCCTTTCTGCCGATGTTCTTCGTGCCAGGTGGCGAGGGCAAACTCTTCATGCAGATTCCCGCGGTGACGATCGCGGTGTTCTTCGTTTCGCTGATTGAGTCGCTCTTTGTGCTGCCAGCGCATTTGTCGCATGAAGGCGGCGACACCATCTTTTGGAGAGTCGTGTCATATCCATCCAACCTCTTTGGGAGGGGGCTTCAGTGGTACATCCACCGGGTGTATCGACCGTCGGTCTATGCCGCTGCGAGGCATCGCTGGGTGACTATCGCAGTAGGCCTCGCCATGCTTGCGACCGCGGTCGGATACGTGGGCGGGGGCCATATTGGCTTTACGTTCATGCCCGATATCGATGCCGGTGTCGTGACAGCCCGGCTCCGATTGCCGGTGGGTGTGCCTCGGGCCGAAGCGGAACGAGTACGGCATCAACTGATGGAGGCGGCCGACCGGGTGATTGCTGAACTCGGCGATGACTCATCCGTACCCGGCCACATCTCGACGATTGGCGCGGCGCTGAGCGCCTTTGCCCCACACGGCGGCGGTGGCGCGGGCGGCGGTACATCGGTCGTGTCGGCCATGTTGGAAGTAGAGGCGGGCAGTGCGATCACCGGCAAGGAGTTTGCACGTCGCTGGCGAGAGGAAGTTGGTCCGATTGCTGGCGTGGAGTCCTTCGTGTTGGACTCCCGAATTGGCGGGGGCGATGCGGCGCTCGATGTGCAACTCACCCATATTGATCGAGACATGCTCGACGCGGCCGCGGCCGATGTTGCCAAGATGGTCGCTGGGTATCAAGGCACGAAGAACATCGACAGCGGCGTCGCGACCGGCAAGACGCAGCTGGACTTCACGCTGACGCCCGAAGCCAAGGCCTACGGCCTGACGGCCGCAGGCGTCGCGAGGCAGATGCGCCACGCGTTCTACGGCGCCGAGGCTATTCGGCAGCAGCGTGGCCGTAATGAAGTGCGCATCATGGTGCGTCTGCCCGAGTCCGAGCGACGAACGCTCGACACCATCGAACACTTGATTCTTCGAACGCCGAGCGGTGGGGAGGTTCCATTTGGTGAGGCCGTGAATATCACAGCCGGCCGCGCCTACACCGCGATCACTAGGCGAGAGGGGCGTCGTGTTGTATCGGTGACAGCCGACATTGACGATGCGCTGGGCAATGCCAATGAGGTCGCTGCAGACCTCGAGATCCGGCTGCCCGATGTACTTCCTGCGAGATACCCCGGCCTGTCGTGGTCCTTCGAAGGTGAGCAGCGCGATCAGCGTGACACCTTCGGCCAGCTCGGGGTTGGGTACATGATGGCGCTTCTGGGGATCTTCGCGCTGCTGGCGATCCCCTTCAAGTCATATGCGCAACCACTTGTCGTGATGACCGCGATCCCCTTCGGCATTATCGGCGCGATCGCCGGCCACATCCTGCTCGGGTACGGGCTGAGCATCATCAGTATGTTCGGCATCATTGCGCTCAGCGGCGTGGTCGTCAACGACTCCCTTGTGCTTGTCGTCACCGCCAACATGCACCGCGACAAAAACCCGGATCGACCGGTCCTCGACGCCGTGTGCACAGCAGGTATCCGCCGCTTTCGCCCCATCCTTCTCACCAGCGTCACGACCTTCTTCGGCTTGGCCCCGATGATCTTTGAATCCAGTCTACAGGCACGATTCCTCGTCCCAATGGCCATCTCCATCGGCTTCGGCGTCCTCTTCGCCACCTTCATCATCCTCCTGCTCGTTCCCGCCCTCTACCTCGTCGTAGAAGACGCCCGCCACGCCTGGCGCCACCTCTTCGCCGACAACGCCCCCTGACCGCCGGTCACTTTATCTCGGGTATTGACAGCAGGTTACAAAAACGCAGTTCTGTAAGTCGTTGCCTAGCAACGATATAAAGTAGCCGGGGGTTGCATGCGCCGAAGTCCTGTATTGACAACGACTCAAAAACCGAACCGCCTCTTTCCATCCGCAAAGGGGCTTCGACCGCCGGTCACTTTATGTCGCGTGATAGCAAGGGCTTAGCGAGATCGAGGTTTTCTAAGTCTATGGCAGGGCTGGACATAAAGTGACCGGCGGTCAGGTGGGTTATCGCTATTGTTGGGGGGCATGCCGGATACCAATCTGAATCGCCGGACTGCTGATCTGTATCAGTGGTACGCCACGCTCGCGGAAGCTTCTTTTTGGGTGCCGGTGTTCTTTTTGTATTTCGCCGCCTATCTGCCGCTTGATGCGGTGCTTTCGCTGGAGGCGTTGTACTTCTTGTCGGTCGTGACGATTGAAGTGCCCAGCGGGTGGCTGAGCGACCGACTTGGAAGAAGGCCGACCATGTTGGCCGGTGCAGTGTTGATGGCCGCGAGCCATCTGATGTTGTTCATTGGGCCGTGGGTCATGGGGGGAGACGCCATCGGTTCGCCGTTGTTCATCTTCTTTGCGGTTGGACAGGGCCTCCGCGCCGCCGGCGTTGCGTTTCGAAGTGGTACCGATACGGCGCTCCATCACGATGCGCTGGCTGCATGCGGGTTGGTGCACGCATTTGCGGACCGCGAAGCTCGCGCCGCGAAACGGCGGTTCCTTGGCGCATCGACCGCGGCGTTGATCGGTGGGGGAGTCGCGGCAATTGATCTTCGATTGCCGTACCTATGCTCCTTCATTGTCGCAGTCGCGATGGTGTGCATCATTCTGCGGATGCGGGAGCCGTCTGCAGGTGACGATGCCCGCACCCGCGCCAACATCATCACTCAGGCTGGCGCCTGCATCAGCCAGTGGAAGTCGCCAGCGTTGCTGCTGCTGTTCGTATTTGCAGCCATGATGCTGGTGCTGAATCATGTGCCCTACGAGTATTTCCAGCCCTACATCGAGGCAGTCCTTGGTCGGGACGGACTCAAGGCGGCATCCACGCCGCTGGTGACCGGTCTGCATGTGGCGGTCACGTTCTGGCTGGCCTCACTGGTCGGCGCTCGCAGTATTCGCATTCGCAACCGCGTTGGCTTATGGGGCGTCCTGCTGATCGCCATGGCGCTGCAGGTGGTGACGATCGGCCTGATGTCGCTGTGGCTCAGTCCGCTGATCGTGGTGCTTTTGCTGCTTCGGTCTTGCCCACGCGCCCTCATGACGCCGCCCCTCAATGCGGCGGTTACCGGTGCGATCCCCACGAGACTCCGCGCAACCTATCTGTCCCTGCAAAGCTTCGTCGGCCGCCTCTCCTTCAGCGGCACGCTCTTCCTGCTCACGGCTGCCGTCCCAGCCGCCGCGGCCGCCGCCTGGTCGACCATCCGCACGCAGCTCGGTATTGCCGCGATCGGGAGCCTCGTGTGCCTGGCGTTCATTGTCGCAGTCGCTGTGATTCGGCGGCGGCGGGATGACGAGATGGGCGGCATTCAGCAGGACACATCCAGAGCATCCGCGACCTGATCTGGGGAGATACCGGCGGCACGCGTCGTCTTGAGCGGGCTGCCATGCCCAGCCTCGATGCGCACATCGGCCTGCAACGCCCGAGCAAGCATTTGGCAGATTGCCTTGTTCGCTTTTCCGCCCTCCGGCGGCGTGCTGATACGGATTTTGAGCCGGTCCCCGAGCAGCCCCGCGATGGCATCGCGGCTCGCTCCCGGGACGACCTTCAGCCGAAGGAGGGTGTCGGGGCCATCTGCTGTGAACGCCGCTGGCATGAACGGCATCCTACGAGACGCTACCGTGGCGGCGTGCACAGGCATGAATACGACGATGTTCGCTTCAAGAACTTCCAGGCGGAGGTGCTTGCCCCGGCTTGCATGACCGCCAGGACGAAGTTGTCGGTGGCGGCGTGGCAGACTGCCAGGCGAGTGTCCCCCGAGCAGGCCGCGGGTGAAGTATTCAGGGATGTTCCGCGTGGGTGGCGGTGGGGACCTGTCTGGTCAACGGCCTGGTTTCGGCTGAGCGGTGATGTACCCGTGGGCGATGGTGAACTGGCCCTTCGATTCTCCAGCGGCACCGAAGCACTGCTGCTCCGCAATGGACTGGCCTTTCACGGGCTCGACGCGAATCACGATCTCGTCTTCCTTCCCGATGAGTCCGGCGCGGATGAACTGCTGATCGAAGCGGCCTGTAACCTGCCGCTCGGCATCAGCACCTTCTGGTGGGACGAACAAGAGATACAAGAACGATGGCGTGAAGACACCCCCGGGAGGTTGGGTTACGCCGAGTTCGTGCGGGTGGATGCTGGCATGCAGCAACTCACGAGCCGGTTCGACTTCGCGCGGCGCTTGCTCGCATCCTTACCGGAAGACGGCGGTCCAGCGCAGCGGCTCGGCTCGGCGCTCCATGCTGCGATGGCCGCGGTTCATCCATCGCATCCTCGGACAACTGCCGATCAGGCCCGTTTCATCCTCGACGACGCCATCAACACCGGGTCACCCTCAGCGACGGCCTGTACCGCAATCGGCCATGCCCACATCGATACCGCTTGGCTCTGGACCCTCGAAGAAACCAAACGCAAATGCACGCGGACCTTTGCCACCATGCTCCGGCTCATGGACCGCAATGAAGACTTCACATTCTTGTGCAGCCAGCCGCAGCAGTACGCGTGGATGGAGGCCTACCAGCCAGACCTCTTCTCACAGATCACCAGCCGCGTCACCGATGGCCGGTGGGAGGCGGGCGGCGGAATGTGGGTTGAGCCAGATTGCCTAATCCCCTCAGGCGAATCCCTCATCCGCCAGATCATCAAAGGCACGGGCTGGTGGGCGTCGCGATTCGGCGAGGCGGCGGCCCAGCGGCATCTCTATCTGCCCGATACGTTCGGCTTCCCCGCGTCGCTTCCGCAGATCGCGCAGCAGTCCGGTCTCGACACGTTCATCACCAACAAGATCGCGTGGAACGAAGTCAACGACTTCCCGCACGTCACCTTTCGATGGCGCGGCATCGACGGCACCGACATCGTCTCGCACATGACGCCGGGCCACAATTACAACTCCGAAATCGCGCCAAGTGACCTACAGGCCGCAGAACGCAACGTCATCGAGAAAGATCACGGCCTGCCCGAGCAGTGGCTGCAGCCATTTGGCTACGGCGACGGCGGAGGCGGGCCGACGCAATTGCAGATCGATCGCGTGTACGCATCGGCCTCTGCGGGCGAGTTGCCTGTGACGCAGTTCGGCCGGGTGGACACGTTCTGTGATGCGCTGCACAAGGCCCCAGCCCTGCCGGTGTGGGATGGCGAACTCTATATGGAAGGGCATCGTGGCATCTACACCTCGCAGGCGTGGCTCAAGCGGGCCAATCTCGACCTTGAGGAGAAGTTGCGGGTTGCCGAACTGGTCGCGGCCAATGCCGCAGCGCGAACGGCGATCGATGACTGCTGGACGAGTGTGCTGCTGCATCAGTTTCACGACATCTTGCCCGGCTCATCGATTGCAGAGGTCTACGCCGATGCCCGCGAGGCATGCGCTGCGACGGCCCACTCGGTTCAGGCAGTCATCGACGAGGGAATCGGCAGCGGCGACGCAGTCTTCAATCCGGCCTCGACCCCTCGCAGTGGCGTTGTCGATATCGATGGCGACCTGCGGTGGGCGGACGGCATTCCGCCACTCGCAAGCGGCATCGCCACGCCGCGTCTGCCCGCATCGGTCAAACCGGTGCAGTGTGACGGCACATCGGTCAACAATGGGCTACTGTCATTCCGCGTGGGCGGGTGTGGCTGCATCAAGAGGCTTCGCAGCATCGACGCCTTACTCGACGTCGCGACCGATGCCACGGGGTGGAACATGCGATTGGGGGAATTCAAACTCTACGAGGATCGTCCGCGGCAGTGGGACGCGTGGAACCTCGACCACGAGTACCGTGAGCACCCCGTCGAACTCGAGCGACCGAGCAGCGTTCAGGTCGTAGAGTCTGGTCCCATGCGAGCAGTCGTGGAGGTCCGCCGCAGTATCGGCGCGGCGAGCAACGCGGTCATTCGGTATTCGCTCGCCGCCGGATCGCACCGAGTGGATGTGCAGGCCGATGTGGACTGGCAGGAACACCGCCGCGTCTTACGGGTCGACTTCCCCACGAGCATGCGAAGCCGGGTGGCGACCTGTGGTATTCAGTTTGGATGTTTGGAGCGACCAACGCACCGCAACACCTCCTGGCAGCAGGCGAAGTTCGAAGTCCCGGGCCACCGCTGGATGGATTTGTCCGAGCCAGGACGCGGCCTTGCGGTACTTGACCGCGCCATCTATGGCCGAAGCATCGAGCATGGTCTGCTCGGCTTGACGCTACTGCGATCGAGTGTCTTTCCCGATCCACAGGCCGACCGAGGCCAACACACAATTCGCTGGGCGCTCATGCCGCACGCGGGCGATTGGCGAGCGGCCGG
>CAYYGU010000049.1:0-10888 GCA_964471525.1 uncultured Isosphaeraceae bacterium
CGTCAGGCGCCGCCTACCGATCAGGAGCGAATCGGGCTGCTGAAGTTCTTCGATGCATTTGCCAGAGGACGTGCCGATCAACTCAGGCCCTACTTTGGCGAGATCGAGCAGCAGGAACTGGCCTACCTGGAAGCGTCGGGGGATCTCGCTCAACTTTCGGCGGATATTGAAGGGATCGAGATTTGGATGGGTATGACGAGCGGTGGCATCGCTGCTGTACTTGGCCTGTATGAGTTTGCCGATCGGGTCGAGGGGCAGATGTGGGAGATTGCGCAGAAGCCAGCAGCGGGGGGCGGATACGTGTTTGTGGCCGCGTACGCGCCGCCGGGCCTGAGCGACGCACTTGGCCGTGATGCCTTCGATGACTGGTACGAAGTCGTGCTGGCGGAGCAGGAGAAGTTGACGCTCGATGATCTCGGGATGCAGGCCGCTCGTGGCAAAGGCTCTTCTGGTGGCTCAAGCGGCCCAGACGGAATGCCCGACGGCGGTTCGGGGGGCGGCGGCCCGAGAGGGCCGGGCATGTAACGAGCTGCGATCCGTCGCAGGCCAGTACACTTCCTCACTTTGCTGAAGCAGAGTCTCCTCGGAGACCGCAAGGAGCAGTTGCATGAGTGCCGCCGAGCCGGATCAGAATCAACGCGTTGCCTTGGTGACCGGTGCCAGCCGTGGGATTGGCAAGGCGATATCCGAGCGTCTGGCCAGCGAGGGACACCATGTGGTACTGGTCGCCCGCTCGGCCGATGCGATCGAGACCGCATCCGTTGGCATCATCGCCGCTGGTGGAAGCGCGGAGGCCCGCCCGTGTGATCTTGGGGACGACGCGGCAGTGGATGCCCTGCTCGAACAGGTTCTAGAGCGGCACGGTCGTTTGGACATTCTGGTCAACAACGCTGGCATCACCCGCGACGGACTGATTCTTCGCATGAGCGACGAGGATTTTGACGCCGTCATCGACACCAATCTCCGCGCCGCTTTTCGACTGTGCCGGGCGGCCGCTCGTCCCATGATGCGAGGGCGATGGGGGCGGATCATCAACATCGGATCCGTGGTCGGCCTGATGGGCAACCCGGGCCAAAGCAACTACGCGGCCGCCAAGGCCGGGCTCATTGGCATGACGCGGAGCATCGGGAAGGAACTTGGCGGCAAAGGCATCACCGCCAATGTCGTGGCACCGGGTTTCATCGAAACCGACATGACCGATGCCCTGCCCGAACAGTTGGTACAAGAGGCCGTGGCGAGGCTTCCCTTGCGGCGGCTGGGCCGATCCGAGGAGATTGCCCACGCCGTGGCCTATCTGGCCTCCGAGCAGGCCGGCTATGTCACCGGCCACGTACTGGCCGTCGATGGCGGCATGCTGAGTTGACGAAACGATCCCCCGATGGGCGCGAATCTGTACAATCCCCACCATCATTGCAGGGACTGGTCCCTGCCTGCAGGAGATATTCCCGTGACGGAAGCAGAGGTCGAAACCAAGGTCATCGAAATCGTGGCCGAGCAAATGGGTGTTGACAAGGGTGAGGTCAGCCGCGATACCAGTTTCGCCAATGATCTCAATGCCGACAGCCTCGATACGGTCGAGTTGGTGATGGAATTCGAAGACGAGTTCGATACGTCTATTCCCGACGACAAGGCTGAGCAGATTCAGACCGTTGGGAACGCCATCGACTACATCATTGATGCGTCCAAGGGCTGATCGGGCTCAGGCCTTCCGGTCTTCGGGATCGCAGCATGTCCACTGAGGAACGTCGCGTCGTCATTACCGGATTGGGGGCTGTTACCGATCTTGGTGTCGGTACCAAAGCTTTGTGGGATGGACTTTGTGAGGGCTGCTCTGGCATCTCAACCATCACCGCGTTCGAACAGGATGATGATTGGGCCACCACGATCGCGGGCGAGGCAACCGACTTCGACCCCGAATCGGTCATGTCCGCTCCGGATGTACGGAAGGCGGACCGCGCGTGCCAACTCGGAATGTCGGCCGCCGTGGAAGCGGCCGCGGACAGTGGCATCGACTTCGACGCAGGCGATCCGTATCGGCGAGGCGTCGCCATCGGATCGGGCATTGGTGGAATTCTGACGATCGAGTCGCAGTATGACCGCCTGATGCAAAAAGGACCTCGTCGGCTGAGCCCTTTCGTCGTTCCCAAACTCATGGTCAACGCCACGGCAGGGCAAGTCTCGATTCGATTGAATCTTCGAGGTTGCAATACCTCCGTTGCGACGGCCTGCGCCACTGGCGGACACGCGCTGGCGGACGCAAGCATGATGATTCAACGGGGCATGGCCGACGTCATGCTTGCCGGCGGCTGTGAAGCTGCGGTGTCCAAGCTTTGTATCGCCGCCTTCAGCGCGATGAAGGCACTTTCGACGAGGAATGACAGCCCGAAGACGGCCTCGCGACCCTTTGATCGCGATCGAGATGGCTTCGTGCTTGCCGAAGGGGCGGCTGTCTTGGTGCTGGAGGAATTGGAGCATGCCAAGGCCAGAGGCGCCCGGATCTATGCCGAACTACTCGGGTTCGGGATCACCGGAGACGCCCATCACATCGCAGCCCCCGATCCTGAGGGAACTGGCGCGGGGAAGGCATTGGAGTTTGCGCTTGCCTCAAGTGAGCTGAACCCCGAGCAGGTCGGGTATATCAACGCCCATGGCACATCGACGCCACTCGGCGATTCGGCCGAAGTCATGGCTGTCAAACGCGTTTTCGGCGATCATGCCGCGTCACTTGCCATCTCGTCGACGAAGTCGATGACCGGGCACGCGCTTGGTGCCGCCGGGGGTATCGAGTCGGTGGCGAGCATTTTGGCTCTGCACCACGGTGTGCTGCCGCCCACGATCAATCTGGACAACCCTGACGAGGGAATGGATCTGGACTTTGTGCCGCATGTGGCGCGTGAGAAGCAGGTCGACGTGGTGATCAACAATACGTTTGGCTTCGGGGGCCATAACGTGTCGCTCGTGTTCAAACGCTGGTGAACAAACAGGGGGCACGCAGACCAGCACCCCTTCATCCTGTTAGAACGGCAAACTGAGTCCGGTGTAGACCATCACGTTGTCCCGTCCAGGATTGTTCTGATACAGAGTGGCATTGGAAATATGGTGCCACCGCACGCCGATGATCCAGCGGCGGTCCTGCCCGACGTCGAAGGTCACGCCAAGACCTGCTTGGGGGGTAAAGTTGAACTGCGAGCCGCCCGAAGGCACATTGTGATTGGTGCCGAGCATGCCGCAGCCGAAGTCGCCGTAGAGCGACCATGTTTCACCTTTGACGAAGTGCCACTGGAACATGAAGTCCAGGCTGCCACCAAACGCATTCTCACCCTCCTGCGAGAAGCCCCACACGTTGATTTCGGGGGCAAACGCAAAATCGTCCACGAGAAAAAGTTGCAACCCAAGACCGAGTCCGTACTCGTTGTTGCCCGTATCGTTGACATCGACGCCCCAGCGGCCGGTGACAGACCAGCGGGTAGCGCCTTCGGCGCCGAATGCGGTGTTCGCCTGAGCCGGTGCTGTGGCTTCATCCTGTTGCCACATCGAGCGGGAGGAGAGATCCAGTGGGGGCGTGTCTGCCCAAGGCGTCAGGTGCTCCGCACGCCCATCGCCACCGCCGAGGTCGAGGTCGATGTCGAGGGGACCGACCTCCGGTGTCTGACCCCCCAAGGCTGCGCGAATGCTCGGAACCGGCGGAGGGGGCGGCAGCAGGATGCTCGCCGGTGAGGTGCTACAGAGAGAAGACGTGAGAATCGTGGTCAGCATCATGTGGTCGGGGCTCCCGTTTCAGTCTGAGCAGCACAGTACCCGGAGTGGGCGTGAAATGTCTGTTCGGCGAGTGCGGCAACCCGCCGCATGGCCAGATGTGTTCTTCGGGCGAAGGAGAGCATCTGCAGGAGTTCCCGAGGTCGCCCAAGAAGATCTTTCGCCGCTCGGAGAGACCGTATGCGACCATCAGGCGTGAACCACTGATCACACCCGGCCGGTAGATGGTGGTCGATCCCATCGCTCACCCCGCGAATAATCGCCCAGGGCCGGTTCGCGGCCGACGCGCTCAGTGCGAAGGCATGGGATTCCATATCAACCACATGGGCGCCGGTCTTCGCAGAAAGTTTGGCTTTGTCATTGGGCGTGGCGACGATCTCATCGGCACCAGTACTGCGGAGTCCCTCCGCGATGAGCGGGCTCTGGAGGACGCCATCCGGTGTGAACACTTCGGAGATCAAGTGCGCCGATCCGGGCGCGAGGTCGGCCACGAGTGCTCCAGCGACTCCCGCCAGCAGCACCGGAACGGGCGGGGGTACTGAGGCGAGTACCCGCTCGATGGCGTTCCCGCCGATACCTGTGGTGATCAACGTCCAGCCACGGCGACTCGCCAGGCCGCGAAGTTTCGCTGCCTCTATGTGCATCGGGCAGAGGATCGTGAGTGCTGTGTTGGTCATAGGCGGTGGTCCGATCCGCTATCATCCCTCGACTTGACCCCATCGTCTAGTCAGGTCTAGGACATCAGGTTTTCATCCTGGGAACAGGGGTTCGAATCCCCTTGGGGTCGTCTTGACGCGTGCGAGTACCACTCGTGCGTGGAGGGTTGGCATGGTGCAGTTGATTGTTCTCATGGCCGCTGTGAGCCTGCCGCCCGTTGGGGGGGCGATTGTGGTCGAGGGCCGCATCGAGCAGATCGATCCAGGGCGTTCCGGGCCATCCGACATTTGGATTCGCGGCGTTGACGATCGGCCCATCCTGGTCCGTGGGGGCGAGGAGGACAGCGCCATCGTTGGCGACTGGGTACGTGCCGAAGGCACCCGTGGCGAAGACCGCATTCAGCGTGCTCGCGATGGTCAGCGCCATCGATATACGCTTGTACAGGCCAGCGGTCCCCTCGCTCGCCTCGCGCCCTCGGCCATGTCGGCATGGCTGACGATGATCCTGATCGGCCTGCTCGGTGTGTTCCTCGTGCTCGCCATCGTGTTTGGGCGAGCCCAACTCAGGCCACGCCCCGCTCGGCTGCGTACGGGCCGAGACGATCTGGAGACGGCGTGGTCGTCGGTTGAGCCCAGCGGCCTGCCTGCAGATCCAGTCGATGCCTTGGCGGAATTGTCCCGACGGGCCGATGAAGAGCAGACATGAGTACCCGGATTCCGCTGACATCCCGCCAGGGCGACTACGAGGTGGTCATTGAGCCGGGCTGCCTGCGATCGGCAGCCGGGTTCATTGGTGAGGCATGCCAGGCCAGGCGGGTGCTGGTTGTCGCCGATGAGCAGGTTCTCACCCCGCATGCAGGAGTCCTGCTCAAATCGCTCCAGCCGGACGGGTGGGAGGCCACCATCACAACCCTTCGGGCCGAGGAACCGCTCAAGCGGATGGAGGCGGTCGAGCGGGTCTGGGAGGTGGCCCTCGCCGGCGGTTTGGATCGACACTCGGCCATCATCGCCGTGGGAGGCGGACTGACCGGAGATGTGGCTGGCTTCGCCGCCGCCACCTTCTTGCGTGGAATCGACCTGATTCAGGTTCCGACCACGCTGCTGGCGATGGTGGACGCCTCGATCGGCGGGAAGACCGGTGTGAACCTGCCGATTCCAGATGTGCCGCACGTGGGCAAGAATCTTGCGGGTGCCTTCTGGCCTCCGAAACTTGTGCTGGTCGATGCCGAGACGCTTGCCACCCTGCCTCTGCGAGAATTTCGCAGCGGGCTTGCCGAGTGCGTCAAACACGCCATCATAAGTGATTCCGAGTTGATGACCCTCCTCGAGCGGAACGCCGCGACGCTGCGAGAAGGAGAATGCGGCGGCATCGAAGAAGTATTGGTCCGCTCGATCACCGCCAAGCGTCACCTGGTGCAGGAGGATGAGCGAGAGGCTGGCAGCAGGATGTTGCTGAATCTGGGACACACCTTCGCCCATGCAATCGAACCGATCGAGGCGCTCGATCTGACGCATGGCGAAGCCGTTTCGATTGGCCTGTGCGCGGCATTGGCATGCAGCGAGCGTCTGGGGTTGTGCGGCGCCGACGCAGTGAACCGGGTGCGGTTGCTGCTGGAGAACCTTGGCCTTCCAGTATCGATCGCGCGGCCCGAGCCGGTTGAAGACTTATTTGCAGCGATGCGATATGACAAGAAGGTCGAAGGGGATCGACTTCGGTTGGTGCTTCCCACGCGAGACGGCGCGTGTGTCCGGGATGATGTGGCGTCGGCGGACATCGAAGCGGCATGGCACTCGGTGATGCCGCCGAGTTCGGGTTGAGGCTCAAGCGGGGCCGTGGGCGGGGCCGATAAGAGTGGCACCGAAGTGCCCCCTGTCCGGATTGAGAGCCCCCGTGCGAACCATCGCCATCGTCAACCAAAAGGGCGGATGTGGGAAGACCACCACCGCGATCAACCTTGCCGCTTTGTCGGCCAAGCGAGGGCACCGAACGCTGCTTGTGGATATGGATCCGCAGTCGCACTGCGCGGCTGGTCTGGGCATTCCAGAGGAGGCCATCGAGGGGGGCAGTACCAGCGTGATGCGGGGCGAGGCCGACGGCATCGACTCGGCTGAAATCTGCTGGGAGATCGGCCACCGATTTCACGTGCTGCCGAGCACGGTGCTGCTGTCCGCCGTGGAAGCTCGCTCGGGCGATGAAACGATCGAAGTGCAATCACGACTGGGTACGTTTCTTGCCAGATGCCGTGGGCGCTTTGATGTCTGCTTCATCGACTGTCCACCAGCCCTTGGCATGTTGACCTTTGCCGCCCTCCGCGCCGCGAGCGAAGCGCTCATTCCGGTAGAGACCGGCTACTTTTCTCTCAAGGGCGCTCGCCGGCAGTGGACGACGATTGAGGCCTTGGTCCGGCGATTGGGCCGACCGCTCCCGCGGTGGATTGTGCCCACGATTCACGATCCGGCCTCTGGCTTGGCGGCCAAGATCCTTGAAACGCTCACGCAGGAGTTTGACCCACATCTGGCCCCGCTGGTGATTCGCGAACACGAGTCGCTTCGGGAGGCGGCAAGCCTCGGCCAACCGGTCTGCGATTTCGACCCCGGAGGATCTGCTGAACGTGACTTCGCGGCGTTGCTGGATTGGATGGACACCCTGCCAACACCCGAGTTGGGAAACGCGGAAGTCATCGATCAGGTTCCGACATCGCGGGCAGGGGAGATTCTGTCCCGCCTTCGAGCGGACACACACGGCGTCCCCTCGCCCGCCCAGCGGCTGGAGCCCCTTCACGCCCGAACAAATCCGGTCGATTCGGACTACGGCGCTGTGATGACGACATCGGGGGTTCGCTTCAGGCAGCCGGGGCGACCAGATCAGATTCTCGCCATATGCGCCGATTTCAACGGTTGGTCCACCTCAGCAACCCCACTGCGGTGGAATGCCGGAGCCAACGTGTTCGAGGCAGTCGTGCCATTGCCGCCGGGTACCTACCGGTATCAACTGGTCGTTGATGGGCGGCCCGGCCCCGATCCGTTCAACGACGGTGAACCGGATGAGACCGGGCAGGAGCGATCGCCGACCAGCACCGTGCAGGTCCAGCCGACCCCGAGCGAGGCATGAACCGCACTCGACAGGAGATTGAGGCACTTGCCGACATCTTCGTGGGCAGTGTTCCGGCGGCCGAGGAGGCGCCGGTCGACCGGGTTGTGCTGCTGCTGGAAGGGCATCTGCCGGTTCGGGGGGCGTTGTGGCGGCATGCTGCGGCGAAGATGGTGGCACGTGAGTTTGGAAATGGCGGCACGCTGCTGGAAATCGACGACCGCGAATTGCACGCGGTCCGCTTTGGAGATGGGTTGCATGGAGCGAGCACGCTGGAGCACATCATCGCTGCGCCCAAGGCTGGGCATCTGTGGATGGTGGCAGGGTTCGGCGGCGGGGTCGGTTTGGATGCTGGCGGTCTGGTGAGCGAGATTGTGCTTCTGACGGGCGCCGATCAAGCGGCCGTCGTGGGGGCCTACCGCGCGGTCAAGCAACTTGTGGGCGAGCGGGCCGGGGAACCCCTGTCGGTGGGTGTCATCATCGCGGGGTCTTCTCTGGCGGCATCCGAGGAAGTTTGGGGACGGCTCTCCAGCACCTTCCGAGAACACCTCGACATCGAGTCACGGCTCGTTGGTGTGCTGTCGCGGCTCGATGTTGCCGCGCCTGCCGAGCGAGTGCGTGTGCCGATGCCGACCGAGGGCTTGCCACTGCTGCTGAGTACGATTCGCGCGCGGCCCGTCGGGCTCACCCCGCCACCGACCGCGGCGCCGCCATTGCCCGAGCCAGAACCAGCCGCGGCACCTCCGATGCCCGAGCCAGAACCAGCCCCGCCACAGCCCCCTCCGCCCGCTTCAACCGATCGGCTCCCCGAAGGGCTTCGCCCATTTCTGGTGCAGACGCCTCTTCAGCCGGGCGTGGCCGTGGCGGTTGATACTGATGGCGGTGTTCATCTGGTGGCCGAGGAAGCGCAGTGCGGGCGGTTGGAATCGGCCCGCGGCTGGGCCGAGCGGCACGGGCCGCTGCTGGCGGCCGCCGACAGCGGTATTCGGGCCGACCAGCCGGTGGTGTGCGACTTGCTGGTTGAGGACTACCACCGCGCTGGGTCCTTGGCTGGCGGCCCCTGGAATGTCTATTTCGTCCATGCAGGGGGGTTCCTGCTCGTCCCGAAGCCGCAGCAGCCCACCATCTGATACTTCAGGGAGTGGACACCTCTCCAATTCGTAGTCTCCTTTCCGGTACGATCCGCAAATGGTTGGTGCTTCGACATCTTCGCTCTCCGTTCGCGGTCGTCTCGTCGCGGCGGTGCTCGGCGTGGCCGCAGCCAGCCCATTGGTGGTGGCTGCCACCCTCGTTCCTTCGGCCACGGGAACCGGCACGCATCAGGCCCTGGGTCTTCCAGCCTGCGGCTGGCAGACTGTGATGCAGGTGCCTTGTCCGAGTTGTGGCATGACCACAGCCTTTGCCCATGCCGCGAATGCTGAGTTTGGAAACGCCCTGTATGCCCAGCCAGCAGGTCTGCTGTTGAGTCTCCTTGCGGCCATGGTCGTTCTTGGCAGTGTGTTTGCGGCCCTGACTGGCGCGCCGATGCAGCGGCTGGTATCCATGTTCGTGCAGCCTCAGGTTGTATGGGTTGGACTGGGCATCCTGCTCTTGGGTTGGCTGTTCAAACTCGCTCAGGCGGGGGTTCTGTCGTGAGTGGTATCCGGTTGATGCTGTGCGGAGTGTGTCTCGGACTCTTGACCGCGTGCTCGTCGTTGATATCCGCAATTCCAGCGATTCTTGGCGCCAGTGAAGCGGGAGCCATCGGAGCCGCAGGTGCTGCGCAGAACTTCGAGTACCAGAAACTCAAGGAAGTGTTGCCGCGATACGACGGGCTCGAACACCACACGGTGGCGGTGCTGGTCGATGCTCCGCTCGATCTGTTGTACACCAAGCCCGATTTAGTCGATCAGGTTTCGGGGGGTTTGATGAGTCGTCTTCAAGAGAAGGTACCCAACATCACGCTTGTGCATCCGATGGCCGTTCGTCAGTGGCAGTTCTCGACGCCGCAATGGAACGCCATGGCTTTTGGTGAGATTGCGGAGGAGCTTGGGGTTGATCGGATCGTGTTGGTGGACATGCAGGAGTTTCGGCTGCATCCGCGGGGCAACCGCTGGTTGTGGGAGGGGCGGTGCCGCGCTTCGGTGGGCGTGATCGAGCGGGACGGCTACGACATAGATTCCTATGCCGATGTATGGGAGGTGACGGCCAAGTTTCCAGACCTTGAGGGACTCGACAAGGACTCGGCGAGCGAATTCGAGATTCAGACCGGACTGCTGTCCGAGTTCATCAAGCGGACCAGTTATCTGTTCTACAAGCATCTTGAACCGAAGCACCCGGACAAGTACAACCCGAAACTCGATCCGGAACTCGATCTGTGAATCGCTTCATTCTCATTCTTGTATCGTTTGTTGTTCTGGCAGCCCTCACGCAACTCGGAGGCTGCAATATCGCCGCGGCAGTGGAAACACTCACGCGACCAGACCCGGTGCAGGAGGCGAAGTACGAGTTGCCGAATCGCCCAACGGTGGTGATGTTTGATGACTACTACAGCATTGTGACGCCGGTTCGTATTCGGCGGGACATCGCCGAAGAAGCGACAGTGGTTCTGATGGAGAGCGCGGACATGGCGGACATGGTCTCCCCGCTCGATGCAATTCGAATGGCCCGCAAGATGGACGACTCGGCCCAGCGAGTTGCGATCCACGAAGTGGGAGAGGCAATCGGCGTGGATCAGGTGATCTATGTGGAACCTCGGCAGTTCACAATACCGGTCATCGTGGGTGTCGCGGAACCAACAGCTGTGTTCTCCGTGAAAGTGATTGATGTGCAGTCCGGGAAGCGTGTGTTCCCAACCGACGACAATGGCGGCGCATCGGGCTGGCCGGTGCAGGTTTCACTCGACCGCGGGGAGGCATCGAAGCTTGCCTCGGAGGGCCCACATGCCATTCGGCGGGAGCTTGCGACCAAGAGCGGAGATGCGATCGCGCGGTTGTTCTTTGACACCGGCTTCTCTCAGCACGGCAACCGCCTTCTCGGATTGTGAGCGAGGCCGTCCACCTCGTGTTCGGCCCCGAAGCGCGCGATCGGCCGACGCTGCTCGCAGCAATTCGCCGTTCGGCGGCCCGCCGTGGCGAGCGCGTCGTTTCGCTGGGCGCAGGGTTGCCAGGCGCCGCTGTGACGATTCCCCTGCCTGCCGATCGCATTGGGATTGCCTCAGAAACACTTGCGAGGTGGGCTGATGGACACATGCGGCAGGACGAGGTGTTTGTCGCGTGGGATTCCACCGCAGTGTGCGTTGGATCGGAAACGCAGCATCCGGTTGCGGCCGTCCTAGATGGCGAATTCCGCTCGGATCGGATCACCCGCTGCGCTGCCTTGCTCATCGGGTCGGGATCTGTTCCGC
>CAYYGU010000050.1:0-10834 GCA_964471525.1 uncultured Isosphaeraceae bacterium
CCGACTCCGCAACGCTTCGGCGGGTCGGGACAGCAAGACCGAGACGAGACTGCGAGGCCTGTATGTCTTCGGACACGAGCCAGCGAAGCAACTCGAATGCTTCGCGGGGGTGTTCGCTCTCGCTCGCCATCGACCACGCCACGGTCGCAATCACATTGGCATGTTCACGGCCTCGGGGCAGCGGCAAGAAGTCCCATTCGAAACCACCAGGATCACCCGGTGTCGCGATGCTTCGAAAGGACGGTACGACCCAGCGGCCAAATGGACCGACCATGCCAATTCGTCCGGTGAGGAAGAGCGAAGATGGGTCCACGCCCTCTGCCTCGGCCGCCGCAAGCGTATTCGGTTCGTCATACCGCCAACTGCGAAGCCGCTCCAACACCGCGCGAACCTGCGGATCGGTCACCCGCAAGTCCGTCCAATCGTCGCCAACGATATCAACGCCTTCGCTCCACAGGATCGCCCGCAGCACAAAGGGCCACGTCACGACCTCGGCGCCGGTGACACCATCAAGATCACCAACTGCGCTGGCAGCCGCGATGAAGTCGTCCCAGGTCCAGTCGTTGCCGGGCCGCTCGACACCCGCCGATCGAAGCAGATCAAGATTGACGTAGAACCCCAGCGTCGTGAAATCCTTCGGCACGCCCCACAGCGGCCCCCGTCCGGTCTGCTGCCCATCCCAGCGGAACGCGTCCACCGGCGGCTCATAAAAATCCGCCAGATCAAGTCCCCCCTGCTCCCCGGCCATGACCTCGATGTCGGCGAGTTGCCCCTCGCGGACGTACACCGGTAGGCGGGCGTAGTCCATATAGAACACATCCGGCGGGTCGCCCGCAGCCATCATGGTCTGCAACTTGGTGAAGAACTGCCCCGAGTCACCCGGGTTGATCCGCTGGACGCGAATGCCGGGATGCGCCTGCTCAAAGGCCCGAAGCGACGACTCGACGATCTGATCTTCTTCCTGGCCGCCACCGCCGCTCCAGTGCATCACACGAAGCGTGACACCCTGCTCGCCGCTCTGGCGAAGAACCCGCGTACCAACCCAGACAAAGGCCCAGAGCACCAAGAGAGCAGCGGTCAGGGTGAGCAGAGCACGCAGCCACGACGCAGCGGTCCGACAGACGCCCATTCCTTCGCCACTCATTGTGGTGCCAACCTCATCGTCGATACCCTACGCCACCACGATGCTTGCCGCGCCCGTCATCCTGTGGTGTGCCGTGGCCGGATGGCCACCGGCCCTGGACATTGCTCAGCCGAGTGATGCGGCTGTGACGCGGCCACCCGCATCGATCACCGCCGTCGAGCAGCCGGACGGACGGTGGCGGTGCCAATTCACGCTCGCCGAGCAGCCAAAGGCCGAGCGGGTCTTCCTCGCCGGAGGGTTCAACGGCTGGAGTGCCAGCGCCACGCCCATGCACATCGATCCGACCGGGGATTGGACCGTCTCCTTGACGCTCGATCCCGGTCTCCACCACTACAAGTACATTCGCGACGGACAGTGGATGCCCGACCCTCGAAACCCTGACCGGCAACCAGACGGCTACGGAGGGGAGAACACGCTGCTCCGGCTCGGCCCTGCCGCCAATCTCGACCCCAAGAATGCTCGGCGGGGTGACGGCGTGATCGAAGGAGCCGCCGTCGGGCACAACCCCCGGAGCTGGACCGACATGGCGGGGGACGAGGACACCCGAACCCTGCGAATGCGAACCCTCGCGGGCGATGTCGAGGGCGTATCGATGGTCCAGCCGTGGATTGGCTCAACGCCCTTGCACCCCGTATTCAATGACGGACGTTTTCAATGGTGGGAAGTCACCGTGGACATGCCCCCCACCGACAACCGATACCTGTTCCTGTTGCACGACGGACTCGTCACGCAACGCGCACCGACCATTCATCGATTTGGCGAGGTCCCGATGCAACTTGAAACTCCCGACTGGGCACGCGATGCCATCTGGTATCAAATCATGATTGATCGCTTCCGCAATGGCGATCCAACAACCGATCCTCAGGCCGGACGGGCATGGACGGCGAAGTGGTACGAGCCGATGCTCGATGAGGGGGTCGATGGGCAGTCCTTCTACGAGTGGTACGTGTACTCGCGGCTGTTCGGCGGCGATCTCGCGGGGCTGAGCGAGCGGCTCGATTACCTGAAGGAGCTCGGCATCAACGCCCTCTATCTCAATCCGATCTTCCAATCGGAGAGCCACCACAAGTACAACGCCACGAACTTCATCCACGTGGACGAGCACTATGGCGGGGGGAAGGACTACCAAGACGCTGAAGCAGCCGAGAACCTGCTCGATCCAAGTACATGGTCATTCACACAGAGCGATCGTGCCTTTCTTGACTTTCTAGAACTCGCCAAGTCAAAGGGATTCCGCGTCATCATCGATGGCGTCTTCAACCATGTCGGCACAAGACACCCGGCGTTCGCGGACGTCGAAACCAATGGCCAGGCGTCCCCCTATGCCGACTGGTTTGATGTCCGCTCATGGGAGCCGTTTGAGTACGAGGGTTGGGCGGGGTTCAAGGAACTCCCCGTCTTCGCCAAAGATGACGTGCGGGGAATCGCAAGCGAGTCGGCGCGACAACACATCATGGATGTCACGCGTCGGTGGATGGATCCCAATGGAGATGGCGACCCATCAGACGGGATCGATGGCTGGCGGCTCGACGTGCCGAATGAGGTCCCCCTTCCCTTCTGGATCGAGTGGCGGAAACTCGTCAAATCGATCAATCCGGACGCCTACATCGTTGGCGAGATCTGGGACCGCGCCGGACACTGGCTCGACGGTCGCTCTTTCGATGCCGTCATGAATTACCCGTTCGCCGAAATCGCCTTCGACTGGATCGCCGCCAAGAACAACAAGATCCACGCCAGCGAGGCCGAGCGGCAGTTCGCGCGGCTCCGGATGGCCTACCCAGATTCTGCGACCTCTGTGTTGCAGAATCTTCTCGACAGCCACGACACGGATCGGTGTGTCTCAAAGGTCTTCAATCCCGACCGTCCATTCGATGCCAAGAACCGCGAACAGGAAGTCGATGACTACAACCCGAACAAGCCAGACGAGTGGGCCTACCGCAAGGCTCGGCTGCTCGCGTTGCTGCAGATGACCTACGTCGGCGCTCCGATGATCTACTACGGTGACGAAGTAGGCCTTTGGGGATCGGACGATCCAAACAACCGCAAGCCGATGCTCTGGGAGGATCTGCAGCCGTATGACGAGGCGGGCATGGAGGTCATGCCAGCGCATTTCGATTTTTATCGCCGCGCCATCGCCCTTCGCAACGCCTTTCCGGCGCTTCGGAGAGGATCAATCGAAACGGTCGTGATTGACGACGAGCAGGATGTGTGGGCCTTCGTCCGTGAGTTGAACGGGCAGAAGGTGTTGGTCGCGCTGAATGCAGGTGACGCCGAAGCCACGATCACGATGCCTGAGTCACTCAAGAACGGTTGGACATGCGTGCTGACCGAGCCTGGAGAGAAGGACGCGAGTTGGCCGAACCTCCACATTCCACCGGTCGGTGGTGTGGTGTGGGCGAAGTGAAATCTCGCCGCTCGGGAATCCTGCTGCATATCACGAGCCTCCCGGGCGGACACGGCATCGGCGACCTCGGGCCAGCCGCCCGTCGACAGGCTGACTGGATGCACAAGGCCGGGCTCGACATCTGGCAGGTGCTTCCCATCACACCCATCGGCGAAGGCAACTCGCCCTACTCCGGACGCTCGACCTTCGCGATGGAACCGCTTCTTCTGAGTTTGGATGATCTGCATACAGCCGGACTGTTGCCGCGATCGGCGCTTCGGTGTGATGCCTCGCTCCGCAGTGGTCCCACCAAGTATGTGAGCGCGCGTCGTTTCAAGTCGCCTCGTATCACGGCTGCATTCGATGCCTTTGCGGCCAAGGGTCGGCTGCGATCACGTGGCTTCACGCGCTTTCTCAGCGAGAACGCCTCCTGGCTTCCTGACTGGTGTGATGACCAGCGAGGCGAACCGGACGAACACGCCTTCATTCAATTCATGCTGGAGCGGCAATGGAAGAGGCTTCGCACATACGCAGCCACACGCGGAATCGGATTCATCGGGGATGTGCCGATCTTCGTCCACGCCGACTCAACCGATGTGCGCCGGCGGCCGGAACTGTTTCGGCTCGATCGCCGTGGCGAGCCCACCGTGGTGAGCGGTGTTCCACCCGACGACTTCTGCAAGGACGGACAACGCTGGGGACACCCTCACTACCGATGGGCCGCGCACCGGCGTGAACACTTCGCCTGGTGGATCGACCGCTTCCGCCTCGCACTCGATCGCTTCGATGCCGTCCGCGTGGACCACTTCATTGGATTCGTGCGGCTCTATGAAGTGGCTTCAACGGCGAAGACGGCCCGCCGCGGCGTGTGGCGGCGAACGCCCGGACGCGAACTACTCGAAGTACTCCAGCGTGAACTCGGCTCGCTGCCGCTGATCGCTGAGGACCTCGGTGAGGTCACGCCAGCAGTCCGCAGATTGCGAGACGACTTCAACCTGCCCGGCATGCGCATCGCCCAGTGGGGCTTCTTCAGGGATGGAAGTCCGGATCTTCCCCAGAACCACCCCCGCCGCTGCGTGTGCTACCCCGGCACCCACGACAATGACACCGTCCGCAGTTGGTATCGCGGCTTGTCTCCGGATGCCAAGGTCCGCTTTCAAGACATCACCGGGTGCCGCCGCGGAGCCGACGCGGCGTGGGCGATGATCGATGCGTGCATGGACGCTCCGGCCGAGTGCTGCATCATTCCCATGCAGGATGTGCTCAATCTCGGTGCTGCTGCCCGGATGAACAGGCCTGGAACCCCTCGCGGAAACTGGCGGTGGCGAATGGATGGACACGCGGGGGCAGCACTTGCCCGTCGAATGCGGACGACGACCGCCCGCAGGTCGCCTATGCTCCCCCGCCCATGAACGCGATGACCGATATCCGAACCGACCTGCAACAACTCGCCATGGATCTCCGCTGGGCGTGGATCGAGCCGATGCGACGGCCCTTCGCCATGCTCAACCCGGCGGTGTGGATCGATTCCAATGAGAACCCACTGGCGGTGCTTGAAGCAACCACCGAGGACTACCTTGAGGCCCGATGGGAGGAGCCGGAGTTTCAGACGGCCGTCGAACGAGCATTCACCGCCCAAACGCAGGATGACACCCGTCAGAGATGGTTCGATCGGGCCGCTCATCACAGTGAACGCGCCCTCCGCGTCGCCTATGTCTGCTCTGAGTTTGCCATTCACGAATGCATGCAGCAATACTCTGGCGGGCTCGGCGTACTCGCGGGCGATCACCTCAAGTCGTGCGCCGACCTCGGCATTCCGCTTACCGGGTTTGGGCTGCTCTACCGGCAGGGCTACTACCAGCAGGAACTCCGAAAGGACGGGTCCACACGAGTCGTCGAACCGCAGTGGCTGTTCGAAGACCTCCCCATTTCGGATACCGAGGAGCAGATCGAAGTTCCGATCGGCCGCAGCATCGTCGATGCTCGCATCAATCACATCTCCGTTGGCCCTGTTGACCTGTACCTGCTCGACACCGATCTCGACTCGAATCGAATGCGGGATCGCGAACTGACCCGCGGCCTCTACCGAGGTGACTCCGATCTGCGGCTTCGCCAACAAGTGCTGCTCGGAGTCGGCGCCGTGCTGGCCGCCGAAGCGATGGAGGTGGACCCGACCGTGTGGCATCTCAACGAAGGACACGCCGCCTTCTGCGGCGTGGAACGGATCGCTCAACTGGTTGAAGACGGCATCGACCGCGACATCGCCGAGCGCCGCGTGGCCGATGCCACGGTCTTTACCACACATACGCCGGTTCCAGCAGGACACGACCGCTACGACCTCGGTCGCTGCGCCGAAGTGCTTCGTCCCACACTCAGCCGCGCCGGGATGGGCAAACGTGATCTCGCTCGGCTTGGACAGGAAGGCAATGATGGTCCGTTGTGCATGACGATTCTGGCCATGCGGCTCGCCCGCCACATCAATGGCGTCGCCGCCCTGCATGGTGAGGTGAGCCGGGAGATGTGGGCGGATGTCTATGGCTGCGATGCCAACGATGTACCAATCACGCACATCACCAATGGCGTGCATCCCGCGACCTGGATGCCGCCTGTTGCCGCAGATTTCTGGCAGCGGGAGATCGGGTTACGACCAAGGCGAAGTGTGCCACGCTGCGAAACATGGACCAAGGCCACCACGGCCGATCCGCATGCCTTCTGGGCGATGCGGAAGATGCTGCGGTCCCGGCTCGTGCAGATTGCGCGTGAGCGTCTCGTGATGCAGGCCCGACGCCGGGGCGAAGATCCGGCCAGCATCGAGCGAGCGAGGATGGCGCTGCGCGAAGACGCGCTCACCATTGGCTTCGCTCGCCGGTTCGCAACCTACAAGCGGGCGCCGCTGCTCTTCTTGGACGTCGAACGGCTGGAAGCGATCCTGGGCGATGTGGATCGACCCGTGCAGGTACTGTTCGCGGGCAAAGCGCATCCGCTCGATGAGCCCGGGCAGGCCTACGCCAAGAAGATTCACAGCATGTGCAAGCGGCCTGGTCTGCACGGTCGGGTCGTGGTGTTGGAGGAGTACGACATGGGCCTGGGCCGCCTGCTGACTTCCGGCTGCGATGTGTGGCTCAACACGCCAATCAGACCGCACGAGGCCAGCGGCACAAGCGGCATGAAGGGACCACTCAGCGGAGGCTTGAATCTGTCGATCTCCGACGGCTGGTGGCCCGAAGTTGCCGACGGGCGGAATGGGTGGACCATCGACGGTCACACGGATGGTCTCTCGGCCCGCGAGCGGGACGATGCCGACGCCAACGCCCTGTACGAACTGCTGGAAGACGAAATCGTGCCGCTGTTTCACACGCTGGGACCGACAGGCATTCCCCGCGGGTGGATTCGCCGCGCCCTTCGGTCCACCGCCACGGTCAACCCGGCCTTTTCAAGCCACAGGATGGTCGCCCAATACCTTGAGTGGGGCTACCGCGAGGCCCATTCAACGCGATCCTGACGCTTTCTCCTTCCCTTCGGCCACCCCGTGCCATACGTTGAGATGCTACCCCCCCCGGAACGACCTCGAGAAGCGTCTGGTCGGCACCGTGGGATCGCACACGAGAGAGACGCAGGAGAAGACCACATGCACGGAATGACAGGAATCGGAGTGGCCGCTGCGGCCCTGATGGGTGGCCTCGCCTCGGCAGACGGACCTGTGGTGGACGGCATCTTGGACGCTGCCTACGGGCCGCTCGCCTCAATCCAGAACAACAGCACCGGCTTCGGTGACAACGCCAACGATCATGTTGGCTACGCAGTCGGATCCGAACTCGATGGCGGCGCCATCACGATTTCGGGGGGCAGCCTCTTCATCCACCTCGGTGGCAATATAGAGAGCAATTACAACAAGATTGAGGTCTTCATTGATGCCCGCGATGGCGGGCAAAACCGAATCCTCGGGATCAATCCCGACGTCAGTTATGGCGCGCTCCAGCGAATGGGTGACGATGGCACGGGCAACGGCCTGACCTTCGACGCCGGCTTCGAGCCGGATCTCTATCTCGACGTCACGTGCGGTGACAACGGGTTTGGAAGCGGCGTCTACTCCTATGTCAACTACGCCGAACTTCGTACCAATGGCGACGGCTTTGGTGCCTACGCCGGCAGCGGCGGCTCCTACACCCTCGACGGCGTCGATTACGTCGATCCATCAACCGGTGACTACGGCATCGCCGTAGCGATCAACAACAGCAACATCGGCGGCGTGATCGGTGGCGACGGAAGCGACTGCGGCGCCCCAGACGATGTCGCCGTCACCACCGGCATCGAAATCGAGATCCCGCTCTACCTCATTGACTGGGACTTCGAAGGCCTTCCGTTCGACAACGTCCGAGTCTGCGCCTTCGTCAACTCCGGCGATCACAGTTGGGTTTCCAATCAGATTCTCGGCGGACTCGACGGATCGGCCAATCTTGGTGAACCACGGCTCGTGAACTTCGACACCATCGACGGCCCGCAGTACTTCGCCCTCGGTGACGCGGACGAGTCCTGCATTCCCGCCATCACCGGCGCCTGCTGCTTCGCCAATGGCGAGTGCTGGGAAGGCGTGACGGCCGAACACTGCGACGCGAGCCGCGGCCTGTGGATCGGTGAAGACTCGACATGCGAAGCGTGTGATCTCGGCGGCGGCAACCCCTGCCCGACTGATATCAACGGCAGCGGCGTCACCGATGTGGATGACCTTCTTGAATTGATCGGCGCATTCGGCAACGTCTGCCCGTAGCGTGAAATCGGTTCTCCTGAACCTTCGCCCCCGCAGCCGAAGGGCTGCGGGGGCGACTTTCTGAGTGGGGGTATACTTGGAACTCGTGATGCGAAACCCCTTGCCATTGCTCAGCGTGCTGCTTCTGGCTGTTGCTGCTTCGACCGCGGCGGCGCAGTCGACGCGTCCCGGGCAAGGCGCGACGGTCTATCAGGATGCGGATGGCTGGGGCACGACCTTCCGAACCTGGGCACCACATGCCGCCGCCGTGTACGTCTCTGGAACCTTCAACAACTGGGCCACCAACACGCATCCGCTCACCAGCGAAGGCGATGGGTTCTGGAGCCGAGACGTCGATGGCGTCTGGGCAGGCCATGAGTATCAATTCGTCATGCTGTCTTCCGGAAACACGCTCTGGCGAAACGATCCGCGAGCCCGCAAACTCACCTCCTCCAACGGCACCTCCATCATCGTCAACCCAGACCAGTTCAACTGGCAGCATGAGATGGTCACACCGAATTGGAATGAGTTGGTGATCTACGAACTGCACACCGGGACCTTTGGTTTCGTCGATGGCGGAGGCTTCCCCGGCACTTTTCCGGGCGTGCAGTCGCACCTCGACCATCTTGAGAGCCTTGGCGTCAATGCCATCGAACTCCTGCCCGTCAACGAATTCGCCGGCGATCAATCATGGGGCTACAACCCGGGACACATCTTCTCGGTCGAGAGTTACTACGGCGGCCCGGATCAGCTCAAGCAACTCATCGATGCCTGCCACGAGCGTGGCATCGCCGTGCTGATCGATGTTGTGTTCAACCACCTCGGCCCCACCGATCTGGGCTGCTGGCAGTTTGACGGCTGGAGCGAGAACGACGGCGGTGGCATCTATTTCTACAACGATGATCGGGCCAACACACCGTGGGGCGATACGCGTCCGAACTTCAGCACCGAAGAAGTCCGACAGTTCCTCCGCGACGCAGCCGTGCAGTGGCTCGACGAGTATCACGTCGATGGTCTGCGGGTCGATGGCACGCGGTGGATCGAGTGGACCGACGTGGGCAACAACCCCGACGGCTGGTCGTGGATGCAGTGGGTCAACGACGATCTCGATGCCCTCTATCCAGGCACACTCATCGCCGCAGAAGACATGAGCGACAACCACTGGATCACCAAGCCGACAAGCGAAGGCGGCGCCGGGTTCGACAGCCAGTGGGATCCGTGGTTCGTGCATCCGATCCGCGAAGCCGTTGAGACCGCGGACGACGACTGGCGGAATATGTGGGACGTCAAGAACTCCATCGACTTCGCCTACAACGGCGCGGCATTCCAGCGGGTGATCTATACCGAATCGCACGATGAGGTCGCCAACGGTCGAAGTCGCGTGCCAGAAGCAATCTGGCCGGGCAATGCCGATTCGTGGTATTCCAAGAAGCGGTCAACCCTCGCCGCTGGGGTGATCTTCACTTCGCCGGGCATCCCGATGATCTTCCAAGGGCAGGAGTTTCTGGAAGACGGCTGGTTCACAGATGCCCAGCCACTGGATTGGAGCCGCGCCGAGACCTACACGGGCATCACAGAGTTGTATCACGATCTGATCGCACTTCGGCTCAACAAGCAGGGCAACAGCCGCGGGCTCATGGGCGAGCATGTCAATGTCCATCACGTGAACGACTGGGACAAGGTCGTGGCGTGGCACCGCTGGATGGACGGCGGCGTTGGCGACGATGTCATTGTCGTCGCGAACTTCCGGAATCAGGCGTGGGAGGAGTACCGCGTGGGGCTGCCGAGCGAAGGGCTTTGGAAGATTCGATTCAATAGTGACTGGCAGACCTATGACCCGGACTTCGATGGCCACCCCTTTGACAGCGTCACAGCAGAGTCCATTCCGTGGGACGGCATGCCATACAGTGCCTCCTTCACATTCGGCCCCTACACCATGGGCATCTTCTCGCAGTCACCTCCGTGTCCTCTGGATCTTGACGGCGATGGTGGTGTGACGGTTGATGAAGTTCTGCTGATCATTGCATCCTGGGGCACGCCCGATGCGGATGTCACTGGAGACGGGCAGACCGACGTCAACGATCTGCTCGCCATCATTGGAGCCTTTGGAGCATGTCCGTGACACCCGCCCGGTTCTTCCGGCCCGCCTTTTCGATTGTCGAAATGCTGGTTGTGGTTGCCATCCTCGGCATCCTGGTGTCCCTGATCCTCGTGGGCATTGGGAGCCTTGACAGTTCGGCGATGTCTGTCACGGATCTGGCAAGGCAGCGGCAGATTGCGCTGGCCGAGGGCCAGTATGCCGCCGCCAATGATGGGCGGCTCTTCCATCCTCGCACAGCGCCGGTCGAGAGTGGCATCTTCGAGGACTTTCCCGCCGACAAGTACGAAGTCCTCGGAGATCCGGACGCACTCGAACGGGACGTGACGGACCGTCTCTGGGTTCGGGCCTATGACGATGACTCCGCCCAGCGGCTTGAGGGACTTGATGGTGGCGCGTACCAAGTGGAACTTCTTCGGGCCTTCAGCGATGGTGCCGCGTGGGCGTACCTCGACGGAAACG
>CAYYGU010000051.1:0-10826 GCA_964471525.1 uncultured Isosphaeraceae bacterium
CTTCTGTTGCTCGCGTGCGTGTTCGTCCCGGCAAGGGCGAGTTCAAGGTCAACGGCCAGAACATGACCGACTTCTTCAATGAAGAGCGGGACCACAAGAACATCCAAGCCGTGCTCGAGGCCACCAGAACCACCGGTGGCGTCGAAGTACAGGTCAAAGTACATGGTGGTGGATTCACCGGCCAGGCCGGCGCGATCATCCTGGGGCTCGGCCGAGCATTGATGCAATACGACGGTTCGCTCGAACCCACGCTGCGTGACAACGGATTCCTGACCCGCGACCCGCGAAAGGTCGAACGGAAAAAGCCCGGTCAGCCCGGTGCTCGCAAGCGATTCCAGTTCTCCAAGCGTTGAACCCAATCCGGGGAGTCCTCAGGAAACATCTTTCGATCTGAGCAGCGATCGCTGCGCCGCCGCCCAGGCTCGAGCAAGCGCCGATGTCTTGCAGCCCCTCAGGTCGGCAACTTCCTGCAGCGTCCACGGTCGCTGCCCGCCAAAGCCCCATCGCAGGATGGACAGCGCACGGTGCCGGGGCGGCACATTGCCGAGCCTCGCCTCCCACGCCGGATCTGGCAGCAGATCCCGCCAAGGCTCCCCCCACCACATCGGAACCGAAGGCATTTCACTGAGCCGCGAGAGTGCCAGATCACGCCTCGGCGGGTCCATGCCGGCAAGGCACAAATCGATCGCAGCTCGCGCCCGAGCGGCCAGCCGATCGGCCTCCGCGGCTGGCTGATGCGCGATGACCACCCGCAACGCCTCAAGACCACGCCGGAGAACGAGCCGCTGCATCTCGGATGGCAACTCCACGGGTGAACGCCCGCACCACTGCGCCACGGTCTGCCGCAGCACCGGCGCGAGGTGGGCAATCAACTGCCAGCGGAGTTGAGACATCCACCGCAGATCGGTCTCGGCGCGGTCCAGTTGCCCAGCGGATGGTTGGGCGGGCGCATCGCACGCCACCACCCCAAACCGCCACCGCAGCACATGCATCGCCCGCAGCGCCGCCTCGGGCGAGTTCAAAACGGGGGATTCGCGATCGAGCAGAAGATCCGCATCCCACGAGCCCAAGCCGCTGAGGACCGATGGCACCGCAAGCGTCTGTTCATCCCGAACCCCTGAATCAACTTCCGGCGGCGGCAAATTGGCCTGAATCTCGGCAAGTCGCTGCCTTCGAAGCCGCAACAAGGCGCGGTGAAGCGAGGGCACGCCAACACGAAGATGTGCCGCGATTTGGGCCGGTGGCACACCGCGGCGTGTCGCCCGCTGAGCAAGTTGCTGATCGCGGTGGCTCAGCCGCGACTGCATGGGCAGCACAATGTCGCCTCGCGCAGCAGCCCGCCGAAGCAGGCTGCGAATCGCGGAGGGTGAGCGATCGGAAAATGTGGCCGCGAGCGTTCTTGCCATGGACTGGAGCGAGACCGAGCCGTGTATGGATCTCGCTGCATGCAGAATGTCGGCGGTCTCCGAGTGCGAGGCCGCAGATGCGCCCGCCCCACCGATCACGTTGGGCCATCGCGAGCGAAACCAGGCCAACGATTCCTCGCTGCAGGCCAATCGAAGATGCCCATCGCTGCACTGCGCATACCGCATCGCCAAACCTCGCCGCCGCAGACGCACCAGCGTCCGCCGGGAAACCCCAAGGGCCTTGGCGGTCCCATCGAGCAGCACCGCGTCTTTGCCAAGCGGCAAAGCGCATCGGCGGCTCACACGCTGAATCATCGTCACCAAGTCCGCCAGCAGCGCTTCACCGGCAAGAGTTTCGACGACGGTTCCTGGCTCGGGCTTCCACGCGGTCAACCGGTAGGTCACAAACTCCACCGGATAGCCGCGGTCGATGTCAATCTCGCGAATGAGCGACTCGGCCGCATCCAGCAAACGCAGCCGCGCCGCAGTCGACGCCCACTCAAGTTGCCGGTGCAACTCGCCCACGACGCTGCATCGAAATGCCGCCTCGCGGCGCATTCAGATCGCCAGCGGCGGCGGAACGGGCCGGTCGGGCGCGCAGCCGTGCTGGCGGCATTTCTGAAGAAATACCATCAGGCCCTCCAACTCCGCATCACCGAACTCGTATCGAATGTGATCCGTGAGGTACTCCGAGGCGTCCGAGCGGGACCAGCCCAACGCGGCCGCCTCGCGGGCGATCAGTTCGGCGAGCCGGTGTTGGTTCAGTCGGAGTTGCCGATCGAGTACGCGGCCACTTCGCTGCAGACAGCCAGCTCGGTCCGACCTGGCCATCCACACGGCGAAGACGAAGGGGAAGCCTGTATGCATCAGCCACGCCTCGCCAAGATCGACTTGCTCCGGCCATGCCTGTGAAGTGAGATCCTCACCCACGACCTTGTCGCCGATCAGGAGTTTGGCTTCCACCGGGCGTGGATCGTCCATGTCGACCAGGTCAACCGTGACGGCCCAATACTCGGCAAGCAGAATCCGCAGCAGCGCCACCGAAGTATGACTGTCGGTATCGCAGTGAATCGTGCGGAGCGTGTCGATCGGATGGCGCGAAAACAGCCGGACGGTCCGCGTCGCCCCGCAGCAGGCCAGCGGTGTCGATGCCAGCCACGCAACTTCAAACGGAGCGGTCAGGAGATCGACCGATGAGCACAACGCCACATCGACGTGATCCTCTGCCAAGAGATCTATGAGTCTGCTCGGCGGCGCCGACGCGATTGACCACGCCGAGACGGCCTCAAGGCCCGCCACCAGAGGGCGGGCGTTGAGAAAACTCACGACGCCAGCGCGCGTTTTCCCGCTGCTCGCATGGGTCGTCGTCTCGTGCTGTGGGGGTGTCAGGACCGACATGCGGACAGCCTAACGACCGCGTACGAGTTCAGGCACGCGGTGGCACGTGGGCATGCGCTACACGGCGGCAGCCGGGTGCCACGCCTCGGTCTGGGCCGCAGCTTCTTCGCGATTCACCAAGACCCGCCGAACGCGAGGCCCGATGCCGGCGAGGAGTTGATGCGGCGTGATGCCGCACGCAGCGGCAAAGCCACGGAGGCTCGTTGGTCCCTCGTGGGCGGCAGAAATGACTTCCACGACGCGTCCCGGCGATCCACTGGGATCGCCCGGAACATCGCCAAGGTCAATCGCGAGTTGATCCATGCTGACCGCGCCGATCACGGTGGCGTAGCCAACGATGTGCGTTCCGCCGGGATCCATGATTGCAATCTTCGCGCCCTCGCGCCCATCACAGGCCCCGGCCGCCAACGGAATTCCATCGGCATACCCGACCGGGACGATTCCAACGCGCGTGTCCTTCCTCGCCCTCCAGCACTGTCCATAGCCGACGGAGTCCCCTGCCTTCACATCATGCACATGGTGCAGGCTGCTCCGCCACCGCACGGCCGGGCTGAGTTGCGAGGCCCAGTGCGGCGCGATTGAGTCGTCGCCCGGAATGCACCCGACCCATCCAAGCCCGATCCGCACCATGCCGTGGTGGTAGATGGCATCTCTCGCTGCGGCAGCCGTCGCGGCGGCATGCACGCGGCATCCTTCCGGCAATCGACCGACGCGATTCAAGACCTCGCAGAACACGGTCTGCTCGGACTGGGTGGCCTCCGCATCGGTTCCTGCGGATGTGAAGTGTGTCATGATTCCGGCCAGACCTATGCCGGGCATTCGCTTGACAGCCTCGACCAATTCTGGCGCATCGCTTGGCGAGCACCCGCCCCGCCGCATGCCAACATCAACCATCACATGCACGTGAATCGCACCGGGAAACGACCCTGCCACAGCGGCGATTTCGTCAAGCTGCATTCGATCATGCACGACCAACTGCACATCCCCTGCAGCGAGCGCTGGCATGAGCGGATGCATGGGGCAGAGCGAACGAACCGCGCCGAGAATCAGGACCGGCCGCCCGAGCGGCGAACTCAGAAGGTCCAGCGCCTCCTCCACGCGAAAGACGGCCACAAGGGGCATGCCGGCGGCAATCAGCGTTTCGGCCACGGGTCGAGCGCCGAGTCCGTAGGCATCGGCCTTCACCACGCCACAGCACACGGCCCGAGGTCCAAGCAGACGCGAGAAGGCCGCCGCATTGCGGGCGACGGCGGAGAGATCAACTTGAAAAAGGCTGTCCGAATGCATCCGTGCGGGCCTGTCCGGAGGTTGTATCGACTTGCAATCGATCCTACCATGAGTCGCAGCAGGCCGGGCGGCTCGCCATACGGGCGGACCGACATTTGGAATGCAGCCCCCCGGGCGAATGGCACGACCCACATGAGCGACATTTTCGACACCAAACAGACCTTTGGTGATCTTGGCCTCCGCCCCGATGTGCGCTCGGGCATCAAGGAAGTGGGCTTCGAGCATCCGACCCACGTGCAGGCCGAGTTGATTCCACTGGCCATCGCTGGCAAGGACGTCATGGGTCAGTCACGAACCGGAACGGGCAAGACGGCGGCCTTCGGGCTTCCCATCCTGCACCTGCTCAAGCCGGGCGATGCCTTCGGGGCCCTGTGCCTCGTCCCGACCCGCGAACTGGCGATTCAGGTGGCCCGAGAGATGGACCTCCTCGGGAAGAACACGGGGCTGCACAAACTGGCGGTCTACGGCGGGCAGAAGATCGAGATTCAGGCCAAGCGACTCAAGCGGAATCCCGAGATCATCGTCGGGACACCCGGGCGGGTCATGGACATGAACAACCGCGGACTCCTGCCGTACAACAAGATCAAGATCGCCGTGCTCGATGAGGTCGACCGGATGCTCGACATCGGCTTCCGTGAGGACATCCGCAAGATCCTCGGTGCCATGAAACACCGCCACCAAACGATTTTCGTCTCGGCCACGATTTCGGGCGAGATCGAGAAACTCGCCCGCAAGTACATGCACAAGCCGGTCAACCTTTCGACCGTCGACAAGAAGAGCCTCACCGTCTCGCAGGTGCGGCAGTCCTTTGTCACCGTGCAAGCATGGGATAAGCGGCGGCTCCTTCGGCACATCATCAAGGAAGAGGACCCAGAACTGGCCTTGGTGTTCTGTCGCACCAAGATCACCGTCGACAAAGTGGCCGATGATCTCCGCAAGAAGGGAATCAACGCGCAGGCCCTGCACGCCGACATGCACCAGAGCAAACGCAATCGCGTGATGGATCAGCTCCGCGGGGGGGATTTGCACGTCGTCGTTGCCTCGGATGTGGCCGCCCGCGGCATCGATGTCGATGGCATCACACATGTCTTCAACTACGACATTCCCGAAGACCCCGAGGTCTACGTCCACCGCATCGGCCGCACCGCCAGAACGGGCCGAAGCGGACGTGCCATCCTCTTTGTGCAGCCCGAGCAGGGCCCGCTGCTCCAGAATGTGGAGCGGCTCACCAACGTCGAGATCGACGAACTGGAGTTTGAGACCTTCGAACCAGGTCCCGAGCCCCGAAACGTGCGGGCCAAACGAGCCGAGCTTGATCGGGAGCGGGAAGAGAACCGCAAGAACCTCGGCCGCACGGTCTCGGAAGCACCCAGCAAGGAACAGGCCGAAGACACCGATCGATTCCCAGGCGGCATCGTGCCAAGTGGCCTGCCGAAGAAACGGATGGGCGGACGTCTTCGCGGCCGCCGGCGGTGAACACACCGCTGCTGATCAGCGAGGAAGTCGCGGAAGCCCTCCGCGAGCATCGGGGTGTCGTGCTGCTTGAGACAGCGGTGCTGACCTGCGGACTTCCCCGTGAAGCATGGCAGCCCGACCACGGACGCTGCCCTACCACCATCGATCACGCCCTCCCGGTTCACCTCGCCACCGTCGGCAGCATGATGGCGGCGATCCGCGAGGCCGGGTGCATTCCCGCGGTGACCGCAATCGTCGATGGCGCGGCAAGGGTCGGTGTCTCTGAGAATGAACTTGAATCGCTGGCGGCCGATCGCGGCGCCGGCAAAGCATCCACCGCCACGATGGCCGCGGCAATGGCCGCTGGCGGATCGGCGGGGACAACGGTGTCCGGAACCCTGCGGCTGAGCGCCGCGGTGGCGGCCGCCGGACACCCACGGCCCCGCGTCTTCGCAACCGGTGGTATCGGCGGCGTCCACAGGGGCTGGCCTGCTCGGTTGGATGTCTCGGCGGATCTTGGCGAAGTGGCGGGGCAGCAGGTGTGCGTCGTCTGCGCGGGGGCCAAGTCCATCATCGATGCGCACAGTACCTGTGAACTTCTCGAAGCGATGGGCGTTCCGGTGCTTGGGTATGGCATTGACCGGATGCCGGGCTTCCAGTGTCCGCCGCGGGATCACTCGCCTGCGATCCTTCGGATGGACTCCCCGGCCGAAGCTGCATTGGTGGCCAATTCCCATTGGAATCTGCCCGGCAGCGGCGGTCTGCTCCTCTGCCAGTCGCCCCCACCCGAAACTGCCATGACCCCAGCAGACGCAGAGGCTGCGGCGATGGAGGCCGAAGGGATGGTCGACCGGGAAGGACCAGCACGGACGCCTGCGCTGCTCGATGCGATGGCGACGCTCACCGGCGGCGACTCGCTCCGGGCCAACATCGACCTGCTCCGTGCCAATGCGTGGCTCGCCGGTCAACTCGCGGCGGTGATGGCAACTCGGCGAGGCTGATATACTGACCGCGGCTTTCTCAGAAGCCCCTCCCGGTCATCCGAAGAGATCCGACCACCCCGGTGACGCCATCGTCGCCCAGAGAACCATGTCAGAAACCTGCACAGGGATCCTCGATTGGCACTCGACGCATGAGTGCAAACTCAGGCAGTTCGACAACGGCATCGTGACCGACGTCAACGATCCGCTCGTACCGCCGGGTGTCGCTGCGGACTATGACCTGCGGCCGGGACAGCGGGTGACTGCCAATGTCATCCAGAAACGACCCAAACGCCGATCCGGCAAGCCGCGGCGCGGGCCGAGACCGGTCGTCGAGTCGATCTTGGAAATCGAAGGGCTGTCCCCGGAGGATTGGCAAGGGCGGAAACCCTTTGAAGAACTGACGCCGATCGACCCACAGCCGAGGCTCTCGCTGGAGTATCCGGGCTGCCCGGCGGCGTGCAGGTTGATCGACTTGTTCTGCCCGATCGGTTATGGAACCCGCGGCCTGATCGTCGCCCCGCCCAAGGCCGGAAAGACCGTGCTGCTCCAGAACATCGCCGCTGGCATCACCCACAACCACCCAGAGGTTGAGGTGGTGGCCCTGCTCATCGATGAGCGACCAGAAGAAGTCACCGACTTCCGCCGCAACGTACCTGCCGAGGTGCTCGCCTCGTCCAACGACGAGGACATCGAACGACACATCACCCTGGGGCAAACCGCCATCGACCGCGCTCGGCGGATGCTCGAAGCGGGCCGCGATGTGGTGGTTCTGCTCGACTCACTGACGAGGCTCGGCCGGGCCTTCAACAACTCCCGCGCGCATGGCAATAGCGGGCGAACGATGAGTGGTGGCCTCGATTCGCGGGCACTTGAGATTCCCAAGCAGATGTTCGGCGCGGCGAGGAATGCCGAAGAAGGCGGCTCGCTCACCATCATCGCCTCGTGTCTGGTGGACACTGGCTCCAAGGCCGATCAGGTGATCTTTGAAGAATTCAAAGGCACCGGCAATATGGAATTGATCCTCGATCGCTCGATTTCCGATCTGCGGCTCTTTCCGGCGATCAATCTTGCCGCCTCCGGCACTCGCAAGGAAGATCTGCTGCTCGACCCGGCCGAGTTCAAGACCATCACCGCCCTTCGGCGGCGGCTGTTGAGCATGAAGCCGGCGACCCAAATCGAGCAGTTGCTCCGAGCGCTTGATCGATTCCCAACCAACGCCGAACTGGTCAAGGGCTAGCCCGTGGGCTCGCACGAAGACCGCGCCCTTCGGGACCACGCCCAGTCGCTGATGAGGGCAGGCCATATCGGGCAGGCCGAAGAACTGCTGCGGGAGCACGCCGCGGCGCGTCCAAACGACCACGAGGCCCTCGCCCTGCTGGCGCAGATCGCCTTGGTGCAGCGGCGGCTTGATGATGCGGAGTCCCTGCTGATGCGGGCGCTGCGAGGTGATCGCAAACGCGCCGACTACCATGGCCTGCTCGGTGAGGTGCTCACGACGGCCGGGCGACATCGCGAGGCCATCGGACGCTACGACCACGCGTTGAAGATTCACGGCCAGTACGACGCCGCGCACGCGGGCAAGGCGGAAACCTACCTGCGAATGGGAAAGGTGGATCGGGCCCTCGGATCGCTCGAGCGGGCGCCGGACACACCGATCACCGCCATTCCGCGGCTTCGCGCGCTGACACGGCAGGGCGACTTCGAGGAGGCCATCACCATCGCGCGGCGGCACCTGCCCGCCACCAAGGCGTCCAATGATGTGCAGCGAGGACTGTGGTTTGGGCTGGGGCAGGCCTGCGAAAAAGCCACACGCTTTGACGAAGCTTTCGAGGCATTCACGCAGGGCAACGGGCTTTCGGCCGGAGGCTGGACCGAGGACATCGATCGACGCCGGAACGAATCGCTCAGGGCCGTGTTCTCCGCCGAGGAGATGCCAACCCTGCCTCGATCTGAGTGCCAGAGCGATCGCCCCGTTTTCGTCGTGGGCCTACCACGGTGCGGATCGACCTTGGTCGAGCAGATCATTGACGCCCATCCAGACGCCACCGGAGTTGGTGAAATCGAAACACTTGGTCAACTCATCATGGAGATGCCCGAGCGACTCGGGACAAGTTTGCCATGGCCCGATCTGCTCAAGGAGACGAATGAGCGTGGGCTCACCGAGATTGCCGAGGCCTATCTGGCCGATCTGCACGCGCGAGCGCCGGCGGGATGCAGGGTGGTCGACAAGCAGCTTGGCAACTTCATTCATGCTGGGATGATCTCGCTGCTCTTTCCCAAGGCGAGAATCATCCACTGCACCCGCGATCCGATGGATCTGGGACTCTCGATCTGGACGCAAAAACTACCGCCGGGGACCAACGCCTTCGCCTCAGATCTGAAGTCGATCGGCCAGTCGTGGCGACTTGCGCAAGATCTGATGGAGCACTGGAGCGGCGTGCTGACGTATCCAATGCTCGAAGTCAGTTATGAGGAATTGGTCGCCGATCTGGAAGGGCAAACCCGACGCCTCTTGGAGTTCTGTGGGCTGCCATTTGATGAGCGGTGTCTGCGATTCTGGGAGAGTGGGCGCACGGTGCTGACGCTGAGCAGTGATCAGGTTCGGCGACCGATCTATGGGTCTTCGGTTGGGCGGCATGAGGCTTGGGGTGCGTTGTTGGATCCACTTCGGGGGGCGGTTGGCGCGGCGTAGCGGAACGCACCCCTGACCCGGTTCTGCCGCGTGTCGCTCCCCCCTGCTCGCCACGCTCGCACACGAACAACCCCCCGCAGAGAACTGCGGGGGGCTGTCTGAGTGTTGCGTACAGTGTGAATCACTTGAGGACCGCGAAGCCCTCACGAAAAGTCACATCAGCGTCGGCGACGTCGTCCAGCGATGCCAGCGAGGCCGAGAAGGGCCAAAGCACCAGGTGCAGGAACTTCAATGCAGACATTCAGATTCTGGAACGTCACGCCATTGGCGTCCTTCCCCTGGAAACTCATGCAGCCAACGATGTCTTCGTACCCGTTGCCGGTGCCACCAACGACCGTGAACTGACCGATCAGCACACGTCCGTTGATTTCACCACCTTGGGCGTCGACCGGCGTCACGAACCACGAACCATTGGCGGTATCGATCGCGCCACCAGCCTCGAAGCCGGACCAGTCGATGCCAATGTCCATCATGGCATTGCCAGCGAAGGGGGTGCCATCAGCATACAGGGCGCCGATCGTCACGTAACTGTCCCACTCAAGTGAGGGGGCCAGTGGGAAGAAGGAACTGTTGATGGCCTGCGAGGTGTTGCCACCGAGCGGATTCTGGTAGAAGGACATGCCAGCGGCAGTATCGATTGACATCGGACCCACGGAGTTCCCGAAGACGGCGTCGACACGCTCTCCGGCTCCCACCATTGCATACATGCGGTACGTTTCGCCGTTGCCCATGTTGCCGAGATGGTCGATCTCGATTCCGCTGACGTCTGCGGACGCCGCGGCCGTTGCGATGAGGGTACACGCAGCACCCATAAGGCCAATTGTCTTCATCATTTTCTGATCTTCTCCTCGCCGGGTCATCCGATGACCCGACTCTGGTTGTTATGTCCACGGCGTGGTGGCCGTGGCGTTCGGTTCTCCCAGTGGAATGCCTGTTCCTTCATGGCTCCGAATCGCACCACCGATCCATCACCAGAGCAGACACTCACTCCGCTTCCGAGGGCAATGTACTCCACAGGAGCCCTTGGTCAAGGCGATGCACAAGTCCGAAATGGTGTTTTTCTCAAGAGATACCGTCTGGTCGGGCAACTCTTGCGCCCCGCAACGATACGGCCACTTTCTTGGTTTCGGACCGACCGAGAATGTCCATCCGCACCCACCCGAAGCCCCAGTTTCTCACATTTCAACCACCGCCAACCAACAGTCCGCCACACCCAACGCACGAGGAGTTATCGGTAACAACTGCCACCACAACACCATACGATTCTGCCATTGCCAAAGAAGTCGCACCAACGACTTCAGGCTGATGATCCGCCGCACGCCTGCACATCAATTCCTTGAGGGGCCGCGAGGCCCCGCCTCGGGTCCCCCTGGCCCCACCGCGGCTCCATATTGGATGGGTGTCCAACCTTGACACACTCCAGGTTGGATGGGTGTCCAACGTTGAAGGGGCTCGCGTCCAGGAAATCGATGGGTGTCCACTCTTGCCCACCTTGACAATTCTGGACAGGGCGGGAGGCCCCACCGGGCCCTCAACGCGTCCCCGAAATCGATGGGTGTCCAACGTTGAAGGGGCTCGCGTCCAGGAAATCGATGGGTGTCCACT
>CAYYGU010000052.1:0-10769 GCA_964471525.1 uncultured Isosphaeraceae bacterium
GAGCGAGCATCTTCGGCGTCGCGGTGTTTGCGTTCATCTTCTCGATGATCTACACGCCGACGCAGTATGTCGCGATGTTCTTGGCGCTCACGGGCGCGATCTTCGTCGGCGGCGCCGGCAGCGCCATCATCGGTGGTCTCTACTGGAGCCGCGGCACGACGGCGGGGGCGTGGGCGGCCATGATCGCGGGCATGACACTCTCGTGCAGTGGAATTGTCGTCAAGCAACTGCCCGACACGGTGGTCTCCGGCGACGGCGCCATGTTCGACCTGCTGCGATGGATGCGGGAAGGCGTGACCGGCCAAGAACTGACCTTCTGGTCAATTGCGGTGTCGGTGGGCTTGTATGTGCTGGTGTCGCTGGGGACCTCCCGCGAGCGATTCAACATGGACCGCATGCTGCACCGCGGCACATACGCGCGGAGCGATGACGCGGCAGAAGGCGTCGCTCTTTCCACACGACGCCTTGCTGCCGCAATGCAGCGGCTCGGTTTTGACAGTGAGATGACCACCCGAGACCGCTGGGTCACCGCCATCACCCTCGCCTGGCCCGTCATCTTCACCACAGTCTTCGCAGCCACCCTCATCGCCCACTTCCTTGGATGGGCCCCAGGAAGCGGATTCTGGTCAGCCGCCTGGGGCTGGTACACCACCATGGCGCTTGCCACCGCCGTCATCATCGTCGTCTGGTTCACCGTTGGCGGCATTCTCGACCTGCGGGCGATGTTCAGGAAGCTCCGCGAGTACCACGCCAACCAATCCGACGACGGCCGCGTGATCGATCACCACAACGCGGATGAGTGCTGACAGGCCAATGCCGAATGGCTATGCTTGTCGCCTAGAGCGACCCCTTTTCTCCTGGAGACTCCGATGGGACTCGAATCACGAAACTACATGCGGCGAGATGTGCGGCCTGCGCGAGAGGGTGCGGGAACGATGGACGCGGCTCGGGTTGCGTTTTTGCGGCGGACCTATCTGCATCTGGCTGTGGCGATTGTTGGCTTTGTGGTGGTGGAGGCGGTGCTGCTGCAGTTGCCATTCATTGGCTCGGTCGTGGAAACCATGGCTGGAAACGGATTGTCCTGGTTGCTTGTACTCGGACTGTTCATGGGTGTGGCATACGGGGCCGATCGACTGGCGCGGAGCACGGCTGGGGCTGGCGTGCAGTATCTCGGGCTCGGGCTGTATGTCGTCGCCGAGGCATTGATCTTCGCGCCGCTGCTCTATATGGCAACACAGCACGGCGGCGATGGCATTCTCTCGACGGCGGCGCTCGTGACGTTTGGCGTGTGCGGCGCGCTCACGGCCTATGTGCTGATTTCAGGCGTGAACTTCCGTTGGCTTCGCGGCGTGGTGGCCGTTGGCGGCATCGCCGCGATGCTCACAATCGTCGCGGCTTTGATCTTTGGCTTCTCGCTCGGCGTGTTCTTCGCCGGACTGATGATCATGCTCGCCGCGAGCATGCTGCTCTACCAGACCTCGGCGGCGATGCACGACTGGCGGACCGATCAGCACGTCGCGGCAGCGCTCGGGCTGTTCGCCTCGGTGATGCTGATGTTCTACTACGTGGTCGTCTTCTTGATGGGGCGGGACTGACCAACTGCGAGTCCGGTTCGATCAGTCGCTGGTCGCGGTGAAGGCCTGGCACGGCTCGACTTCGATGCGAACCTTGTGGCTGTCACGGTACTTGTTCCCCTGCTCGTCAAGTTCGACGGACGCGACGGCCTTGATTCTGGCGTAGGGAACGAATGCTCTGGTCTTCAGCCGCGGAAGGTTCACTTCGAAGTGATCTTCGCAGCACAGCAGGAGTTCCGCTTCGTCGAAGTGATCGGGTTGCCTCAGGTTGATCGAGACCGTGCAGTGCAGGAAGTTGGCGAGGAGATCTCGCAGGGTCTTGAACCGGGGATGGTGATCAACCGGTTCGGGCGGCGGCGTTGGCTCCGGTGCCGCGGGGAACTCCAGCCCCTTGATCGTGCCAGCTTGAATCCACTCGCTGCGGCCCGAGGGCTGCACCATGGCCTCTGGTGGCACCTGCCCCAAGAGCGCGGCTTGCTTGAGTTGGTCTGCCGTCATCCACGGTGAGGTCTGCCCCTCGTGTCGGATGCGGTACCTCGCGGTCCCCTCAGTTGTTTGCGTCATGGCAAACTCCTTTCTACCCACAATCAGGATGGATATCTATATCTTCAGTTGTCGCGCGCCGTGGACCACAATGCAAGGCGAAATGTCTCCAAAAAACGACGGTTTCATGCAAAATCTCACTCAGCGGCGAATCAGGATATTGGAAAACGCGATGCCGCTGCCGTGACTCTGCAGGCCGATCGGGCCGCTGGCGGGCATTCCGGGCAAGTGCGCGTGGTCGATGACGGTGACGCCGTTGAGAACGACCGTCAGAAACTCACCTCGCATGCGAATGAAATACCGGTTCCACTGGCCGACCGTGGCGTCGGCGGCCGCTCTTGGTGTGGCTGCGGCGCGGACCTCCGGCGACTGGGAGGCATCGGTGCGGTAGCCCCACACCTCACCGCTTCCGAGAGGCCAGCACCAGATGTTCACCTGGCTTTTGGTGCTGCCGCGGAGGTAGATACCGCTGTCCCGCTCTTCAATGGTGACCATCTTGGGCGTGCCATCTTCATTGGTTGCGGTATTTCCGTCCGCATTGATGATCGGACGCTCCATCTCGCCCTGCGATTCGCCGGTCCACTTCCAATCGACAATGAGGTCACAGTCGCCGTAGGCGGCCTCGGTCCAGAGATCGCCGCCGTTGCCGTTGTGGACGATGCTGGTCCCTTGAATGGACCAGTTGTCCTCGTGGCTTGCAGGCCTTTTCCATCCGGCGAAGTCAAGCCCATTGAAAAGCGGTTGGAAGCCCTCGGCATCGTTGGCATCCTCTGCCCATGGCGAGGGGCTCTCGGGCAGTTCCTTGATGCGAAGATTTCGAAAGTCCACCGGCGTCCCTTCGGACTCAAGGCAGATAAAACCCTTCCGAGGGTTGCAGTCATAGCCACCGCTGACGATCTTGCCGTTGACGGCCAGCGAGATGCGACCGTTCTTGCAGGTGATGGTGTAGTGATTCCACTGACCGGCGCCTTTGGTGCGTGCTTCGGATGGCAGGCATCTCGCCCATCCACCAGGATGGGGACGATCTGGTGTCATCGTCGCGCCCCAGATCGAGAAAATGTCGCCTTCGCTGGTGTAGTTCTCAGTCTCGGTGCCGATCATCACCTGCACCTCGATCGCCTTGGAGAACGGAACGCCTGGTGCGGGCAGCGCATCAGACCAGACGAAGACGCCGGCGTTGCCTTGCTCTTTGTGGTGCATCCATTCCAGTTCAAGGACGAAGTCCTCGTACATGCGATCGGTTCGCAGCAGGCATGTGGGTTTGCCGGTGCAGCGAATCATGCCGTCCTCGGCTCGCCATGTGGAGGCGGCCCCGTTGACGTTCACCCAGCCGGCGAGCGTCTGACCGTTGAAGAGATCGGTCCAGCCGTCGCCGGCAGCACTCGCCAGCGTCAGGCACGTCGTGAGCATGATTGACATGGATCGCAGGCTAGCAGGTAGCCTTCCATGTATGAGCGAACGACTTGGCATTCTTGTGGGGGGCGGGCCTGCTCCGGGTATCAACAGCGTGATTGCCGCAGCGACGATTCGTGCGCGGTTGCGTGGGGTTGAAGTGCTCGGTATTCGCGATGGATTCGAGCGACTCATGCAGGGGGACGCCTCCTGCGCGGCGCCGCTGGATATCGCGCGGATCAGTCGAATTCACTTTTTGGGTGGCTCAGTGCTGCGGACCTCGCGGGCAAACCCAACGGCCGATCCCGCGGCGGTCGATGCTGTTGTATCGACGCTGCGAGAACTGGGCGTCAGCATGCTGCTCACGATCGGCGGCGACGACACGGCATTCTCGGCTCGATCGATCGCGGCCGCCGAAGGTGGCATTCGTGTAGCGCATGTGCCGAAGACGATCGACAACGACCTCGATCTTCCGACGGATATCAATACCTTTGGATACGAAACAGCGAGGCATGTCGGCGTTGGCATCGTGCATAGCCTGATGGTCGATGCCAAGACGACATCGCGGTGGTACATCGTGGTTGCAATGGGCCGCAAGGCGGGCCACTTGGCGCTTGGCATTGGGAAGGCCGCTGGCGCGACGGTGACGGTCATCCCGGAGGAATTCAACAGCGATCGCGTGACACTCGATGAGGTGGCCGACATCATCGCTGGCGCGATCATCAAACGACGTGTGCTTGGCAGAGACGACGGTGTGGCGGTCGTTGCCGAGGGTGTGTGTCTTGCGATTGATCCCGAAGAACTTGCTTCGCTCGGACTCGTCGAGCGGGACGAGCATGGAAATGTCCGCCTGTCAGAACTGGACCTCGGTCGGGTGCTGCAGGGTGAGGTGATGCGGCGACTTTCACAGGTCGGTCATGAGACGACGGTGGTGGCGAAGAACCTCGGCTATGAACTTCGAAGCGCCGCGCCCATTCCGATCGATCTCGAATACACCCGTGATCTGGGGTACTGCGGCGCTCGATTCCTTATTCAGGGGGGCAGCGGTGCGTTGGTCAGCATGCAGCAGGGCCGGTTTGTACCCATCCCATTTGACGAATTGATGGACCCTGAAACGGGCAGAATGCGAGTTCGGCTGGTCGACATCAATTCCACGCGGTACGCAATTGCGCGGCGCTACATGATTCGGATCCGCAGGGATGATTTCGAGGATGCCAATCATGTCGCGGAACTCGCCAGCGCGTGCGGATGTGACGTTTCTACTTTCCGGACGAGGTTCGAGCCGCAAACCAGACGCGAGCCAAAACCGCTGCAGCTGTTCTGACAGGGGCGAGGTACACTGCCCGTGTGATCGCGACCGCCATCTTCATCATGCTGTTCATCACGTTGCTGGCCATGCGGACGACGCGTCGGTGGCTGGCGATTCTGTGTTTCCTCATCACACTTGCCGCCGTCTCCATGCTGTTGGCGCATCACATCACCGATCCGCTCAACCTGTCCTTCTGAGAGACCACTCGATGCGCCGCTTTCTCTTCCTCGTCGCTCACTTTGAGATCCTCGCCGCGTGCGCTGTTCTCGGCGGCGCCTTCTGGATGCAGTTTGTGCGGTGGGAATTCCCCTGTCCGCTCTGCATCATTCAGCGGATGGCGATGTTGCTGTGTTTGATGGGGCCGGCACTCATCATCATGGACGGGCTCAGGCAGCGAGATGTCTCGTCGGGGGCCGTCATGGCGGGATACGGGATGAGCATTCTCGGCGCTCTGGTCGGACTGGCCGCGTCGGGCCGCCAGGTACTGCTGCACATCATGCCCGGCGACACCGGCTACGGCTCGGCTGTCATGGGCATGCATCTGTATTCGTGGGCCGTGATCGTTTTTGTGACGGTACTCCTCTTCAGCGGGTTTGGACTGTTGCTGTGCAGCCGCTGGCGACCACAGGCTGGCGGCAACCGAAGGTGGTCAATGCTCGTGCTGTGGATTCTGGGAATCTTCATTCTCGCCAATGCCGTGTCCGTGTTCTGCGAGGCCGGGCTGCACTGGTATCTGCCGGATAATCCGACCTCGTATCGGCTCTTCACGGGATCCTGAATGGACGACGCGAGGCAACCGTCCGATCGAAGTCTGCCTGTGCTCAAGTCGGGCGTGGCGCACCCGTGCGGCGAGGAGATCGATCCCGCGCGGTGCGAAGCGTGCGTCGTGAAGTGGATCGAGCGGCGGGCGGAAGCTGAAGGCGTCAGGCCGAACGATTCGACCACCCATGTGGTGCTGATTGTCCCGATCCGCGGGCTTCGATCGGCGCGTGATCGGAGACGGCTTCGGCGGCGGCTGCGAACGCTTGATATTGAAGCGGTGTTGCCCGCTGGTGACGATCGCGTGTACCTGAGGTTTCCTCGGGGCCTGTGTCCGCTGCACACGGTGGCCGAGCGGCTGGAGGGAATGGGCTACGCGCTGGAACTCGAAGCGACCGAGGTTCGCTATGGACAAGGGCTCGATGAACTACCCCGCAGTGGCTCCTCCGGCTTGCTTCGGGTGCTCGATGGTGTTCGATTCATCGGACACGCGATTCTTCACGATCGTGAGCTCCTGTGTGTGTCAATCTCGGGGCTGCTGCTTCTTGCCGGGTTCGTTGTTTATCTTGCTGGCGGAAGCGATGTCGCACGGCTGGTGCTGGTGGGCTTGAGCGCGGTGTTCTCAAGCACCGCCACATTTGTCGATGCGATTGAGATACTGAGGAAGTTCCGGGTCGATGTGGATGTATTCATGTTTGTCGCGGCCTTCGGCGCAGCGGCGATTGGGCATTACGAAGAGGGCGCGTTTCTGCTGTTCCTCTTCGGACTCGGATCAGCGGGCGAACACCTGGCCCTGGAGCGAGCCAAACGGGCGGTCGATGCCCTGACGGATCTGGCGCCAGACACGGCAGACCGCATCGAACCCGACGGTTCGACCAAACGGATTCCCGTTGAGGAAGTCGTGATCGGCGATCACGTGGCGGTGCACCCATTCGATCGGGTCCCAGTGGATGGTGACGTTGTTCACGGCCATTCGGCGATCGATCAATCGCCGGTCACGGGCGAGTCGATTCCGATCGAGAAGTCAGCGGGCGACGAAGTCTTCGCCGGAACCGTCAATGGAGAGGGCGAGATCGTCGTCCAAGTAACGAAACTCGCTGGCGAAAGTACGCTGGCCCGGATCATGCGGCTGGTTGAGGATGCACAAGCCGCCCAGTCGCCAGCGGAGCGATTCACGGCGCGCATCGAGCGAATCTACGTGCCGATTGTGTTTGTGCTTACCGCGGTGGTGATCGCACTTCCCGGGTGGTTGGGCTGGGAGTCATGGGGTGAGTCGTTCTACCGCGGCATGGCCTTCCTCGTGGCGGCTTCACCCTGCGCCGTCGCGATCGGCACGCCCGCGGCGGTGCTGTGTGGTCTCGGTCGGTCGGCCCGACTCGGCGTCTTGATGAAGGGCGGGGCGGCGCTGGAGTCCCTGGGCCGCATGAGGGCCTTCGCGCTTGATAAGACAGGCACGCTGACGCGTGGGAAACCTGATGTTGCCGAGATTGTGCCGCTTGGTGATCTCGATGCCGACGAAGTGCTCAGACTTGCAGCGACGGTGGAGCAGAAGGTCAACCATCCGCTGGCCGAAGCAATTGTTCAGGAGTCGGCTCGCCGCGGGCTCGTGCTTCCTGTCGTGTCCTCCGTGCGCCAGATCGCAGGAAGCGGGGCGGTTGCCGAGATTGGCGGCCAGGAAGTCGCGGTGGGGCGGTCCAGTGTGGTGGCGGGCCCAGTCGATCCGCAGGCTGCCGAAGGGATTACTAGCCTTGGAGCGAGTGTCGTATGGGTCTTTCGCGGCGGCGCCCCAGTTGGTGTGATTGGACTGGCCGATCAACCGCGGGTGGAAGCAGCGGCGGCGGCTGCAGACCTGCATGCGCTCGGCGTCGACTCGATCGTGATGGTCACTGGCGATCACGGCGGGGCTGCCCGCATGGTGGCCGAAGCGGTCGGTATCGACGACGCCCGGTCGGACCTCATGCCAGAAGAGAAACTGACAGTCATCGAGGAACTTCGGTCGAGATACGGAAGCGTCGCCATGGTCGGTGATGGTGTGAACGACGCGCCCGCGCTCGCGGCGGCCGACGTAGGTATCGCGATGGGCGCCGCTGGGACCGATGTCGCGATGGAAACGGCGGATGTCGTGCTCATGGGGAGCGACGTGCAACTTCTCGCCGATGCGGTGGCGTTGTCTCAGGCGAGCCGCCGGATGATCACGCACAACCTGCTGATCGCATTGGGTGTCATCTGTATCGTTTCGCCACTGGCCGTGGTTGGCGTCGCAGGCCTTGGTCCGGCCGTCGTACTCCACGAAGGATCCACCATCGTCGTCGTCCTCAATGCCCTGCGTCTACTCCGCTGGAAGACGGGTCGCCGACCTGTTGGGTCGTGATCACCAGAGGGCGAGGACCACACAGCAGCCAGCGATCGCCACCGCCATAAACGGTAAGAGTCGAATGAGCATGGCCCGTCCTCCAAGACCTGCAACGAGAAAGGTCTTGAAGACGAGGTTGCTCATGACGCCGGTGATAATGAGCCGCCAGCCGATCTGGGCTGAAAGATCGCCCTGACCCACGAGCTGGGCGGTTGAGAGTGTGATGGCATCCATATCGGTCAATCCGGACAGGGCTGCGACCACATACAGCCCCGAATCACCGACGTATTCCTTCGCCGCAGCGACGGCGAAGAGAACGCCGCCGTAGAGCAGACCGAAGATGACCGCCGTTCGAAGATTGGACGGGGCGTGGCCGACGCTTGCATCGATCGGGCGGCGACAGAAGGTGACAAACGCAATGATCGACAGCAGTGCCAGCCAACCAAACGTGACCAGGAGCGGCGGCGCAAGGTCGGGAAGTATGTCCGCCGAGACAATGAGGATTTCAAACAGAACACGAGCAATCACAATCGTCGAGGCGATCACGACCACGGCTGCCGATGCGCCAGCGGGAACACCGCCCGTGCGGGATTGTCTTGCGATACCGACGGTCGTGGCAGTGCTCGAGATGACACCGCCCAGGAGACCAGCGGCGGCCGTTCCAGATCGCTGCCCAAAGAGCCGCTGCGCGACCCAGGCAGACAGACTGATGCCAACGATGAGGACCACCATGAGCCAGATGTGGAACGGGTTCAGGACCCCGTATGGGCCCCACGCCTCGTTGGGGAGTACTGGCAGGATGACCATTCCGATCAGAACGAGTCGTACGACGGCTTGGACATCCTGCTTACTCGTTTTGGCAATGATCCGTCGCAGTGGGTGCTTCCACTGGAGCAGAAGGGCCACGACCCCGGTGACGACGACGGCCCCTTCGGAGAACCCTCGCATGCACATGAGTCCCACGCAGAACATGACGACACAGGCCACCATCGACGTGATGCCACCCCTCGACGACGGGCGAAGAGAATGCACAACGATGAGCGTGGCAAGCACGAGAAAGGCGCCGATCAGAAGCGGATCGCCCAGCTCACGGGACAGCAGGCCGGACAACGCCCCGAAGAGCGTGATGAGGGCAAACGTGCGGCCAGCCGGATGTTGATCGGCCCACTCCCGTTGCAGTCCGATCAGCAGCCCCAGCGCGGTGGCGAGGGCGAGCGAGAGTAGATCGGGCATGGGCATGGTCTGTTTCAGGGTATCAGCAAATCGTCGGGTACAGTGCGGGCATGGACAAGACACTCTTTGCAGCGTGGGTTCTCTTGGGAGTACTGGGCGGCGCGGCGGCGATCCAAGAAGCCGCCAGCACGAAGGTCGAGGTATTCAAGATCGACCCGGTGCATTCAACTTCGCTCTTTCGTATTCACCATGCTGGCGCGGGCCGCTTCTGGGGTCGATTCAACGACGTCACCGGGACGGTTGCTTGGCCGAGAGACGATTCTGCGGCGCCGATCTTCGATGTCCACGTTGCGGTGGACAGCGTCGATACTGGAAACAACAAGCTCGACGGTACGCTGAAGGGACCGGATTTCTTCAACGCCCGCGAGTTCAATGCGGTCTCCTTCAAGAGTGCTTCCGCCGAGCGGCTTCGCGAGGGACATTGGAAGGTCTCCGGCGAGATGACCATGCTCGGCGTGACCAAGCCGGTGACCGCTGAAGTAGAAGTGACCGGCGTTCGTGGGAACCCGGTCGTTGCCAAGGCGGGCTGGGAGGCCTCTCTTGAGATCGATCGGTCCGACTTCGGAATGAACTGGGGCATCGAAAGCGGCGCGTTGAGCGACGACGTCAGAATCATCGTGGCCCTTGAGGGTGGTATCGAGCCGGGACGCTGATGGCTGATGCTTGAGTCGGTGCTGTGGAGTGTCGGGATTCCGGCTGTCGCCGGCGGCCTGCTGCTGGCCGGCTGTTGGTGGATCTTGGGCCTTGGACGATGGCCGCGAGTGAGGTGTGGTCTGATCGCGCTTGTCCTGGGTGGGACCGCTGGTGGTTCCTTTGTGGCGAGTGTGGGCCTTCCGGACTGGCCGCCTGCCCAGAAGTGGCACGGCGTCTTCCTCATGGCCGCGGTGCTGACGGGCGTTGGCTTGATCGAAGCCGCGTTGCCTCGGCGCGAATGGGCTGGTCGGTTCATCCTGGCAGTGGCGGCCGGCGTGGCGAGCGTGTGGTTGCTGCCGCTGCCGGATCAGTCACCCGTGACCGTGGCGATGCTGATTGGCGGATCGGCCTTGTTGACCGGACTGCTGGATGGAGCACGTGCGGGCGCTGTCATGCCACTTGGCGGGTTGGTTGCTGCCGCGGCGGTCTCCGCCATGGCGCTCGTGGCTGGTTCGATGACACTCTCGCTCATGGCTGGGGCCCTGTGCGCCATGTGCGGCGTGGTACTGCTGCTCGGATGGCTCGCCGGGGGACGCGTGGCGGGGGGGGCATCCGGTGGGGGCATGACGCTTGGCGGCGTGGTGGCTGTGATCGCCGTCACGGCGTGGACCTACGACTTTGATGGTGTACCGGGTTGGGCGTGGGTTGTGTCCGGTGGCGGTTTCGCGCTGGCATGTATCCTTGAGGTTGGTCCGCTGGGACGATGGGAGGGGTGGCCTGCGGCGGTCATCCGATCCGTGGTGGTGATCGGTCCACCGGCCTTCGTTGTGGTGGATCAATTCGACGCAGTACAGGGAGCCCTCGGTGGCTGACGCACAACCGAATCAACGCCGGGCCTTCATCGGTGTGGCAATGGTGGCCTTCGCCGAGTTGTGGGAGCGGGCGAGTTACTACAGTTTGGTGGCCTTGCTGG
>CAYYGU010000053.1:0-10551 GCA_964471525.1 uncultured Isosphaeraceae bacterium
ACTACTGGGCGTTGGATGGGTGTCCAAGAACGGGATGCAAGAACGGGATGGGTGTCCAAGAACGGGGCGAGAATGGGCCGCTCTGGGTGAATTGGGTGGGTGTCCAAGAACAGGGGAGCCTAATGCTGGGCTCGTTCCCCCTCCAAATCCACCCCCGGGCTCAGCTTGCAGCCCAGAAACCGTGCTCTGTCCTTGCACCTGGCCCGCCAGCCAGTATCCTTACCCGGTGAGGAGAAGCATGCCCCAAGTACGGTCATCCGGGTTCGTTGTCGCCTCTGCTGCGGTGCTGGGCCTTGGTGGTCTTGCGGCGGCAGGTGGAACCGGCGCCTACGAAGAGGCCATCTTCGATCTCACCGGTGTGGCCTACATGGGTGGCGCCCCCGTTATCACCGCGGAATTGGAGATTGGGCCGGCCCAGGTGGTCGAATTGCGGTGGGACAACGTGGTGCTGGAAACCTTTGACAACACCGGCATTCCAAACTGGGGCAGCGAGGCCTTTTTCGGCTTTCAGGCCGTCACAGACGCCGCTGAGTCCGAAATCGTCATGGTCCAGCCCTTCCCCGACGCCAACTCGGGGGGGACGTTTGGCCCCGTCAGCGGATCGCTCGATGTGGAACTGGACAACCTCTTCAGCAGCCCCGAAGGCAGGGTGTACGTCCTGACCGCCTCCAGCTGGGTAGACGGCTCCGGGCTGCCCGCAGGCCAGTACCAAAGTGGCAGTATGACCATCGTCTACATGCCCATTCCGGCCCCTGCTGGCATCGCCGTACTGGGACTCGCCGGACTGGCTGGCCGCCGACGCCGCCGGGCTTGATCGAATCGTGACAACAGGGTAGAATTTCTTCCTGAGAATGATTCTCAGTAGGAGATCGTTGTGAGCACGACCACCCTGAACACCCTCGCCAGCGGCGACACCGCCACCATCACCGCAACGGCTGGCGCTGATGCACCGCTGCTTCGCGCGATGGGACTGCGAGAGGGCATGGATGTGACGGTCAAACGCACCGGCGAACCCTGTATCGTCGAGGCGGGATGCACCCGGCTCGGACTCGCCGAGGCGATGAGCGAGGCCATCGAAGTCACCCCGCACGCCTGAGCCCTTCACAGTGAATCGGGCCGACCCCGCCAACCCCACCGGTCAGAAGTTCGACACCACCGCCCGGACCGTGGCCCTCGTCGGACAGCCCAATGTTGGGAAAACCACGCTCTTCAACAGGCTGTGCGGCCTTCGCTCGCACACCGCCAATATCCCGGGAAGCACTGTCGATGCGCATGTCGGACGATGGGGCGCAAGCCGCCTGATCGACCTGCCCGGCACCTACGCGATCACCCTGCCCCAACCCGAAGCAACCGTCGTTCGGGAATGCCTCCGCGGCGAGAAACGCGGCGCGTTTACACCCGACGTCGTTCTGCTCGTGCTCGATGCGACCAATTTGCAGCGGGGGCTCCATCTGGCCATCGAAACGCTTGGGTTTGGATTGCCATGTGTCGTGGCACTCAATCGCGTGGACACCGCTCGCAAGCGAGGATTCGAAGTCGACGAGCATCGCCTCGCCGGATGGCTCGGCTGCGAGGTTGTATCCATCAGCGCCCGGAGCGGCCACGGCGTTGAAGCACTCGGCGCGGCCGTCGCGACCCCGCGGGTATGTGACGGCCCGCTTCCCGACATCAATGACCCAGCAGCCTGCGATGAGTGGGTCGACGGCGTGATCCGCGAAAGCACCCCACGACCGCCGATTCTCGCCGCCGACCGCCTGAGCGATCGACTCGACAACGCCTGTACCCACCCACTGCTCGGCGTCCTGATATTCGCCTTGGTCATGGCTGGCCTCTTCTGGACGATCTTCGCCTTTGCCGCGATCCCCATGGACCTCATTGACACCATCTTCGGACACATCGGCGGCGGGCTTGCTTCCATCCTGCCTGAGGGCGATGTGCGAGATCTCATCGTCGACGGCGTCGTCGGCGGCCTTGCCGGAACCGTCGTTTTCCTGCCCCAGATTCTGCTGCTCTTCTTCCTGATCGCCCTACTGGAAGATACGGGCTACCTCGCGCGAGCCGCCTTCGTCATGGACCGCGTGCTGCGACATTTTGGACTGCCTGGCCAAGCCTTCGTACCGATGCTCTCGGCCCACGCCTGCGCGATCCCGGCCATCATGTCGACCAGGCTGGTACCGGATCGCCGTGATCGGTTGGCCGTCATCTTGACGGCGCCCTTTCTCTCATGCGCGGCGCGGCTTCCGGTGTATGTCCTGCTGATCGGGGTGATGTTCGCGGACCGACCACTTCTGGCCGGGCTCGTTTTCGCAGGCTGCTATGCGCTGGGCATCATCGCCGCGATCGGCTCGGCCTTTCTGGCCCGCCGCTCCATTCTTCCCGGAACTGCCCGGCCCATGGTGATCGAATTGCCGGATTACCAGTGGCCATCCATCACCACAGCACTGCTCACATGTTGGGATCGAGGCTGGTTATTCCTTCGCAAGGCTGGCACGGTGATCCTCGGCATGGTCATCGTCCTGTGGTGGCTCAGTGCCTACCCAAAGCCGCCCGAGACGCTGCCAGCGCAGCCCGCTTCTGCGGTGGCGTCCAACACGGCTGAACCCTCCCCCATGGAATACTCCTTTGCAGGCAGAATCGGGAAGGCCGTACAGCCCGTCTTCGAACCACTCGACTGGGACTGGCAGTTGACGGTCGGCGTCATGACGTCCTTTGCCGCCCGAGAAGTGTTCGTATCGACCATGGCGGTGCTCGTCGCGGGCGACGATCAGGACGACCCCGAGGTTCTTGACCGCATCGCTCGGGCCACACGCGACAACGGAAAGCCCATGCTGACAACCGCCACCGCAGCAAGCCTGCTCGTCTTCTTCGTGCTGGCCATGCAGTGCCTGCCGACACTGGCCGTCACCGCGAGAGAGGCCGGCGGATGGAAATGGGCCGCGGCTCAATTCGGATGGATGACCGCGGTTGCGTGGGTCGGCGCGTGGATCGTGTATCAGGTCGTCGTCGCGGCGGGTTGGTCCTGATGCCGTGGGGATCGCCCCAGTTCTGGGTTGTCAGCCTCGTGGCGATCGCCGCGGTGGGTCTCCTGCTGCGGCCGTTCTTGACAGCCTCAATCCGGCGAAGACGAGGCATCCGATCCTCCAAGCGTGCCCATTTGACCCACGAGGGTCGACAAGTGGAGGGATCCAAGCGATCCTCCACCCATGATTGACTCAACCGCCTCCATCGCGATCGTCGGCGCAGGTGCAATGGGAACCGCCATCGCGCGTGGGGCTCACGCCGCGGGGCGACGCGTCACGGCGCTTGCAAGCCGCCACCCCGAGCGGGCGGCGGTTCTCGCCGACGAACTCGGCGCGGTGCTCGTGGGTGAAACTGCTGCACTGTCGAAACACGCGGACGTCATCATGCTCTGCGTACCAGACGATGCGATCGCGCCGGTGGCTGCGACGCTTCGGGACGTCGGCGGCGCGCTCGTGGCGCATACGTCAGGTGCCAAGGGGCTTGCCGTCCTCGATGTCGCGGCTGGACGCGGCGCCCACACCGGATCGCTGCATCCGGTCATGGTGCTCGCGGCTGGCGGACGCGAGCACGACGCCCTGCGAGGCGCCACGGTCGCGGTTGACGGCCGCGAACCCGCCAAGGAGTGGCTCAACTCGTTCGCCGAAGACCTCCACATGGAACCGATCTCCGTTCCTTCAGAACACCGCGCGTTGTATCACCTCTCGGCTGCGATGGTCGGCGGATTGATGACCGGGCTGCTCGCTTCGGCGGTTGATCTCTGGGCCGTGCTTGGACTGGACCGCGAGACCGGCGCGACGGCGATGGGCCGGATGGTGCAGGAGGCCGGACGCAATCTGGAACGGCTCGGCGTTCCCGAAGCGGTGATGGGACCCGCCGTCCGTGGTGACGCCGGAACCATCGAGCAACACCTGAGCGTGCTCGCCGTCGAAGCACCGCATCTGGTGCCGCTGTACCGCGTGCTGGTCGCGCGATGCCTCCCCTACGCCCATGAACGCGGCGTATTGAGCGAGGAGCAGATCCATGCCATCGCCCGAATCGTGAAATAGGGGTTCGACACCCCCCGATGGAATCTCGTCACTTGGCTACTCCACGCGCTCGGTCCCGGATTGCATCTCGTGGCCCTTTCGCATCGCAATGGTGGCGTCGTGGCCGTCCAGATACTCCTGACGGCAGGCAACCAACGGCGTCCGCTCAAGCGCCCAGGCGCACCACGCGGAGAGGCTGAATCGGTGAGCGGGACCGAGTTCGGAATCCTGCCAACGGACGCTTGGTTGGTCTGAGAGGAAGTTGAACGCCAGTCCCACATCACAGCACTGCCACGCCGAATCTAGCACCGCTTCAGCGAGTTGGGTGTCCATCGTGTTGAGCGTGCCGGAGACAAGCACCCAATCGAATCGCTCCGAACTCGCCCAATTCCCTGACACATCACACTGCTGGAAGTTCGCCCATGGTGGCGAGGTCGATTGAGCCATCCCGATCTGCTCGGCAATCGCATCAAGTCCCACATACCGAGCAGGGTGTTCCTGCCGCGTGGCCAGCCACCGCGCCAGGCCGCCGTCCCCGCACCCAAGATCAAGAATACGATCACCGCCGAATCCCCCCGCCATGTCATGCATCACGGCAAACCGCAGTACCTGCGTCTCGGGTGATCCCCATAACGTGGCTGCAAAGCCGGGGCCGTGCTCGGTGATCGCACTGCGGTATGCATCGAGATGCGGTGGGGACGACACCTACAGCCCCATATGCCTCTTGAACGCGGACAAAACCTTCGCTGGTCCGACGTAGGATCCCTTCTCATAACTCCCCTTGACGATCTCATCCTGCCCGTCGAGCCACACGAGGTTTGGTATTCCCCGCGCCCCGTATTCTTTCTTGATACCACTGGCATCCAGCCGTCCCCATGGGACTGCAGGGAAGGGCATCTTGTACTCCTTCAAGTACTGGTCAAGTTGGCGCTTCGATCGATCGCTGCTGACCACGATCGCCAAAAAATCACGCTTCCCGGCATTCTGATTGTAGAACTCAACAAGTTTGGGCGTGAAGAGGCGACACGGACCACACCACTTTGCGGTGAAGTACAACAGCACGTCCGGCGTGTCGGCCAGAATTGACGACGGAATCTGCTTGCCCTGCGCATCGACAAGATTCGGGCCGATCATGTCGATCAACTTCGCGTGATACTCACCCTGCGTTGGAAGTTCGGAAAGGTCCGGAGGCGACGTATCCGCTGCGGGCCGATCAAAGGCCTCTTTGGCGCACGCGGTCAATGCAAACGTGTCAGGTGGAAACGCCTGCTCGGTGGCCTCCACAAGTTTCATTGTGACCGTCCCCGCAATCGACTGCTCTTCGATCGTATGTGGCAGCATGATCGAGCCGATCGACTTCCAATCGGCATACTTTCGCTCAACCGTCATGAGCCGTCCAGACTCACCAGGCCGCGTGAATTCAAAGCGGCTGAGCAGACCGGTCTCGATATCAAAGTAGGCGTACCACGATCGACCCGCGTGAGGAACCAAGATGACCCGCCAGTTGGGGCGATCGAGCACCGGCACCTCACTCGATACGGCAGAGATTCGCACGTACTTGTCGAGATGCAGCCACGCCGTTGGATCGTGTTCCATCTGCAGTTGGATGGCCACGATGTCCGGAGCGGGATAACACGTCCCGGTCGCATCCTCGAGCCACGTCTGGGTTCCGTTCGATCCTTGTCCCTCGTGCCATGCCGAGTCACTCATCGTCATGTCAAGCAAGAAGCCGCCGCCCGACGTGGCCTTGCTCTGAAGCGACCCGGTGTCCTTGCCGATCGTCCATGTGTAGCGGCGTGCCAATCCATCCAGAGACAGATAGGCCGCTTCGCCACCAGTGGCTTCGACGAAGGCGTCCACGACCGTTGCCACGGCGGGGTACTCGGGCTTGTCGGGTTCGGCAGCCTGTGCTGGGGTCGGCCTTCCCTGTGGCTTGGCTGCGGGGGCTGGCTTGCCGATCTGGGCGGCCGCTGACACGGTCGCAGAGAGAACGCAACACAAGATCAAAACATGACGCATCTGGTGGATCCTTTTGTAACGCCTACAGTCTAGTCTGTCCCTCACCAAGGACGTTCAACAAGATCCCCGAAACCCAAGGCCTCGATCAGGAAACCATCCCCATGCGACCCAACTCGGAAAACGCCTTCCGCACCATGTACAAAGCCACCCTCGAGCCCGGATCGCTCGATGTCAAGACCAAGGAGTTGATGGCCATCGTGGCGGCCGTCAGCCGGCTGTGTGAGCATTGTCTGCACCACCACGTTCCCCTCGCTCACAAGAACGGGGCCACCCGCGAGGAGGTCCTCGAAGCCCTCGACATCGCGGTCCTCATGGGCGGCGGGCCAGCCCATGCGTTCAGCAAGATTGTGCTGAAACTCTACGATGAGGCCGCGGCCCACTAGAACGAGCGTCGGAAGCCGGGGGCCTCACCCCGACTTCCAACGTTCGACGTGTGCCTTCCGCCCCTACTGGGTCCAGCCAGCCAGCACCGCGAGCAGATCATCGGTTCCGACGATGCCGTCGCCATTGAGGTCGGCGCCGCACGGTGGCTCGCAGGGCCCCCAGGCGGAGATCACGGCAAGCACATCGTCGGTATTGACAAGGCCATCGCCGTTGGTGTCACCGGTCGAGGGGTCGATCGGACGCAGTACGGCGGCGTGGTTGTCCTGATCATCCCAAACCATCGAGGTGGCGATCCAGCCGTTTTCGTTGACACCGCGGCAAATTCGAAACTCGGCGCCATCGACGTTATTGATGACGAGGTCTTCAAGCAGCACAAACTCACCGTCGATCCAAGCGCACGCATGGTCGGTGGTCGTTCCAGAGATCGCTGGCGGCGCCCACGCCTTGCCGACGATCCAGCCGGACTCGTTGATGTCATACGCAAATGTTTCCCAGCCCGCCGGCTCGCCGAGATACTCCATGCCCCCATCATGGGTCCACTTCAGCGCGTGGTAGGTGCCATCTTCGTTGGCGCCCCATCCGCACACGACCCGCTGTTCATTGATATCTGTCGCCTGCGCGCCGCCGCCTTCCGGTGCCTCCAGTTCGATGATGTTGCCGACGTTGCCCGCAATGACGACAAATCCCCGCATCTTTCCGGACTCCAAGCGAGAGAAGCCAACAACATCGTTGAGTTCGTTCACGGCCAGACACTGCGATTCGTTTCCGCCAAAGGTCGGCACTTCCAATTGCAACCCATCGATCCAGATGCATCCACGGATGTTGTAGGGCACAGTGCCGACAAGACCAACTACGGTTCCAAGATCGTTGATGTCCTTTCCTTGCCCGTAATCGCCGACCGCCCATGATGGGACGCCAAGATCGACGGTGCCTTCCTCTGGCGACCATCGATACGGGTGGAATGCGCTCCCGCTTGCGGCATGTGCATACCCAACGACATGGCCGTGGCTGTTCATCGAAAAGCCCCACGAGTTGCCACCGGCGGGCGCGCTCATCGGCGGAATATTGTGCATCACATCACCATCCCAGTAGAAGGCGTGCTGATTGAGACCATTGGGCGCCGTGCCCTGCCCACAGGCTGTATCAACCTCACTGATGTCGTGGGCGCCGCAGGGACCGGTGCCGAAGGTGCCGATGTCGATGATTTCGAATTGAGGGGCCGCCAGGGCGGTCGAGAACGCGGCAAGGCCGACGAAGGTGCAGGTGATCATGGGAATCATCCTCTCTGCTTGGGTTGAGACTAACACAGCCCCCGCCAGTCTCAAAGGCGAGATCATGCAATCTCATCCGCAGAATGCCCTCAGCCTTCTCCAGGGACATTGACTCGTGCCACATACCCGGCCTTGGCATGCCTGATCGAGTCAACAGAGTAGGTGATCACCGCAGCCCAGATGAAGGCGAACGCAATCATCCGCTCGACTCCGAATGCCTCATCGAACAGAAACACCGCCATGAGAAGCTGTCCGGTTGGCGCGATGTACTGAAGGAGTCCCACGGTGGCGAGCCGGAGACGTTTGGTGCACCCTGCAAAAAGCACGAGCGGGATCATCGTGACCACGCCGCCCAGCAGCAACAACATCGAAATCCACCACGGACCGCCAAGCATCGCATTGCCGTGCTTTGAAGCATCCATGTACAGCAGCACCAGCATGAACGGAAACAGCAGCAGCATTTCGACCGCCAAGCCCGGCGCTGCCGTAGCGCTGACAAGTTTTCGCGTGAACCCGTACAGCCCAAATGATCCAGCCAGGGTCAGCGAGATCCACGGCACACCACCGAGCCGCCACGCCAAGACACCCACGCCCACCGTGGCCAGCGCGATCGCCACCCACTGCGCCACGCGCATCCGCTCACCGAGAAAGACCATACCCAGCGCCACCGAGAACAGCGGATTGATGTAGTAGCCCAGACTCGCTTCACTGAGACGGTTGTCCACGACCGCCCACATGAAAACCACCCAGTTGATCGCGATGAGCACCGCCGATACCGCAAGCACGCCAAGCACCCGCGGATTCCGAAGCGCCGCCCACCACTGCGGCAACTTCCGGGTCGCCCACAACAGCAGCCACATCGCCGGAAGACCCGAAAGCACGCGCCACGCGAGCAACTCACCGAGCGGCACCGAATCGATCGCTCGGTAGTAGAGCGGCGTAATCGTCGCCCAGAATCCAAACCCACCGATCGCCATGAGAACCCCAGCGGTTGCCCGAGCCGGTTGGGTTGGAGGAGTCCCTTCCAAAGTTCGGGGAGGATATCGTGCCGCGAATGACGGCACCGCTCGCACAAGGCATGACGATCCACCCGCCCGCCATCGGCCTCGGCACCATCTGTGAACCGATTCTGTGAAGCCTTCCTGGGTGGTTCGGCATCGAGGCCAGCATCGTTGACTACGTGAAGGCAATCGAGCGAATGCCGACCGTGCGTGCGAGCCAGGATGATCAGCCCATCGGCTTCATGACGCTGGAGTGCCATTTTCCGACTTCGGCCGAGCTTCATGTACGAGGCATTCAGCGGCCGTGGCACCGACACACGGGATTGGTGCCGCGATGCTCGCCGCGACCGAGGAATACGCCCGAGACTATCACTCGGACTGGACTGGATTTAGGGGGAAAGGTCATTCCAATCGAAGAAGTACTCTTCGAGAATGTGGAAGGCATAGCACCAGACACTCACCCAAAGAACCCACTGGTGAGTCCACGTCGGGTTTGGTTCCAGATGAAACACAGGCGTCACTCCCTTCTCCACGCCGCTCAATCCCGCGGGCCGAAGGACAACCTCGCTTGATCGATGTCGGGGTACATCCCAAAGACGCGATCGAGCCGCATCATGCTCAGCACCTGCATCACGACGCCGGAGACACCGCACAACTTGACCTCCCCACCCTGCTTGGCCGCCCGGGCGTGCAGGCGAATCAAGGCGCCGAGGCCGACACTGGAGATGTGCGTAAGATTGGAGCAGTCGATGATGAGCCTGTTGATGCCGCCGCCTGCAATGGCCTCGACTTCCTTGATAAAGGCCGCGGCGTTGGTCGCATCCAGACCACCATCGGCGCGAAGGACCATCATGTCGCCGTCGATCTCCTCGGGGATGAACTCCATCAGAAGGTCTCCTCCGCTCGTTTCTTGGCCTCATCGAGTACCTGCTGGCACTTGGCGAGCCGAGCCTGCACCGCTGGGGAGGCAATCGCTGCCTGTATTCTCGCGTTGATCTGGTCAGCGGCGGTATCCACATGATGACGACCGGCATGGAGTCCCGCATCCGACTCAAGGAGCACTCGCATGGCATCGGGACAACCGCCTCGAACCGCCTCGTCAAGAGCGGTCCAGCGGGCCTTCGTAATGCCTACGGACGTCCCCACTGCAAGCAATTGCTTCATGACGTCCGCATGACAGTGCCGCGCCGCCTCCTGCATCGGGGACCAGCCGTTCGCTGCGGTGGCGTTTGGATCCGCCTTGTGATCGAGCAGCAGCGTGATGCACGAAGTACACCCGCTGCGGGCTGCGGCCATGAGCGCCGTCCAACCGTGCACCGTTGCGCGGTCCGACTTGCTGCCCGCATCAAGCAGCAGCCTGAGACAGTCTGTGTGTCCGCGGAGCGCCGCGAAGTACACGCCGTCATGGCCGGCATGATCCGTCGCGAGCAGATCGGGATCGGAATCAAGAAGTTCCCGGAGCACCGCAACCGAACCCCACCACGCGGCCGCCATGAGCGGCGTCACGCCATCGACCGTGGCCGCGTGCGGATCGGCGCCGCCTTCGATCATCAGGCAGGCAACCGATGGACACGCGCCTTGGCATGCGGCGAGCAGCGGCGTCACTCCACGTGCGCCGCGGCGAATCCCGACCGATGCGCCGCGCCGAACAAGCGTCCTGGTCACATCAACGTTGCAGGTGAGCGCGGCATTCCAGATTGGAGGACGCGTGCCAACCGGCCCATCTGGAAGCGCCCCCGCCCCGAGAAGAAGCTCCACCGTGGCCGCATCGCCGAGGGCAGCCGCCATGCCCAGCGGACTGGTCCGAAGACCGCCCTGCAGCATCGGTCC
>CAYYGU010000054.1:0-3252 GCA_964471525.1 uncultured Isosphaeraceae bacterium
GGTGTGTCGCGGCCAACGACGGTCGGGTAGTCCACAAGCGGCGGGGGGGCTTGCTGGATTCCGGCAACGTACGTGGCAAGCCGGTCATCAGCCCTTTGGACAAGCGACGCAAGCCCCGGTGGCGGCCCCTTGTCAAGCAGCGCCACGTCAAGAACGGTCTCACCGCGAACCGTCGCGACGACGAGCAGATTGTTGCCGGTCGGCCCGCGTCCTACCCCGGATGAATGCGATGTTGCACTGGGAATCCAGAGGGCGACTTGCGTGACCAGACCGTCTTGACTTGGAATGCGTTCAAGCCAGAGGAGGAGCCGGGGACCTTCAAAAACCCAGCCGGCGATCTCGATTCGTGTATCGCCCTGAAGGAGCAGACGCTGCGTGGAGCCAACCCGCCAGTGCCACCCCCGCAGGGCCCGCATGGTGACGTCTCCCTCGCGAGGTTCGACCGGCAGGACAAGGCCGCCGAGCGAGTCGCCGCGGGCGGCCGGTATGGTTTTGGTCACCGCAGGTCCATTGACGCCGAGCGTCACCACGCCAGCAAGGGCGAAGACAAGATGCCGGAGGCGGCGCCGCGAAATTGGGAAGAGAGCGCCTCGCACGGTGGTGGACGATACCCCGTCGTGGTCGGCATCGCCACCAAGAGGGGCTATTCGAACATTTCAGCAACAAATGCAGGTGGATCGAAGGGCTCCACATCCTCGGGTCGTTCGCCCACTCCGACGAGCTTGACCGGGATACCCAATTCGGTCGCAATGGCGACCACGATGCCGCCTTTGGCGGTTCCGTCGAGTTTGGCAAGGAAGATGCCCGTGACGTCGACCGCTTCGGCGAATCGGTGGGCCTGCACCAACGCGTTCTGGCCTTGGGTGGCGTCAAGGACGAGCAGCACTTCGTGGGGCGCGTTGGGAATCCGCTTGGTCAAGACGCCTTTGATTTTGGTCAATTGCCGCATCAGCCCCTCTTCGGTGTGCATCCGCCCGGCCGTATCGACCAGCAGCACATCCACGTCGCGGGCCATCGCAGCATCCATGGCATCCCACACAACGGCGGCGGGGTCGGCCCCGGCGGCCCCTCGGACGACATCCACGTCAAGCCGGTCGCCCCACGTCACCAACTGCTCGACCGCGCCCGCGCGGAAGGTGTCCGCAGCAGCGAGCAGCACGGTTCTGCCGTCAGCGCGGATGGCGTGGGCGATCTTGGCAACCGAGGTCGTTTTCCCGACACCGTTGACGCCTGCGACGAGAATGACCAGTGGCCGGTCGTTCGATGTCGCCAGCGGCGACTGCTCGCCAAGTCGCATGGTCAGTTGCTTCTGCAAGAAGTCGATCGCATCCTCGCCTCGCTCCATCTTGCCAGCGGCGGCGTCGGATCGCATCGTGCCGATGATTTCATCGGTTGCCTTCGTGCCGACATCGGCATGGAGGAGACAACGCTCGATGGAGTCGATGGTGTCCGCATCGATCTGCCGACCCTTGAGGAGGCGACTCAGCGGACTGCCCATGGACGCTCGCGTTCGATTCAGCCCTCGCCTGAGGGCGGTCATGGTGGTGCTGAACAGTCCCATGGTCACCTCAGTCCGCGTGTTCCGGAAGCGGCGTTTCGGTCTCATCCGACTCAAGGGTCTGTCGGTAGGCGTCGAGCACTCCGTTGACGAATGCTGGCGAATCCTCGGTACTGAATTCACGAGCCAATTCCACGGCTTCGTCGATCGCAACCGCAACTGGTACGCGGCCAGATCGCATCTCCCATGCGGCCAATCGAAGGAGGGCCCGGTCGACACAGGGCTGTCGGTGGATCGGCCAGTCGGTCGCCAGCGCGGCGATGGCGACGTCGCTTTCGCTTCTGCCGTTCCATGCATCGGTCGCCAACTCGGTTGCAGCATCGACCAGTCGCTCCGGAACACCACCAGCCAACAATCCTTCGCGGACGGTTTCGGGTTCATCGTCTCGCCCGGCATCGAACTGGCAGATGGCAAGCAAGGCGCCGCGGCGGATCTCGTGCAGATCATTCACGGCGTGCGATCCCACGCGATGGTGCGAAGCGCCACCGCATGCTCAATGGCAGCGTTCATGGCGTCGAACCCTGTATTGCCGCGATCGCCACCGGCCCTTGCCTGCGCCTGATCCATTGTGTCGCAGGTCAGGACGCCCAACGCAATCGGGATTCGCATCTCACCGCTGAGGTTCGCCAGCGCGGTGCAGACGGCATCGTTGATCCAGCGGTCGTGCGAGGTTTCACCTTTGATCACGCAGCCGAGGGCGACGAAGGCATCGGGCGTCGGGTCGAGTGTCTCACACATCGCCGCAATCGTCACCGGGAGCTCCCACGTGCCAGGACACTCGAGAACCGTCATCTGTCCGCCATCGTCACCAAAGGCCTCATGGAATGCTCTTTGGGCACCTGCAATGAGCGGCTGCATGATCTCGGGATACCAGCGGGACGCGGCGACGGCGATCCGGAGGGGGGGCATTTTCGATGGGGTGGGGGTGGACAAGACTGGAATCCATGTGGGTCGGGCACTTCGGTCAGAACGGGCTATCGTACCGCGCAGCCTGCATGGAGCGGCATTGGACATGAGCCGGATACGCGATCAGCACATCAGGGGGAGTATTGCCTTTGGGGCGGCATGTGATGCTGCGTTGAGCGTGGTACTCACCGCGGAGCTTGGTGGCAGCGTCGCCCTTCCGGTGTGGGCGATGCTGGCAGCAGCCCTCGCGGCGATCGGACTCATCGCCTACGGCGCGGCGCTCAATGATCTGCTCGACAGGCGGCGGGACGCGGTGATCGGGGGAGCCGCGGCAGTGGAGTACTCGACCGGTCCCACGATCATCATCGTGGTCGGAACCCTTCTGCTGGCGATCTTTGCAGCCATGCTGCTCGGCGGCGACGCGGCCTATGTGGCACTCGTGCTGGCGAGCCTGCTGCTGTTCCATAATGCGGCGGCGAAGTTCATTCCCGCAATCGGTCTGTTGGTTCCGGGCGCGGTACTCGCGGGCATCATGCTCGTGCCGAACTGGCAGATGCCGATGCCAGCAGCCGTGTGGCTCGCGATGACGATCGCCGTGCTGGCATCGGTCGCAGTTCATGTGCTGGCCGACAAGCGTCCGCTGCTCTCACGAAGAGCCGTTCCGGCCGTCGTGCTCGGATGGGTCGTGATCTCCGTCGTGACGCTCGGGCTCCGGTCGGGGACTGGTGGTGTGCCGTGGCCGGATCATCCCATGCTGGCGACGGTTGTCTGGCCGATCTGCGCGGTTG
>CAYYGU010000054.1:3352-10494 GCA_964471525.1 uncultured Isosphaeraceae bacterium
CCGTGGCCGGATCATCCCATGCTGGCGACGGTTGTCTGGCCGATCTGCGCGGTTGTGGCGTTGGGTGCAGTGCTTCGGTGGAAGATCGCCACGGCCAGCAGCAGGCGGCAGGCTGCTGCGAAGATCATTCGGTATGTGGCGTTGTGGCAACCCCTCATTGCCGCGGCATGGTGCGTTGGCATCGGCGCGTGGACCGCGTCACTCATGTTCGCCGTGCTTGGTGTTCTTGGTCTGCTGTTCGTTGGTGGGTATCGCGAACTGGCTGGGCTGTCCGGTTCGGCCACTCGGTGGCGGTGAATCGCAGACTATCGGCTCGCGTGTGGGAGCAGATCCGTTGCCACGCCAAGGTATGGAAGGACACCGTCCACGAGGTCTCGCACGACCGGCCCGGCGGTCGATCCGCCGTACCAGGCGCCCAGTGATCGATCGGGATCGTCGATGACGCACAGCACAATGATGCGAGGCGTGTCGGCCGGTGCGCCAGCGATGAAACTCGAGACGTAGCGATCTTCGTGATACCCGCCACCCTCGGCCTTGGGCAGTTGGGCGGTTCCGGACTTCCCGAACATCGAGTAGTCCTCTGATTGGGCCCGCTTGCCGGTCCCTTCGGTCATCACCCGCACCATGGTGCGGCGAGCGAGCGCTGCGATTTCGGGTTCGAACACCGGCACGGAAAGCAGCACCGCGTCGGTCGTTCGGGCCCGCATGGTTGCAGTCGGCATCTGACCATCGTTTGCGAACACGCAGAATGCCCGCGCCATCTGCACCGGCGTGACGGCGATCTCATGCCCCATTGCCACCGAGGTCTGCGTATAGGCCGACCAATGACGCTCGCTCGTGACGATGCCCCCGGTCTCGCCGGGCAGACCGCATCCGGTTGGTTGTCCGAATCCAAGCGTCCCAACCAGCGTCCGCAGTCGCGACCGCTGCATCCGTTCGGCCACGATGGCCATACCGCTGTTGAGCGACTTGACCAGCACCATTCGCCACGATGTCGGCCCTCGGTAGTGCGCATCACGAATGCGGCGTCCAAAGGACGTGCGGTGGGGGCCGTTCGAGGGTGTCGGGAGGATTTCGTCCGGCGTCGCGAGCCCATCCTGCGTTGCGGCAGCCCAGACGAAGGGCTTGAAGGTCGACCCGGGCTCGTAGGGGTCCGTGACGCATCGGTTTCGGCGAAGGCGGGCATCGGTGTCTTCTTCGTCCGTGCTCACGTCAACCGCCGCGAGCAGTTCTCCCGTGCGGCAATCCATGATGACCAGACGCCCTCCCGCCGCCCCATACTCGTCTACGGCGGTACGCAAGCGTCTCTGGGCGAGCCGCTGAATGGCAAGGTCGATGCTCAGTCTGATCGACTCGCCACTGGCGCCCGGCTCGAAGCCGTCGGGTGGAATCCACATGGTGCGTCGGTGTACGTCGCGAATCGTGCGGACGTGTCCCGCGGTCGGATGCAGAGATCGCTCCATGGAATGCTCAAGGCCGGCGAGCCCGGAGTGTTCGAACCCAACGACCCCTACGAGCGAGGCGGCGTCGAGGGCCTGCGGATAGTGGCGGACCGGTCGCGGCTCAAGCCCAATGCCTCGAATCGGATCCGACCGCAGCCGCTCCACCTGCCACGGTTCGAGGATGGAGGACACCGGGATGTATCGGCGGTGCAGCCGCCCGGACAAGGCCCGGTCGGTCGCAATGGCGGGGATGCCGATCGCCTCATCGAGTCGGGCGCCGATCAGCGTCGGATCCGTCGCTTCGACCGGGTCGGCAAAGGCTCTCCAGCCAAGCGAGGTCGTCGCAAGCAGACGCCCGCGACGATCGAGGATGTCGCCGCGGCGGACGAGCGTATCGCGACGACTGGAATCGCCAGCGATCTCGGCGGCCAGTTGTGGGCTGGGCGCCTCCTGGAGTTGCAGCACCCGCAGCGGCACCAGAAGAAAGCCGAGGGTGACGACGATGGTCAGCGCCGTTCCCCACGAGGCGATTCGAAGCGACTGCCGCGTATCCGCCGCGGTGGGCGTTCCCTCATCACCGGGCCTCATCGGCATCCTGCTCCCGCGAAGTCGGCACGGCCGCCGCCCAGTCGTCGCCGGGTTCGGCGGCGAGGACGCCGGGGCGGGCCAAGGCGGCGACCTCGGCGCGGGCCGCCCACAAACGGGCGCGCTCGGTATCGAAGGTGCGGTGGAGCCGACTCATGTCATGAATCAGGGCAATCCGCTGCTGCCGCAGCGAGAGCAGCAGCAGACCTGCGAGGGCCACGACGACGATCATCAGCAGAAAGCGGGTCTTCATGGCTGCCTTGATGCCGCCGCAACCGGGTAGCGCAGGCGGGTGCCGACCGTGAGGGCGTCGGCGGTGCGGAGCCGGTCACGATTGAGTTCGAGCAGATGGTTGGTCTGCCGCGCCGATCCCATCAACTGTTGGGCGAGTTCTGAGAGGGTGTCGCCGGGGCGAACGGTGTATTCGGACATGGTCGGCGGGGTGAGCTCGTCGGTGGGTGGCGTGGTCGCGGGCGATGTCGGCATGGCCGGGAGCGTCGCTGGGATGATCAGCCGGACACCCTGGTGAAGGCGATCGGGGTTGGGAAGCCCGTTGTGTTCTGCCAAAGCGGCGGCGAGGTGGCGATCACCGTAGTACTGCATCGCAATGGAGGACAGTGTGTCACCCGCTCGAACGGCATGGACTGGTTCGGTCATGCCCGCCGCGGCTGGGAGCGTCAGCGGCTGCACGGTTGGCATGGTGGCAGCGGCGACGAGTGGTTGATACTCGATCGGATACGCCCCGACACCTTGCATGGGGTCGTCGATGACAATGCTGCCGGGGGCGCCTCGGGTCACTTCGGCCAGATGGTCCGACATCAGGATGCCGACCACCAGCAGCATCGCGAACCCGATGATGAGCGCGAACTTGTTTTCTCGAGTCATCGCCTCGCGTCCATGCGTGGGGACCTCTCTCCAATCGACCTTCCGACATCCCGCGTCCATGCGGGGGCGGACAGATCACTCAGTTGTCGACCGGATGACCCGCAGCCGCGCGCTGCGACTGCGTGGGTTCCGATCCTGCTCCTCCTGCCCGGCCCGAACCGCACCGGCCGAGACATCGGAAGCAAGGCCACCACGGACCAGTGTCGTGAAGCACCGCTTGACCGGCCGGTCCTCGAGGCTATGAAAGGCAATGATGCCGATCCTCGCGCCGGGCCGGAGCCAAGACGTGTCGTCCGTCTGCAAGGCCCGCGTCAGTCGATCGAGCAGCGTTTGAAGTGCTGCGAGTTCGTCATTGACCGCGATCCGAAGCGCCTGGAAGGTGCGGGTCGCGGGATGCTGACGCGAGGTGCGGGCTCGGACGCCATAGGCTTCACGGACAAGGTCCGCGAGTTGACCCGTCGTGTGAATCGGCCGTTGTGATCGCTCCAGTGCAACTTTTTGGGCGATCCGGGCGGCGAGGGGTTCCTCGCCGTGGCGGCGAATCAGTTCGGCGAGTTCACGCTCGGGCAGTGAGGCGAGCAGCGAGGCGGCCGTCACCGGGCCGCCCGGGTCCAGCCGCATGTCCAGCGGTCCGTCGTGGCGGAATGAAAAGCCGCGAGCAGGGTCGTCGACCTGATTGGACGCGAAGCCAAGGTCGGCCAGCAGGATGTCCGCAGCGAGGCCTGCCTTCTGGAGTACTTCCGGGGCGCGGACGAAGTTGCCCTGGGCGGTGTGGTGGGTGATCGCGGCGTCCTGAAGCCGAGCGGCGGCGAAGCCCCGATTCGTTTCGTCCAGATCGACACCAACCACCGTGGTCCGTTCGGCCGCCTGGGCAAGCGCCAGCGAGTGGCCTCCGCGGCCAAGCGTGCAGTCGAGGATGACATCGCCCGGCTGCGGGGCGAGCAGCGAGACGGTCTCGGCGAGCAGAACGGGGTGGTGGTTCGGGGACGCAGTCATGGCAGGCGTGGCATTACAACAGCGAAACCGGATCGACGTCGATGCTCACCGCTGGATCGCTCAGTGCCCGCTCCTTGAGGGCCGTGTGAAGCCAGTGCTGCATCGTCTCGGCCGTGGCGGTGGTCAGGAGGATTTCTCGCCGGTGCCGGCCTCGGATCCTCGCCAGCGGGCAGGGCATCGGACCGAGCAGTTCGCAGGTGTCCGTGGGCGCGATCGCCTGCAGCGTGTCGTGTGCTCGTTCGATGACACGCTCGCAGGTGGTCAGTTCGGTGTGCTGGGCCAGTACCCGGGCCATTCTGGTGGCGGGGGGCAGGCCGGCCTCCCGTCGGTGCCGAAGTTCATCGTCGAGGTAGGCCTCGGCCAGTCCAGCCGCTGCCATGGCGATCGAGGGCGCTTCCGGATCCATGGTTTGCACGATTGCCAGGCCCGGGTTCTGCCCGCGGCCGCAGCGACCGGTCACTTGGCTGACCAGCTGAAAGGTCCGCTCGCCTGCGCGGAAGTCGGGAAGGTGCATGGAGGTGTCGGCATCGATGACGCCGACGAGATGGACGCCGGGCACATCGAGGCCCTTGGCGATCATCTGCGTGCCAAGCAGTACCCGGATGCGACCTTCTGCCAAGGATGACAGAACGGCGTGGTACTGCGCTGCCCGCTGCATGCTGTCCGAGTCCATCCGCTGGAGGGTGTCGTCCGCGACCAATTCCGGCCGCAGGGCGAGCACCTCTTCTTCGATTCGCTGCGTGCCCTGGCCCAGCCTCGCCGGTCGGGCGCCACAGTCGGGGCAGACGCGGGGAAGCCGCACCTCGCGGTGGCAGTGGTGGCAGCGGACGAACCCGCTCGATGGCAGCGCGGCCGCGCGGTGGTAGACCATGGTGGCATCGCAGTGGAGGCACTCCAGCGACCAATCGCACTGCCTGGAACTGCAGGTGATGTAGGTGGCAAAGCCGCGGCGGTTCAGCAGCAACAGCACCTGATGTCCGTCGTCCAGCGTTCGGTTCAGGGCGTGGCGGAGGGTCGGCCCGATGGCGGCGTGGCGGCCCTCGTCGGCCCGGCGTTCCTGGGTGATGTCGACCAGCCGCGTGCGTGGCAGGGTCAGGCCAGGAGCCCGCTGTGGAAGGTGGTGCAGCGACCAATCCGGCCGGGTCGACGCGTTGTGCCAGCTCTCAAGAGAAGGCGTGGCCGAACACAGCAGCACCGGACATCCCTCCATCTGAGCTCGCCGAATGGCCACATCCCGTCCGTGATATCGGGGATTGGAATCCTGTTTGAAGGACGCATCGTGTTCCTCATCGACGACGATCAGCCCGATCGAGCCGGGCGGAAATGGGGCAAAGACTCCGCTGCGGGCACCAAGCACGATGCGGGCATCGCCGGCATGCACGGCTTGCCAGTGGGCGTTTCTGGCTGCGGCGGGTAGGGCAGAGTGAATGAGCGCGATCTGCTCGTGTGGAAATCTGTGCGAGAGTCTGGTGGCGGTCTGGGGGGTCAAGGCGATTTCGGGGACGAGTACGAGCACGCTGCGGCCCTGCGCGAGGACGCGTTCGATCAGTCGCAGATACACCTCGGTCTTGCCAGATCCGGTGACGCCGCGAAGCACATGGGCCGAGAAACCACCGTCCAACCTGGCTGCGACGTCCTCGATCACGCGGATCTGATCGTCGGTGGGCGTGGGCGGCGAGGTGGCCTCAAGGAGGCGGGGCGTCCAGGCCGTTTCGATCGAGGTGCGGCGGTGTTCTAGGAGCAGTCCCTTCTTGACCAGCCCGTCGATCGGCGTCGTGGTGCCGATGCCCGCCTGGTCGCGAAGCATGGTTCGTTCGATCGGCATCTGGTCCGGGGCGAGGGTCTTGATGGCTTCGAGGACCCGCTTCTGCGCCGGGCCCAGTCGGGGAAGTTCATCGGGAAGTGCCGCCAACTCGAGGTATCGCCTTTGCACGGTTCCCGTCCCCCGTGTGACCGGCGCTGGCACCATGGCCCAGAGCGTCGGGCCCAGCGGCGCGAGGTAGTAGCGGGCGATCCAACACCCCAGTTCGATCAGGTCCGCCGGAATGGGCTGGTCTGCTCGTCTGCCCGTGACGTGTTTGATGGTGGTGGGGTGTTCATCGGCAGCATCGTCGCGGCCCACGACCCATCCATCGGTGGGGGTATTGCCCCGGCCCAATGGGACGGTGACGGCGTCGCCCACGGCCAGGTCATCGAGTTCCGGCGGAAGGGCATAGGACAGACCGCTGCCGGCGACATCGATGGGCCGATTGACCGCGACGCGGATCCAACCAACAACAGGTTCGGGGAACAACTCCTGCACGTCGGTATTGTCTACACTTCGCGGCATGGCCGCAGTATCACCACCCGCTCGCGTGATTCTCGAAGACGGGGCCGTTTTTTCTGGTCGCAGTTTCGGGGCGGAAGTGGACGCAGCCGGGGAGGTTGTGTTCTGTACCGCCATGACGGGGTATCAAGAGGCACTCACCGATCCGAGTTACCGTGGTCAGATTCTGACGCTGACCGCTGCGCACATCGGCAATTACGGGGTGTGCGGGCATGATGTTGAATCGGCGGGGCCGCAGGTGGCGGGCTTTGTCGTGCGGGAGGCATCGGCGATTCGCTCCAATTGTCGGTCTGAGCGGGATCTCGGGGCGTGGCTGACCGACCGCGGCGTTCCGGCGGTGACAGGAATCGACACCCGCGCTTTGGTCCGGCGGCTTCGGGGCGGCGGGGCGATGCGGGGGATGATCGTGGTGGGGGACTCCCGCAGCAGTGGCGATGTTCTGGAGACCATTCGATCCCAGCGGCGGATGTCCGGACAGGATCTGGCGTCCGAGGCCGGGACCGCCAGCCCCGGATCATGGACCGAGTCAATCGACTGCTGGTGGCCCGCCCCGGCCCAGCCGCCCGAAACGCCCTACCGCGTGGTCGCGATCGACTGTGGGGCCAAGCGGAACATCTACCGTCATCTGGTCGCTGCAGGGTGCCAGGTTCGGACCGTGCCGGTGGGGACGACGGCGGCGGCGGTGCTTGCGATGGAGCCCGAGGGCGTCTTCGTCTCGAATGGCCCTGGCGATCCGGCAGCGGTGACAGCCGGCATCGAGACGCTGAAAGGACTGATCGGCCACCTCCCGATGTTCGGTATTTGTTTGGGTCACCAACTGCTGGCCCTGGCCCTGGGAGCGAGCACGTGGAAACTGCCCTTTGGTCATCGGGGGGCGAATCAGCCGGTGCGGGACCTCGAGGCCGATC
>CAYYGU010000055.1:0-2571 GCA_964471525.1 uncultured Isosphaeraceae bacterium
GCGGGTTTGACGCGGGCCGAGGTGGAGGCGAGCCGGCGGTTTGTGAATGCCAAGTTGAGCGGAGATGCCGCGCCGGTTCTTTGACACGTTCTCCAGAAGAAGCGCGGGGTCAGGTACCTGTCTCAGATACCTGCCCCCCTTTTCTCGTGTATCCTCGTGTTGGAGACAGATACGCCCATGACCGATACATGCGCCGGTGTTGCGGAACGATATGAACTGGTCAGAGAACGCATCAGGGCTGCTGCGGAACGTGGAGGGCGGGACCCCGAGAAGGTCTTTCTCATCGCCGTCACCAAGAACGCGACACCTGCAGAAGTGCGGGTACTGCATCGGATGGGGCAGGTTGATTTCGGTGAGAGCCGCATGCAGCACTTCGTCCGCATGGCGAGTCAACTCGACGAATTCCGGTCGCGGCAGGAGGAACTTCATGGCGGATTGGACATGCCGACCGCCGTTCGGTGGCACTTCATTGGTCATTTGCAGCGAAACAAGGTGCGCCGGGTCGTGTCAGCGGCCAGGCTTATCCACAGCGTGGATTCGCTGAAACTGGCTGAGGAAATTCAAGCGGTCCACCGTGACGAGACGCCGCCAATAGAGATTCTGATTCAGGTCAACGTCTCCGGCGAGAAGGGCAAGCAGGGTGTAGCCCCCGCTGCGGCCACCCACCTGGTTGATCAGGTGCGAACCATGCTTGGCGTGCGTGTTCGCGGTCTCATGTGCATGGCACCATACTCGGAGGATCCCGAAGCCGTCCGCCCTGTCTTCGTGCGTGCTCGTGAACTCTTTGACGATATTCGACGATCCGGCAGCGAGGGATTCAACCTCCTCTCCATGGGCATGAGCAATGATTTCGAGATCGCCGTGGAGTGCGGCGCGAATGTCATCCGCGTCGGAACGGCGATTTTCGGAACTCCGTCCGAGGACGGCGAATAAGGCCAACTGGCCCCCCCGCCCTACACACTCGAGACGTGAAAGGCCAACTGCTCCAGTGAGCGGGAGAGGTCGATCACTTCGACAGGCACATCGACTTTCAGTGGCGCGGGGGCGAAGTTGAGGATGCCGCGTACACCGGCTTCGACCAGCCGCACTGCAACATCCTGCGCGACCTCAGCAGGAACAGCAAGCACCGCGAGTTCCACCTGTTCGCGGTGTATCACTTCGGCGAGGTTTGCCAGCGGCCGAACCTCAACACCAGCGACCATCGTGCCGTGCAGTTTCTCGTTGTCATCGAAGGCGACGACGACTCGAAATCCACCGCCAGCAAAGCGGGGGTAGCCCATCAGGGCCGTACCGATCTTGCCAGCGCCGACAATCGCCAGCCTCCACGTGCGATCGAGCGACAGTGCTTTGCGGATGCGGCTTGCGAGCCCGGCGGCCTGATATCCAACACCGGGTCGCCCCGTCTGGCCGAGGCAGGCCAAATCACGACGAACCTGGGCATCGGTGATGCTGAAGGCTCTTGCAATGGTCGAGGAACTGATCGTGGTTCGGCCTTCCTTGGCGGCCGCGTCGAGTTCTCGTAGGTACATACTCAGCCGCTGGACCGTGGGCCTTGGGATGTCCGTGGAAGGGGGCACGTTGCCATGATATGGCCCCGCAGGATTACCATGCCGACATGCACATCCGTGACATCATGGAGCGTGATGGTCGGACGATCAGTTTCGAGTTCTTCCCCCCCGCGACCGACGCGGCGGTGGGGCGACTTGAGGCCCGCCTTGAGCAGTTCGCCTCGCTCTCACCATCCTTCGTATCCGTGACCTACGGCGCGGGTGGTTCAACACGGTCCCGCACGCATGATCTGGTGATTCGGCTGAAGAATGGTGGCGAGCTCGATCCGGTTCCACACCTGACCTGCGTGAGCCACGAACAGGGCGATATCGACGACATCCTGCAGCGATACGCCACCCACGGAATCAGCAACCTGCTGGCTCTGCGTGGCGATGCGCCGAGAGATGGCGGTGGGTCCTCGGCCTTTCGCCATGCCGCTGACCTTGTGTGCCGAATCGCGGAGTTCAACGGCACCCACGCGCACCCTGACCGGCGAGGCTTCGGGATCGGCGTGGCTGGATTTCCAGAGGGTCACCCCGAAACGCCCAATCAACTCGTCCATATGGACCATCTCAAGGCCAAGGTCGATGCCGGTGCCGACTGGATTACGACGCAGCTCTTTGCCGACAACTCGCACTTCATCGATTGGCGGGAGCGATGCGAACTGGCTGGCATCACCGTCCCCATTGTCGCTGGAATCATGCCCATCACCAGTGTGGCCACCATGGAGCGAATGGCCGACTTGGCCGCAGGGATGACCTTTCCCGCGAGGCTCCAGCGGCGGCTGCTCCGGTATCGCGATGATGCGGCGTCCATCGAGCAGGTCGGCATTCAGTGGGCCGTTGAGCAGTGCAACGATCTGATCGACAGCGGCGTCGCTGGCATCCACTTCTACACGCTCAACCGATCAGATGCGACCCAACGCATTTTTGAAGCCCTTGGAGCGGGATCTTCGGCCGATCTGGGCTGAGCGGGCCTCTCCAGAGGATTCGCCAAGCCTGCTATCCTGCGGGGATGCGACGT
>CAYYGU010000055.1:2671-6425 GCA_964471525.1 uncultured Isosphaeraceae bacterium
GCGAGCAGCGGCCGCGGGCCGGAAGAAGTCATCTGGATGTTTGATACTCGCACCGAGGAACTCATTGTGGTGGCCTGGGATCGGAGTGCTGGAATGATGATGCCCCTGGGACTCCGCAATGTGTCCGCCGATCTGGATGCTGCGGCGGGAGGTCGTTGACATGGACCGGTACCGCATCGTGCCCGCACTTGGTTGGGGATTGTGTATCGCGGTATTGGCAGCAATGTGGAGTTCGAGTGGCTCGACCTGGGAGCGACGTGCTGCAGCCGACATGATTGCCAGTGGAGGCGGATTCACCTTGGTTGCTGCCAACAGCAGAGACCAACGTGTCCCGGAGGAATCGGAAGTGATCTACCTCCTCGACCATCACCGCGGAATGATGATGGTCTACGGCTTGCGTGATGTGCATACAAATCCATACATCGAGAATCTCGATGGCGGCCGCATCGAAGTGCTGTTCGAACGTGCCCGTGCCGCTGCCCGCCGAGCGAAACCCTGATGAGTACCGACCGCCACCCAGTCGACGCGGTGATGCTCGCTCGCCGCGCCGCTTCGTTTACGCGGCGGTCGATCAAGGCGGAATCGAAGCGATCCGGGTTGCGTCTTGCCGTCTCGATGCTGGACCTTACAACGCTGGAAGGTGCCGATTCGCCCGAATTGGCCCGGGCGTTGTGCCGCCGAGCGATCCATCCCTGCCCGATCAGTCTCGGTGAGCCCGTTCCCTCGGTGGCGGCGGTCTGTGTGTACCCGAGGCTCGTGCCGGTTGTTCGTGAGGCGCTGGCCGGGACGGGCGTTCATACCGCGTCGGTGGCCACCAGCTTTCCAAGCGGACAGGCTCCGCTCGATGCGCGGCTTGCCGAGACCGAGGCGGCGATTGCGGCAGGAGCCGATGAGATCGACATGGTGATCAGCCGCGGCGCCTTTCTGTCGGGCCGCCTTGATGAGGTGGCCACCGAGGTGCGGGCGGTTCAAGAGGTATGCGGCGATACGCACCTGAAGGTCATTTTGGAAACCGGTGAACTCGCCACACCTGACAACATTCGTCGATGCGCCGATCTGGTCATCGAAGCGGCGAGCCGCGATCGGGATCTCGCTGACGGGGCGATCTTCGTCAAGACGTCCACCGGCAAGATCTCACCAGCAGCCACCATGCCATCGGTATTGCTGCTGCTCGAAGCCGTGCGAGACCATTTCCGCGCAACAGGTGTCCGGATTGGCGTCAAGCCCGCGGGCGGGATTCGCAAGTCCAAGGCAGCCCTGCACATGCTCGTCATGGTGCGGGAGACGCTCGGTCAGGACTGGCTGAGCCCCACACTTTTCCGAATCGGTGCCTCGAGTCTGCTCGACGATCTTGTGCGGCAACTTCTCTGGACCAGCCGCGGCCACTACGCGGCGATGCATGATGTGGCGGTGACGTGATGGGAGAGTCAGGAGAAACCATGGTGGCTGCGGCAACCGAAGGATGGGAGTACAGCCCGGCCCCCGAACGAACTCGTCCCGAGATCGCCTCGGAGTATGGACTGTTTATTGACGGTGAGTTTCGCCCGCCGCACGCCGGCCGCACCTTCGACACGGTCAATCCAGCCACCGGTGAGCGACTCTCCCGTATCGCCGAGGCTGACCAAGAAGACGTGGACGCCGCGATGGCCGCGGCGCGATCAGCCGGGCCGAAGTGGGCTCGGATGAAGGGACGCGAGCGGGGCAAATACCTCTTCCGGCTGGCCAGAAGAATCCAAGAGTGTTCACGGGAACTGGCGGTGTTGGAGACCATGGACGGCGGGAAGCCCATCAAGGAAAGCCGCGATGTGGATCTGCCTCTTGTGGCGCAGCATTTCTTCTATCACGCCGGATGGGCGGACAAGTTGCAGTGGGCCTTCGGTGGCCGCGATGTGAAGCCCCGCGGTGTGTGCGGACAGATCATCCCGTGGAACTTCCCGCTGCTGATGGCGGCATGGAAACTCGCCCCGGCCTTGGCCTGCGGCAACACCGTCGTTCTCAAGCCTGCCGAAACGACGTCGCTGACGGCCCTCCATCTTGCACGACTGATGCAGGAGATTGATCTGCCGCCGGGAGTGGTGAACATCGTTACCGGCGCGGGCGATACCGGGCGGATGGTTGCATCGCACTCGGCTGTCAAGAAGGTCGCATTCACCGGCTCGACCGAAGTTGGCCGCCGAATCATGGAGGAACTCGCCCCGCGTGAGATTCCACTCACCCTTGAACTTGGCGGCAAGAGTGCCAACATCGTTTTTGCCGACGCGCCCATCGAGCAGGCCATCGAGGGGGTTGTCGGTGGCATCTGGTTCAATCAGGGGCATGTGTGCTGCGCCGGTTCGCGGCTGCTCGTGGAGGAGTCGATTCTCGAACCCTTCGTCGCAGCCCTGCGGAATCGGATGGCGGAGCTTCGAGTGGGCGACCCGCTCGATAAGAACACCGACCTCGGCGCGATCAACAGTGGAGAACAGCTCGACCGGATCCGCACATTGGTCGCCGCTGGTCAAGAAGAAGGTGCGATTCTGCATGATGTGCAGTCCACACCGCTTCCCGAGCGTGGCTTCTGGTTCCCGCCGTGCTTCTTCACCGGTGTGCAGCCGGCCCACATCGTGGCCCGAGAAGAGATCTTCGGTCCGGTCCTGGCCGTCATGTCCTTCCGCACCCCCGAGGAGGCCATTCGCCGGGCCAATATGACGCCCTACGGACTTGCTGCGGGCATTTGGACGGACAAGGGGTCGAAGATCTTTGAGATCGCCAACCGAATGGATGCGGGCATTGTCTGGTGCAATACCTACAACCAGTTTGACGCGGCCTCGCCGTTTGGCGGAGTCAAGGAGTCCGGTTTCGGCCGGGAAGGTGGGCTTCATGGACTTCGGGCCTATGTGCGGTAGAGGAGATGTGCGATGAGCCGACTGGAAGTTGTCAAGACCGGCAAGCTGTGGATCGGTGGCAAGTGGCCTCGCTCCGAATCGGGCGCGACCTTCGTTGTCGACAACGCCAAGGGTGAAACCGTTGCCCGGTGCGCGCTGGCAAGCCGCAAGGATTCCCGCGAGGCGGTCGAGGCGGCGAGGGCGGGTCTGCCAGCGTGGCGGGACGCGACCGCCATGCTCCGTGCTCAGGTGCTCTACCGGGCCGCCGAGATGATGGAGAGTCGGTGTGATGAGTTCGCAGAGGCGATCCGGGACACCGGTATGAGCCTTCCCGCTTCCCGGCGTGAAGTGGACCTATCGGTCGATCGGATGGTCATGCTCGCTGGATGGTCCGACAAGATTCATCAGCTTCTGGGGTGCCAGAACTCGGTTGCCGGCCCATACCACAACTTCACGATTCCGCAGGCCTGCGGCGTGGTGGTTGTGTTCTGTCCCGAAGCACCGCCACTGCTGAGCATGGTGACGCTGATCGGCGCCGCCATGGCGATGGGCAATGCCGTGGTGGCAGTCGTGCCGAGATCGGCCGCCATGCTTGGCGTGCTGCTTGGCGAAGTGCTTGCGGTATCCGATGTGCCACGTGGCGCGGCGAACCTCCTTACCGGCGATATCGAGCCACTGCTCGAACCCCTTGGCGGTCACCGCGAAGTGGCGGTGATGGTCTCAAGTGGTCTCCGCAAATCGTCTCGCACGACGCTTCGCCTTGCTGCCGCCGACGGCATCCGCCGCGTTCACACGATTCCGTGGACCGGCACCGACTGGGAAGACGACTCGGAAACCTGCTCGCCGTGGTTCCTCGAACAATTCGTCGAGTTCAAGACGATGTGGCATCC
>CAYYGU010000055.1:6525-10091 GCA_964471525.1 uncultured Isosphaeraceae bacterium
GTGCCGGAGTCGAAGTCACCCCAGACTTCGATCTCAAGCGTGTAGATGGTTCGGACTTCAGGGTGCTTCGCCCGGAGCGAGAGGAGCTCGTGCGGATGGATCTGCTCAGGATTCCGTTGAGGCCGGACTGTGGTGCGGATGATTGGGCCAAAGATCCGCTTGCCATTGACCCGGAGTCCCTTGAGAGAAGCCATGTCTTCGGAGACCTTGGGGTCCTCCCATCCTTCGTAGTGTCCATAGATGACGATGGACCCCTTGCTGTCGGTATGAACGCCCAGGTCAGGATCGAGCGGCGGCACCAGCGTGCCCAGTTGCTTTCGCCACACTGCGGCCGCCTCGCCATTCGAATCGCCCGGGAAAGTCTGTAGGACCAAGGCGTGATAGGGCTGGAGGTTCGCGGGAGCCGCCGCCACCTGCTGATCGGGGGAGGGACTCGGTCGAGGCGTGGCGGCGCCGTCAAGCATGTGCTCCATGGCGAGCCACGCATCATCCTCTTTGGCCGGTTCTGAAGTGGTTGATTCCGCCGCATCCTCACGATCGAGGGTGATTGTCGGCTGCGGCGGGGCTGGCCGAGCCGGTACCGCCGCCTCGCAGGCCATGAGCAGCACCCCCGGGAGACCGAGGCTCAGCCCCAGGAGAGACCCAGTTCGCATGACGAGGATGAGATTCTGTAATACCTTGGCTTTCACGGAGTTCCGCCAGTTTTTTCAAAGTTCAAGGACGCAGCTTCGGCGGGCCGATGAACTGGGTACGAACGGCCTGAGGTGCTCGACGGCCGGTCACGGGATTCAGGGAAGAATCGCGAGGCAGTGTACGTAGTTGGGTGCGGTGAGTGGCGTGGTGCTGCTCGCTGAGGAGTTTCTTTCGATGTCCGACATTGCTTTGGTGGGAAACGGCCCCTTTGGGGCCTCCGATGAACAGGCGGTTTATGCCGAGCCAGTTGGCTCCCGCAGGCCCGGTCATGACCGGGCAGGCGTTGTGAGCAGCGGTGATCTGTCGCGGTGGCGTTGCCAGCTCGACGAGATGGATGGCGTCCGGTGGGATCGTGTTCGCGCGGCCCGCGCGGCGATCGCAGATGGCGAGTACCTCACTGGCCGACGGCTGGATGCTGCACTGGACGGGCTGCTTCGCGATCTTGAGGCGTGAAACAAGGATGCTGGCGGGCTGCGGCCACCCTGTGCTCGGCCCTGCTGTGCGCGAGTTGCCAATCGAATGGCCCACCTGTGACACCCTCCGGCGTTGTCGATCGGTTTCGGCCGGTTGACGTGGCGGTCCATCCAATCTCACACGTTCGGGTGCGGGACGATGGCACGGCGGTCATTGATATGGCCATCGAGTTGACCGACGCCGACGGATTCGCAGTCCGCGGCGGGGGCACACTGAAGCTTGAGTTCCACCAGGGTGATCGCCACGGGGAGGCGATCATGAGCCAGCAGGCGTGGTCGATTGACTTGAATGATCCGGAAGTCAACGCACATCGCTTCGATCCGATGACACGAACGTATCTGGTTCAGGAAGACACAACGGCGGAGTCACTTCCTCGCTTCCCACGATTGACCGCGACGCTGTATCGAACCGGGGCCGAGGCCTTGCGAGATTCAAGATCGCTCGTCGTGTTGACCCCTCAGGACGAGCGGCCTCTTCCGCCGTGAGGCGGTGGGGTTCGGTACGATTCCCCTTTCCATGAGCACGGATACACCACCTTTGGCCGCTGGCGATCGCCTCTGCGTGACGCAGCAGATGTCTCTGGGAAGTCGAATATGGTCGACCACCATCGAAGGCGAACTGATTCGGTGCGAGCAGGCCAAAACCGGCTCCTGGTTCGCGGCCAGCCGCGATGGCCGACTCTGGCTCGATCGGCTTGAACTTCGGCTCGATGATGGGGAGTTGGTCCTCTTGAACCTGGACCAACTCAGCGTCGTTCGCCGTTGCGATGGGCAAGACTCGGACGGTGGCATGTGAACCAAGCGGCGTGCTAGTCAGCCTGATAGGGCAGGCTACCCGCCGGCCCGATGGCCACGATGGTCGGATCGAGGTCGGCATATCGCCCGGCATGCCCCTTGACAGCATCAATCGGTGCCTGTTCCAACTCAGCAACCCGCATATCCAGCGATCGACAGATGCCAGTGTGCGCCAAGTCGGTGACCATCTGGGCGGCGCGGGCCCGGGTTGACTCGCCTTGGAGGATGATCGAACTCATGATGGAACGCCGTGTGCGTTCAATCTCATCGACGGTGAGATCACGGGCAATGCGGCCGATTTCGTCAAGGCATGTCTGTGCGAGTTCCTCGGCATTCTCCGGTGTGGTGCCAGCACGGAGAGACACCCAGCCCTGCTCCGGTGCGCGGACATAGCGGGTGCCGATCGAATAACAGAGCGAACGCCGCTGCCTGATTTCGGTGAAGAGCCGGCCGCTGGTTGTTCCACCGAGCGAGCCACACACGAGCCGCTCAAGAACAACAGCCTCATCGCCCGCTGGAGGGGCATCCCACGCCATGCCAAGATGAACCTGTGCGGTGTCGCGTTCGATGAGCTGGCGTCCGAGCGGCGGAGGGCTCGATGCAGGCGGCGGGGCGGCCGATCCGATCCATGAACTGCTGAGTCGGTCCACGATGTCGACGCAGGCATCTGCTTCGACGCCCCCTGCAATCGAAAGAAAGGAGCCGCCTGGAACGACGCAGGCGCTCAATCTCGCGTTGAGATCGGTCGTCGTGCAGCGGGTGAGTCCATCGACGGTTCCAAGTCCGCTTCGGTGAAATGGCCGCCTCACATGGCGGTTTCGCAAAAAATATCCAATTTCTTCTGCGGGGTCATCTGCAAGGTGCGCAAGGCTTTGGAGGCAGCCTTCACGCGATGCGTCGAGTTGTGATTCTGGGAAGCTCGGATCCATGACAAGCGAGAGGAGCAGTTCGATTGCCCGCTCCATACCATCGGTCGTCGTCGTCGCAGTGAGGTGAAGAAAGTGCGCGCCGACCGACGAGTTGCGTTGCATTCCGGCGCAATCAAACGCATGTGTCAACGCCTTGTTTTTGAGCGAGTTTGTGCCCCGAAACAGCATTTCAAGAAAGAGAGCGGCGATTCCATCGGTGCTGTCGGTATCACACATTGATCCAGCGGGCACCATCAGATGCATGGATACGGATGGTGCGGAGGCCACCTGTTCGGTCGCAAGTCGAAGGCCGTTCGGGAGTGTGTGCGTTGCGATCATGTGCGTTGATGTGACTCGATGAACGAGTGAACACGGCGCGCCAGCATACGTGAAGTTGTGTCGTTGCTGTCGCTGCAATCGAGAGAGGCACTCCCGATCGCACTGCAACGAAAAAAGTTTTTCTGTCAAGAGTCTTCAATTCTGCGTCCGATACGGGTAGAACGTGTTGTAACGGGTCCGCCCGGGTGTACGTGCATCCGGTTTTCCGACTTCAAGCCGGACCCGAGCGGATTTGCATGGAGGTCATATTCATGGCCAAGAGACGCGCAACGAGAAAGAAGGCCACTCGAAAAAAGGCCACGAGAAAGAAGGCCACTCGCAAAAAGGCCACTCGCAAGAAGACCCGTAAGAAGGCCAC
>CAYYGU010000056.1:0-3170 GCA_964471525.1 uncultured Isosphaeraceae bacterium
AGAGCCGGTCTCTCCCAACGATGCTGTAGGCAATCACGACATCGTCGCCGCCGCCGACATCGCACGGGTTGGGATCACAGGACGAGCCGAGTCCGTGCCAGGTGCCGGACTGCAGGGTGCACTCGGTCTCTGAATACTGATGGCAGGCCGTGTCGATGCAGCAGGCACCGAGATCCGAGCCGCACGGATCATTCTCGCAGGTGGTGCCGTCGCCTTGATACTGACCCTGCGAATCCTGACACACCAGTTGCGTCATGACCTCGCAGATGGTTCCGAGACAGCAGGCGCCCTGAGCAGGTGCTTCGCACGGATTCGGTGAGCACGCGACACCGTCGCCCATGTACGCGCCGCCAGAGGTATTGCACGCCTCTTCGGTGATGTAGTCGCACGTCTCACCGAAGCAGCAGGCACCCTGCGAAGGCTGTCCGAGATCAGCTTCGATCGTCAGCGTGCCTGGTCCCGTGGCCGCGAGCCATCCACCGAGGCGGATATAGTAAGACTGCCCGCTGGAGACAGCGATGCCGTCGATCTGCGAGTGATAGGCCTGACATCCGCTGCTGTCAGCGGCGTCGCCACTGCACGCGATCTGCGTCAGCGCCCCGCAGGATGTGCCTTCATACAACACCATGGAGGTGTCGTAGGAATTGACATCGCAGGTTGAGAAGGACGCGGTTCCGGCGCTGCCGGGGGTCCACTTGAACCAGAAGTCGGGGCTGTCCGACCAGTCGAGGTAGGTGCCGTCGCACTGGCTTTCATCGGGTTCACCGAATCCACTGTCGGTGTTGGCCGACGTATCGAACGGGTTTGCACCCTCGGAGGCAGTCACGGCGTCACTGCATGTGTCGCCATCTCCGCCGCCGCCACCACCGCACGGATCGCCCGCGCAGCTCGTGCCGTCACCGAGGTAGGTGCCGCCCGCAGCAGCGCAGTCGGCCGAGGTCTCGACCGAGCAGGACGTGCCGACGCAGCATCCGCCGGTCGGGTCGCCGTCGCAATCGGTGCAGTCGCCACCGTCGCAGTTGAACTCGTCGCAGTTGAGGTAGATTGGCACGCCGTTCCAAGAATAGGTGCCGTCGTCGCAGTAGCCGTCGCCCACCCAGTAGTCGGGGCAGCAGTTGCCATTGCAGTCTTCAATCTCGCCCACGGGGCATTCGCCGCCGCCACCGCCATAGCAGGCGGATTCGCGTGCGGAGACAAAGCCAGAGATATCGATCCGCGTGCCGTAATTCTCGCAGGCGTATGAGCAGTGCGTCACAACGCCGACGATCTCGCCGTTGTAGAGAATCGATGAGCCGGAGTTGCCGTAGGTGACATCAAGGTTGTAGGTAATGGTGTCACCACTGAGCGTGAGCATCGGGCCTTCGCAGAACTGCTGAGTCTGGGAGCGGACGCACTCTTCGTCAACGCCATAGCCATTGACCGTCAGGTTGCCCGACGAGGGGATGCTCGAGGCAATCGGCGCCATCATGCCATACCGCTCGTAGGGGGTTTGCCCTGAACTATTCGTGCCGGCTTTCATGCCGCCGTAGTCGTTTCCAACACCGCCATCAACACCGGATTGCGCGGTGACCGGGAACTGGTCCGCCACGGGCGGATGGTTGACGTAGCAGCTGCTGCTGGAGTCCGGAACGTTGAATTCGAGTACGTCTGCGGAATACAGGCAGTGTCCTGCCGTCACGAAGCATGAGTCGGCGTTGTACATCGTCGCGCTGCAGCCAACAGGCATGACCCGCGCAAACCGATTGTCGCTCGATGGGACGCGATCGTCGGTGCTGCAGATTCCGCAGCCGTCGCCGCGATTGGAATCCACAAGCGCCCATGTGGCCGTATCGATGGACATGGCATTGCTGGTCATCCCGCTGCCGATCACCTCGACGCGGACGGCATTGCCGTTGAAGTAGGCCGAGGAATTCTGCCAGAGCGAGAGGGTGTCCGCATCAAGTTCCTGCATTTCGCCGTCACGCAGACTGGTGACGCGGATGAAAGAATCTCGCTCGAGTGTGGTCACGCCAAAGTGCAGCCGGACCCATGCGGCATTGTTGACCGCGACGATGTCGTCGAACAGCACCTGCTGCTCTTTGACGGCATTGTCCAGCGTGCCGGTGTCCAGGCCGATCCAGGCATGGTTGCCCACGGGCCAGTTCAAGGTTGATGCATCGGTATCGGCCAGCGCCGTACAGGTTGAAGCCGCCAAGATCGTCACTGCAATGGCAGCGCGAGTCGTCCAGTTACACATGTTGGGAATCTCCTCTTGAGTCACTCATGGACCCCACCCGCATGCCAACCTAGCAGAGGAGGTGGAGGAAGCGAAGGCCTATTCTGCCGCGATCTGGCGGAATTATCCGTGAACGGAGCGGCCGCGATCCCCCTGATATGGTGCCGCTTCGCAACGGAAGGTCCCCCACGCCACCCATGGTGTTGACAAGCACGATTGACGCGTTCTGGCAGGTATTCGGCCGATTTCACCCATTGGTGGTGCATTTTCCAATCGCCCTGATTCTGCTCGCCGCCCTGTTGGAGGCGTTTTGGTACGTGCTCGGCAGGCGGTCGCAGGCCTCTCCGGGGGCCAGCGTCTGTCTATGGTTTGGCCTGATCGGCGGGGGGGTGAGCCTGTGGGCTGGGTGGCTGTTGGCAGAGTCTGACGGCGAGGTGGGTGAACTGGTCATGCTGCATCGGTGGACCGCCGTGGCGGCGGTGGGCGTACTGGCCCTCGCGGCGGGGGCGTGGGTGCTCCGCCGGTGGAAGGGCCGCGACTGGGCGGCCCCGCATCTGGCGCTCACCCTGATCGCGGCGGTGCTGATCGTCGTTTCTGCCCACTTTGGCGGCGAAATGGCGTGGGGGGAGGGTTGGGTCTTTGGCCCACTGCGGGAGACTCGCCCAGGCTGGACATCGGCCGAACCGATTCTGGTGACGCATTGCCAGAAGTGCCACGGACCCAAGAAGCAGAAGGGCGATCTTCAACTGATTCCATGGAAGAAGATGTTCGGCGGTGATCCAGCGGACTGGGTCGCTCGCCCCGGCGATGCGGCAGGGAGCACATTGCATACGCTCATTACGAAGTCCGCGGACGATGAGGACATCATGCCGCCGCAGGACAAGGCCGAGCCGCTGACCGCCGAGCAGATTCAGACGCTGGCAGACTGGATCGACGCTGGCTGTCTTGGCCCCGA
>CAYYGU010000056.1:3270-9838 GCA_964471525.1 uncultured Isosphaeraceae bacterium
GCCGTCGCCGAGGCCGTTGCTGGTGCCGATGTGTCCCACGGCCTGTGCACGCTCTTCATGCAGCACACGTCGGCCAGTCTGACGATTCAGGAAAACGCGGACCCCTCTGCGCGGCGGGATCTTGAGTCGTGGCTCGATCGCACGATTCGTGAAGACGATCCATGTTGGACGCACACGTCCGAGGGACCTGATGACATGCCTTCGCATGTGCGAGCGATGTTGACCGATGTCTCTCTATCGATTCCGATCATGGACGGCCAACTCGCACTGGGAACATGGCAGGGGATCTACGTGTGTGAACATCGCCGTCGGGCACATCGGCGTCGGGTCGTGGTGACGATACTCAGGGAGGACTGAATCATGTCACAACGGGCAATCATCCAACTGCTCGCCTTCATCGGCATTCTCGTGCTGCTCAACTTCATCTTCGCGATGTTCGGTGTTCATGAGCACATCGACATCGTGGGAAGCGTTGTCATCACGATCGTGTTGTCCATCGGCATGATGCTGCTCTTCTCGCGGCGGTCACCAAAGCATTGATGGACCTCTGAAGGAGCTGGCTACAGCCGATCCACCAGATCGTGGAGATCTCGCTTGACGCCCGTTCGGGCGTGGGGGCCGAGTTTCTCCATGAGTTCGGTGAGTTCGATGAACTTCGCCCGCACATCGGCCGGCGTCATCCCGCTCGAGGCAACGCGGGCATGGGGCGGGGCGGCTGCCATGCGAGCGGTCGTCTTCTTCTTCGGACGGCGGCCACGCTTTGCAGCGATGCCAAACTTCTTGAAGGCCTTGTTGATCGTCAAGAGTGAGCAGCCAAGCTCCACCGCGATCTGTTTCTGGGTTCGCCCGTCCCGCTCGTAGAGTTTGCGAAGGACGGATTCGTCGTGCCAGAGCTTGCTGGCCTGGCCCCTGCCATTGGCGGTGGGCATACGCTGAATCACCCGGGTCGTGGTGTCGTTGCTCATGGTTGCTTTCCGCAGCTGCATGCTGCTTTCCATTTGATGTTGCAGCCAACCGATGGAATCTGGTTCTCATCAATCGGCATGCCTTGGCAATGAGCGTGTATGGCTCGCCGGAGATCCGCCCCGGTCACGGGGTCGGCGTCGCCTGGTCTGGTGTCATCGAATTGTCCACGGTAGACCAGTTCGTTTTCATTGTTATAGAGGAAGAAGTCCGGCGTACACGCCGCATCGAATGCGCGGGCCACCGACTGGGTGGGATCGATGAGGTACGGAAAGGTGATGCCGTGCGCCGCGGCGAAGACCGGCATGTGCTTGGGCGCGTCACCAGCGTAGTGCTCGGCATCGTTGCTGTTGATTCCAACGACCCCGATTCCCATCTCTGTACTCTCCACGCCGACCCGCCCGAGCGCATCGGCGAGATGAACGACATAGGGGCAGTGGTTGCACATGAAGACCACGAGCAGGCCGTGTTCGCCCGCAAGCGATGTTGATGTATGCATGACACCGGTGGCATCCGCCAGTTCAAAGGCAGGCATCGGTGTGCCGAGTGGCACCATGGTGGATGGAGTTCGGGCCATTGGGGGAGATCAATTCCTGAGGTCGGTTACACACACAACCCCGAAAATGCCCCGTCAACTGATACACCCTACCACATCACATGGGATTCATTTGCACTATTGCTACACTTCGCATCTTTGATCGAACACACGGCGTTGTTTTTTCATGGAGCGGGTTCACAACGATGAAAATCCACGAATATCAGGCGAGAGCACTGCTTTCAGGAGCGGATATTCCGGTCCCAGATGGTGACATGGTGACGACGGTCGAAGACGCCGCTCTTGCCGCCGAGCGGCTGCTCACCAAGTCGCCTCCGGTCATCGTCGTCAAAGCGCAGGTTCATGCGGGCGGCCGCGGGAAGGCGGGGTTCGTCAAGGTGGTTCGCACTGCCGAAGAGGTGAAGGAGGCCGCCACCTTCATGCTCGGTAACCGCATGGTCTCGCCGCAGACACCGGCGGAGGGGCTTGCGGTGGATCGGTTGCTCGTTGCCGAGGGCGTGGACATCGAGCGGGAGATCTACCTCGCAATCACGACCGATCGGGCGAGGCGGACCAATACGCTGATCGCCTCGGCAGAGGGCGGCGTGGACATTGAGCAGGTGGCCGAGGAGCGGCCCGACGCGATCCTCAAGGTGCCGATGGATCCGCTCGACGGCCTCAGTTCGTTTCAAGCCCGTGATCTTGCGTTTCGACTTGAACTGAAGGGCAAGCAGGTGCGCCAATTTGTGAGCCTTGCGATGAACCTCGCGCAGCTGTTTGTTGAGACGGACGCATCGCTTGCCGAGATCAATCCGCTGGTCATTACGCCGGCGAGTGATGCGTGGCCCGACGGCCAGGTCGTCGCGATCGACGCCAAGTTCAACTTCGACGACAACGCGTTGTTTCGCCAGCAGGCCATCGCGGAACTCTTCGATCCGACCGAGGAGGATCCAGACGAACTTCGCGCCAAGGAGGCCGGGCTCAATTTCGTGGCGCTCGACGGCAACATCGGTTGCCTCGTCAACGGCGCAGGGCTTGCGATGAGCACCATGGACATCATCAAACTCCACGGCGGCGAGCCGGCGAACTTCCTCGACGTCGGAGGCGACGCAACGCAGGAAGCCGTGACGGAGGCCTTTCGGATCATCCTTGCCGAGAAGGGTGTGAAGGGCGTTCTCGTCAACATCTTTGGCGGCATCATGCAGTGCGACCGCATCGCGAGGGCGATTGTCGCGGCCGCCGAAGAGGTTGGCTTTGAGGTGCCGTTGGTCGTCAGACTCGAGGGAACCAACGTCGATGCCGCCCGGGCGGTGCTTGAGGAAGCGCAGGAACGCCTGCCCACCATGCGAACCGCGACCGATCTCGGGAATGCGGCCAAGCAGGTGTGCGCGGCGGTGGCCTGACGGATCATGCCGACCGAAGCGACTCCCGTCCGCCTTGGCGAGCGTATTGCATCTATTGATGTACTTCGTGGCGTGGCGCTGCTCGGCATCTTGCTCCTGAACGTACGGACATTCGCCTTGCCGTCGGCGGCCTACGCTTCGCCCGCTGTTGCTGGGGGCCAGACACCTGCGGACATGCTTGCCTTTACAGCGGTGCAGATCTTCGCGGATCAGAAGTTCATGGCGATCTTCTCGCTGCTGTTTGGTGCGGGACTGATCATCTTTACGAGTCGCGCCGAAGCGAGGACCGGTCACAGCGGAGGCTTGCACTATCGCCGGATGGCGTGGCTCCTCCTGATCGGTCTCTGCCACGCCTGGCTGCTGTGGTGGGGAGACATCCTCGTTGGTTACGCACTCTGCGGCATGGTGGTCTATCCACTGCGGCACTGCCGGCCATGCGTACAAGCGATGATGGGCGGTGGCCTGTTGATCATCGGCTCGCTGATCTGGTTTGGCATGGGGGCCACGGTGACTTTCGGCGGCGACGAGGCGATTGCGGCGGTCAAGGCACTCTCTACGCCGTCGGTCGAGACGCTCGCCGACGAGCACGCGGCTTGGACCGGTGGCTGGTTGAAGCAGGGACCCATGCGGATGGAACTCGCCGCCACACTGGAGACGTTCATCTTTCTGGCGTGGGTGATGTGGCGAGCGGGCGGATTGATGCTCATTGGCATGGCGTGTTTCACGTGGGGGGTCTTTGACACGAGGCGGCGACCGAGGATGCATGTGTTGGTGGCCGTCGCCGGGTTTGGAATGGGTCTTCCGCTCGTGTGGTACGGATTCTCGGTGCAGGAGGCCTGCGGCTGGAGCGGCATCGACGCGGCCTTTGCCAACACGCTCTGGAACTACTGGGGAAGCATCGGGGTCGCGGCAGGCTGGGTTGGCGTGGTCATGCTGCTCTGCCGGATCGACATCGCGGCGATGGTCCGAGCGGCACTGGCTTGTGTTGGCCGCATGGCGCTGAGCAATTATCTGGCGCAGAGCCTTCTGTGCGGCGTGATCTTCTACGGGTGGGGGCTGGGGTACTACGGACACTTCGGGTATGCCGGGCAACTCCTGATCGTGGCAGGCATCTGGTTGGCCCAGTTGATCTGGTCGCCGCTGTGGCTCAGCGTGTTCCGATTCGGTCCGATGGAGTGGTTGTGGCGATCGCTCTCGTACTGGCGTTTGCAGCCTATGACCCGGCCGCCGGTACACTCTTCGACGTGAGTACCGTTTCAACCAGCCTGGGCGCCCTGTGCACCGACTTCTACGTCAATCACCGCATGGGCTTGACGCTCGACTTGCCGTCGCACCGCGAGTCGGTCTTGGACCTGTTCGGGCGCCTTCGCAAGGAGATGCCCGAACTCGATCGGTTCCGCCGGTACAGCGGCGAATTGGCACTTGAGTCTCCTGAGATCGGCGGGCGGTACGCATGGGTGGCGCTTCAGCGGACGAGCGTGCGAAGCGGCTGGGTCAATCCAGACGATTTGGTGGACCCCTATCGGCTGCACCGGATGCTGCTGGAGAACGCGCCCTACTTCCTGTCGATCACGCCGCTGGACGTCGAGTCGATCGAACTCATCTTCGGCTTCGATCTGGACGTGAGCGGGAATCGCAACGAGATCGTCTTCGATGCCCTGCTGGCCGGCTCGCCGCTGGCCGAGGTCGTGCAGCAGGACCGCGAACACCTTTCCGACGTCCAGCCCTTCATCGTGATGGCGCTCGACGAGGGCGAGCGAACGCAGGCGAGTGTGGAAGTGAAGACCCGCGGCGGCGCGCGCGAAGTACCCGGTGGTGATGTGCGGGATCCACTGAGCGTCTACCTCACTGTTCGCCGCAACGGTCCGTTCCGAGATCTCAAGGAATTGCCGGATGTCCTTGCCATGCTGGCCGGTCACGCCGAGCGAATGGTTGAGGACCGCATCATCCCGAGCGTCTTGATGCCGCTGCACGCCCGCATCGTCAGCGGGTAGCGATCCACGCCTACCGGCCAATCATGTTGCGGACATGCTGCGGATCTTCGACTTGGCGGGTCAGGCAGCTGAGGCGGGCGCTTTCCAAGACGACGGCCGCTTCAAGTGAGATGCGGGGAATCTCACGCCCAGCGGCAATTCTCCGGATATGCCACCCGGCCAGTTCGCCCGCGTTGGCCTGCCCCTCCGTGGGCGGGGCTTCTTGACTGACACCGTCGGGATCGGTCCACGACACGCCCTCGTCGGTCACGATCAGTCGCCCGCCCTCACCGAGTATCACCGCCCGGCGGACCCAGGCCCCGCCGCCATCGCTGACGGTGATCGAGGCGGCCCGCTCGGTTCCGAATCGCATTGCCGCGGTGAGGTGGCCGGATCGCTCGACGGTTGGGTCGGGCGTGAGCGGCAGTGTCCCGGCGTGCGCGGCCCAGATTTCGTCCGGCTCGCCGAGGAGATGCGTGACCAGATCAAAGGCGTCGAGCGCCAGTGACGCCCGAGAGGTTTGGTGGTCGCCAGCAGTAGACGACACATGCACGCAGTGAACCGGTCCGAAGTTCTCAAGCGCCGCCGCAGCCGATTGAAAGGCAGCGCCGCCTCGCAGGAGCGGAACGAAAATGGCGGGCATGCCGCCATCTGGTTCGCTCAGCAGATCCGAGAGCGCCGCCGGTGGGGGCGCTGAGGTCGCGACCGGCATGGGCGCCGCCCGAACCAGCCCTCTCGCATCGGCGTCGAGTGTGCGGGCCGCCGCGAGCCACACAACATCGGCCTCGGCCCGCAGCACGTCCCGCAGATCGGCACATGATGGCGTACCGAGCGTTTCTCCAAGTGCCGTGGCACCACGCTCATCTGGACATCCCACCAGCACAGCCTCAAGCCGATCACCTTTCGGCCCTTCGGCGAGCGCTCGCTCCAGTAGGCGAGTTTGATTCGGATGAGCCCATATGGCGATTCGCGGCATGACCGAAGCCTAGCACGCGCAGCGACGCCCCGCCTCCTACAATGACCCCGTGAACAGGCGGCCGCTGTCGCCTGAGGATTTCGATCTTCTTGCGATGGAGGAAAGTCCGGACACGGCAGGACACGGTGGTGGGTAACGCCCACCGGCTCGCGTCGAGTCAGGGAAAGTGCCACAGAAAACGTACCGCCCGCTTTCGCGGGTAAGGGTGAAAAGGTGCGGTAAGAGCGCACCGCCCGGCTGGTGACAGTCGGGGCATGGCAAACCCCACCGCGTGCAAGCGCAAGCAGTTCTCGCAGTTCACTTCGGTGGTCTGGCCCGTGTCCGCGGGATGAGAACGGGTCGCGTGCATGAGGCGGTCGGCAACGACCGTCCTAAGATGAATGGTCGCCGCCCAGCCGAGCCGTCGATGACCGCGAGGCAGGGAACAGGATCCGGCTTATGTTCACAGACGTTCAGCAGGGCGGGCTTCGGCCCGTCCTGCTGTCTTTCTACTTGCGGCCTTTGAGGATCACCGGGAGGTCCAGCGACTCGCCGCCGCGGGTCACGGTGATGGTGACTTCGTCGCCGGGTGTGTGGGAGCGGAGGTGTGTCATGAGATCTGAACCACCTTCGATGGTTTCGCCATCCCAGGCGGTGATGATGTCGCCGGTTTGAATGCCAGCATCATGGGCGCTCGTGCCTTCGGTCACGCCGTCGATGAGGACGCCGGGCTCGTCGG
>CAYYGU010000057.1:0-4246 GCA_964471525.1 uncultured Isosphaeraceae bacterium
TCCGCCAGACCCTCGACTCGCAGTGCTGGCAGCAGCTGGCATCGCGGCGCTGGTCGGGCTGATTCTCTCGACCTTCTTCACGACTGCCGCGGCAGTTCTGCTGACTGCCACCGCCGGCGCGGGGCTGGTCATGACGGCCCTTCCAAGACTTCTCGATACGTGGTCCATGACGCCAGATTGGCTCGGCGCCGCAGCGGGCGGATCCACCATGGTGCTGGTCTGGCTCGGCGCCACGGCGCTGGGTCTGATTCTTCAGGGGCTCACGCGGCCCCGGCTGACCAAGCCACCCCACGCCGCTGCGCCGGCTCAGTGAGTCTCGACCGCCACCACCGAGCCCGGCCCCGCAACACCCTCTTCGGCCTCACCGATGATGTCGCTGAGGAACAGCGGCAGCACGATCACGGCCACGCACGCTGCGATTGCAGCGATACGCGGACCATTCCACTCGCCCCGCTCGACGCTTCGGCTTGATCCGGTGGGCGAACCGGTCAGCGGAAGGGCCACCAGCCGCAGGTAGTACCACGCGCTGATGGCGCTGTTGACAGCGGCGATGATGACGAGCACCAGATGCCCCGTCGCAATGCCAGCGATGAACAACAGCAACTTCCCCCAGAAGCCCAGAAGCGGCGGGAATCCAAGAAGCGAGCCCGCCGAGATCGCCATGGCCCAGGCCATCGCGGGATGCCGCTCACGAAGGCCCGCCAAATCATCGAGCGTCTCGACCTCGCCGCCTCCACGCCGAAGACTCGCCAGCACGGCGAACGTCGCCGTATTGCTCAGCCCGTAGGCGAGCAGGTAGACCAGCACGGCTACAAAGCCAGCTCCTGGTCCCGCGATGATGCCGATCAGGATGTAGCCGCTGTGGGAGATTGAGCTGTAGGCAAGCATCCGCTTGACGCGGGTCTGCAGAAGTGCCCCGATATTGCCCAGCGTCATCGTCAACACGGCCACGACCCAGAGCGCGATCTGCACCGCCTCCGGAAGTGCACCACCCTCCTCCATCCAACCAGTGATGGACAGAATGAGCATGAGTGCCACAACGCCGCCCGCCTTCGGAACGAAGCCGAGGAAGGCGGTGACCGGCGCGGCTGCACCTTCATACACATCCGCCGCGTACATATGCAGGGGCGCTGCGGCGAGTTTGAAGGCGATGCCGAAGATCGAGAGAAGCAAACCGATCGTCGCAAGCGTGCCGATTGACCCCGTCTCGGAAACCCTCGCGGCGAGTACTTCCTTCATACCAACGAGGCTCATCGTTCCGGTCGCGCCATAGAGCAAGGCGAATCCGAAGAGGAAGATCGCTGCAGCCATCGCGCCAAGGAAGAAGTACTTCATCGCCGCTTCCTGCGCTCGCCGGTCGGTCCGACCGATTGCCACCATGATGTAGGTCGGCAGCGAGGTCAGTTCCAAGGCGAGGAAAAGCCAGATCAGATCGGGCGCGACGCTCGTGAGCATCAGGCCGCAGAGACTGAGCAAGAAGAAGACGTAGTACTCGCCGCGGGAGGTTTGAAGCGGATCGAAGGTGGTTCGACCTGCGGCCACCGCCGCTTCGTAGGTGTGATCGACGAAGCCCGCCTGGACGAAGGCCAATACGAGACCGACTATGACGGATACACCAATGAGCGCCTGCCCAAGCCACGGCAGCGGAACGGCCCAGTCGCCACGCGCAAGACTGTCCGCTCCATCTCCATACACAAACCCAGTCGCCACAAGCGTCACGATGAGCGTCACAATGGCGACGACCGGGAGGCTTCTCCGAACCGCCACATTGCGGGAGATGCCAATGATGGCGCAAGACACAGCGCCAGCGAGCATGATCAACTCGGGAATCAGCATCCACAGCCGCTCGGTCATGGCATGACTCCCGCCACAGTGTCGTGGGTTGCGGAGACCAGATTGGGATACACAGCCAGCGTGTTGTCAATCGCGCCGCTCATCGAATCCATGATGATGTCGGGCTGAACACCGATCCAGATGCATGCAACGGCCAGCGGCACAAGCACCACGATTTCCCGAACTGTCAGGTCCGCAGGAAGTGGTCCGTGATCACCGGCAGGCTCGCGGAGCGGGCCAAAGACGATCTTGCCGACCATGATGAGCAGGTACATCGCCGCGAAGATCATGCCAAGCGCGGCGAAGGCGGCAAACCACGGGCCGAGGACGCCTGGATACGCGCCCGCATCGCCGGCTGCAAAGGTACCGATCAGACAGAGGAACTCGCTCACGAAGCCGTTGAGGCCCGGAAGTCCCACGGATGCCAGTACGAAGAAGACCATGAAGAAAGACCACACCGGCATCTTCGCCGCGAGTCCGCCCACAACACCCATATCGCGGGTGTGGTATCGCTCGTACATCATGCCGATCAAGAAGAAGAGGGCGCCGGTCGAGAGACCGTGGTTGATCATGTAGAGAACCGAGCCTTGCAATCCCAGCGGGTTCAATGCAAACAGACCGAGTACGCAGAAGCCGAGGTGGCTCACCGACGAGTAGGCGACCAGTTTCTTGACATCGGTCTGCACCCAGCAGATGAGCGCCGCGTAGAGGATTCCGACAATCGCCAGAACACCAAGCAACGGCGCCCAGTCCACCACCGCGGATGGTGTCATAGGCAGGACGAATCGATACAACCCGTAGGTGCCGAGTTTGAGCAGCACGCCAGCGAGAAGCACCGAGCCCGCCGTCGGCGCTTCGGTATGTGCCAGTGGCAACCAGGTATGAACCGGAAAGAGTGGAATCTTGACCGCGAACCCGGCCATGAGCGCCAGCAGCACCCACGCCTGCTCGGTGCTGGTCATTCCTGTGGAGGCAAACTGGACGAGGTCTGGGATGGCAAAGGACCAACTCCCCGCGTGCTCCGCATTGGACCACGCGACATAGAGAAATCCCGCCAGCGCAAAGAGCGAACCGAGGAATGTATAGATGAAGAACTTCACGCTCGCCCATGCACGGTTCGTGCTGCCGTAGATGGCAATCAGGAAGAACATCGGCACAAGTGTGAACTCAAAGCAGATGTAGAACACAAGCAGATCACGTGCCAAAAAGACACCGATCATGGCCGTCGAGAGCACGAGCAGCCACGCGTAATACTCCCTGAGCCGCTCGGTCACCGCCGTCCACGATCCAAGCACCGCAAGCGGCATGAGGAGGGCCGTCAAGAGAATGAGCAGCATCGACACCGAGTCGGCACCGAGGGTGAGCGAAATGCCAAGCGAAGGCAACAGGTCACGCTCGAACTCAAGACCCCAGCCGCCACTCCCCCACCCGTTGAAGTCGATGGCAGCGAGGATCGCCACGCCCAGCCCAGTGAGCGTACCGATGAGCGCCACACCACGCGCTGCGCGAGCGGGCGCCACCATGATGATGACCGCAGCCACCAGTGGAACCAGCATCAGCAGGACGCCAAGCATCAGAGCGTTCCTCCCAGCCAGCCGAACTGCATGAACAGAGCCATCAGCAGAATGATGATGCCGACACCGCCAGCCATCACGACCGCGTGCGACTGCACGGCACCACTCTGCAGCGGTTGCAGCCACCTCGCCATTCCTCGCGGAATGCGGGCGATGCCATCAACGAAGACCGCATCAATAATGAAGCGATCGAAGGCATAGCAGATGTGACCGAGAATCCACAGCGGCGCCCGAATCAGGGCGTGATAGATCTCATCGACATACCACTTCCGCTCCATCGCACGCGGCAGCCACGCAATCAGGGCGTGGCTTCGCAGCCATGTTCGAAGCGTGTCGGCGTCTGACCGCCGCCAGAGGTGCAGCCACGCGGCGAAGAACAGGCCAATCATGCCCACCGTGCCGGAGATCCAGTACATGGCGGCGTGCGGGTCCATGCCGAGCAGTGTTGGATGATGGTGGTCTCCGTCCGCTGCGTGGCCGTGATTGGCGGCCGCATCGACCCCTGGCAGTCCATCACGCGCCGTTGAGTCGTGCACCATGTCGGCCACCCAACCACCGGCGAGGTTGGCATCGGCCTGATTGCTCATGAAGTACGGGACCGCTGCCACGAGCGATCCGATGGCGATGATGATGAGAACCGAGTTGATGGCGAATCGTGGCGCGTGGGGATGGAAGTCACCGCCATGATCATCGCCATGCGCTTCGTCACCCGGTTCGTACTTCACGGGCCCGGCGCACACGCGGAACCACACGCGGAAGGTGTAGTAGGCGGTCAGTCCGGCGGTGAATATCGCCATCCAACCCAGAATCTCAAAGCCCGGGCCTTGCGTCACAAAGGC
>CAYYGU010000057.1:4346-9766 GCA_964471525.1 uncultured Isosphaeraceae bacterium
TTGCGACACGGTCGAGTAGGCCATGATGCGTTTGATGTCGTACTGGGCCATGCCGATCGTCGCGGCGAGCAGCGCGGTCAGACCACCCACCCACGCCACAACGTGAAGCGACACGGGTTCGAGCATGAACAGCGGGTAGGTCCGAGCCACGAGATAGATGCCCGCCGTCACCATCGTCGCCGCATGAATCAGCGCCGAAACCGGCGTCGGGCCTTCCATTGCATCGGGCAGCCACACATAGAGCGGCAACTGAGCCGACTTGCCGAAGGCCGCAAGCATCAGAAGGAATGGAATCGCGGACGTCGTCCATGTGTCGAAGGTCTGCTTCCAACTGCCGTCGTGCAGCACCGTCATCAGTTCGTCGCACTGCACCGTCCCGAACGTGGTCCAGATGAGGTAGACAGCGAGCGCCAAACCAAGATCACCGATCCGATTGACGATGAATGCCTTCTTCGCAGCAGCCACCGCAGCGGGCCGCTGGTAGTAGTAGCCGATCAGCCAGTATGAGGCGAAGCCGACACCCTCCCAGCCGAGGTAGAGCATCAGCAGGTTGTCCGAAAGCACCAGCGCCGACATCGCAAAGAGGAAGACGCTTACGCCAGCGAAGAAACGGCTGTAGCCCTTACCAAGATCTGGCTCCATGTACTCGCTGGCGTAGAAGGTGATGAGCGTGCCGAGGCCCGTCACGAACATGATCCAGAGCAGCGAGAGCGAATCGATGTAGAGCGAGAAGTTCGCCGAGAACGACTCGAACTGCCCGCTTCCCCAGCTCAGATTGATCCAGTCCAACAGCGGAACGACATCACCGGGTGGCGTGTAGTTCAGATAGAGGAAGACCGACGTGACGAACGAGGCTGCAAGGCACACGGTCGTAATGACCGCAGGCAACTTGGTCTTGACGCGAAAGGCGGCGCACAGCCCGCACAGCACAAGTGAAAGCAGCGGAAGCAGCAGAATGAGTCCGGCCCACGAAAGGTCGGAGGCCATCACGACCTCGGACATCGGCACGGCTGGCGCACCTGGCGACATGAGCGGGACGTGAAGCGGCATCGGGCTCATTCCCGAAGCTCCGTCCACGACTCGGCATCAAGCGTCGAGCGGCGTCGATAGAGCAGGACGACCAGGGCGAGCGCCATCGCCGCTTCGGCGGCTGCAACGGTCAAGATGAAAATCACGAAGACCTGCCCGGAAAAGTCCCAGTACCACCTGCCGAAGGCCACCATCGCGACGACCGCCGCTTGGAACATCAATTCCGTACACAGGAACATCACAATGAGATTGCGCCGAGATAGGAATCCCGCCATGCCGATTGCCATCAGCACCCCTGCCAACAACACCATGTGTGCCAGCGAGACCGCTTCGAATGCCTCAGAACCAAGCACGATCACGGCGAGTCCTCCTTCGACTCGCTGTACGCGGCGTGGTCGTTCGCGACGGCCAACTCTTCCTCGGCGTGATGCACCTCGCGGCGAGCAAGCACCACGGCGCCGAACATCGCCATCAGAAGAATGACGCCCGCAAGTTCAAGGCTGGCCGGGAATGTGGCAACAAGGCTCCAACTCACATGCGAGGTGTTGCCAGGCGGCGTCAGTGCAATCCGCTCGCCACCCTCACCCTCGAACATGATCTCGCCGTCATGGGCCACAACGACTTCATCGAGCGATTCCGGCCAGGTGCCACTCATGCCCTCGGGATCGACTTCGCGTCGCACCTGTCTCGGCAGAGATCTCAGCAGCGTGACATCGGCGTTCAGTCGGTCTGTGGCCCCAGCAGCAGGCGCCAGATCGGAGAGTCCGGTGAACGTCGCTGCAACCACCACCCCCATGAAGATCGCCGCCACCACAACCGCAGACACAGGATCGCGAGGGACGCGGTCGTAGGAGGGAATCTCACCCTCATGCTCGGTATCGGATGCCTGCTGCGCGAGCATGAGCACGAACATGTACGTAATCAGGATGGCCCCCGCGTACACAATGACCAGCGCGAACGCCACGAAGAAGGCCTCAAGCATGATCAGCAGGCCGCACACGCTCAACACCACGAGTACGAAGAAGAGGGCCGAGTAGACCGGCCGCTGCTGCACAATCATCTGAACCGCAGCGGCCACCGCGATCAGCGAGAAGATCAGCACAAAGACTTCGGCTGCCACATCTTCGACGCCTCCCGGAACCGCACCGGCAAGAATCCACAGCCATGCCAGCCCGGCAAGACCAAGCACGCCACCGCCGAGTCGCGCCGATCGCTGCCGCGCAGCGAGCACGGTCAGCAGGCCCAAGGCTGCGACGGCGGTTGCGATATACGGGGGGATGGCGCCCATCCGTGGCCTTCTGTTGCGGCGAGGGGTCCGCCTGTGTCCACCCGCTGGAGGGCCATAAGCGGCCTTTGGCGGAAGACGGGGTAGGGTAAGTTCGGGGGCGGACTGCGGCAACCGCTGTCGGGGGGACATCTCATGTTGAGCGGACGTGCAATCTGGCGGATCGGGGTAGGATCCCCGCACACTCGATGCCCTCCTACCGGCACATCCCGAATCTGCTGACGATGGCTCGTGGCGTGATGGCTGTCATGTTCTTCGTCGCAATCAGCCTGTACCGCTACCCCGATGAGGGCGTGGTCTGGCTGTGGGTGGCGACCGGGCTCTTCGTCGTCGCGGCGGCCACCGATTACCTCGATGGATATCTCGCCCGCAAATGGCAAGTCGTCACCGCATTTGGACGCGTCATGGACCCATTCTGTGACAAATTGCTGGTACTCGGGGCCATGGTCTGTCTCGCTGGACCACGATTCTTGGTCCCGGAATGGGCCGAAGAAGGACGGCTGCTGACCATGGCTTCCGGACTGGCCCCGTGGATGGTCGTCATCATGTTTGCCCGCGAGATCTTCGTCACCAGCATTCGCGGCGTGGCCGAATCGAGCGGACTGGCCTTTGGGGCCAAGTGGAGCGGCAAGGCCAAGATGATGTTCCAATCGATCGCCATCCCCATCGTGATGGTGCTTCTGGCGCTCGCCCCTCCCGCCGCGCATGTCTGGTCGGCCTGGACGATCCAGATCCTGATGTGGGCGACCGTCGCCGTCACCGTGTGGTCTGGCCTTCCCTATCTCGCCACGCTGCCCGCCCTCATGCAGCAGTCCAAACCGACGCCATGAGCCGGCTGCTGCTCGTGACCGCCGGCGGATTGGGTCTGCTGCGGCCCGCCCCCGGGACGTGGGGGTCGCTGCCACCGGCGGTGATTGCAGCGGTGCTGGGAACCCTCGGCGGCGAAGGCCTGGCGATCACGATGGCCGGTCTTTTGGTGGCGGGCATCTTGGTCAGCCTGCTGCTCGCACCGTGGTATGGACGGCACTTCGGAGGTCCCGACCCCTCACAAGTGGTCTGCGACGAGATCGCGGGCATGTCACTCTGCCTGCTGCTGCTGCCGTGGCCTCCGCTTGAGGGGCAGAGTCCATGGTGGTCGGTCGCGCTCGCAGCCCTTGGCTTCACGCTCTTCCGGGCGTTCGACATCGCCAAACCACCGCCGATCGAGCAAAGCCAGCGACTCCCTGGCGGGTGGGGCGTGCTGGTCGATGATCTGCTTGCTGGAATCGCCGCCGCAGCGGTCTGCTGGGGATTGATCCTCCTGACCCGCTGAACGGCCGCGTTCTCTACCATTGCCTGCTTCCACCTCACAGGAGATCCCGATGCGCTGCACCCTCTGTCTTGTTCTGACGCTCGCCATGACACCCAGGATGTTCGGTGCGGATGATGTCGGCGGCGGCATCGTGATTCCCAACGAGCAGGGCATCTTCGGCTTTGAGCCGGAGTGGGACGAATCGGACTTCAACCTCGCGGCCTACCTCGACGGACTCCACCCCGATGCCACGCTCTGGTATCAGCATGTTCAGACGCTGAGCAACCCGTGGATGGGTGGCCGCCAGCCCGGAACCCCCGGCGACGAACTCGCAGCACAGTACATCTCGTGGTTTTTCAACCGGGCCGGGCTCGAACCAGCATTCGACGGCGGGTGGCGACAGCCCTTCGAGTTCACCCTCGGACATGCCCCTCCAGAAGTGAACACTGCCACCCTTGCCACGAGTCAACAATCGCTCCTTCGCGGCGAGGACTTCGGCGTCCTGGCAAACTGCGGCACCGCCGCGGCAAGCCTTCCCCTGAGTTTCGCCGGGTATGGAATCGATGCCGGTCCCGAGGGCTACACATCCTTCGCCGAGGGCGATGACCTCAGTGGCCGCGCGGTGCTGCTCCTCCGCTATGAGCCGCTGGATGAGGCGGGACAGAGCCAATGGTCTGAGGGCGACTTCTCCCCGCACAGCGGTATTCAAGACAAGTTCACCGCCCTGCTCGACCGCGGCGCCGCAGCGATTCTGCTGGTCAACCCTGTTGACGCCGCGGATGGGCGAGACGGTATCGAAACCGTCGCCACAACCGCCGGCTTCCGCCCCGACATGGACATCCCCGCCCTGCATCTCTCGCAGGAAGCAGCCAACCAACTGCTCGCCCACGCGTCGAACGGCACGGCGTCGCTGAAGGATCTTCAAGAGGACGCCAACGAGGGCATCACCGGCGTTCGTCACTTCGATGGCGATGCGATGATCACCATCGAGACCGACGTCACCGAGCCCAGTTTCAATACGCAGAACATCGCTGGTCTTCTTCCGGGAACGGGCAACCTCGCAGACGAGTGGGTTGTCGTCGGCGGCCACTACGACCACATCGGACACGGGTATACGGGATCGCGGACACCAGGGGACGACCGGGTGCATCCGGGGGCCGACGACAACGCCTCGGGCGTCGGCACCATCCTCCTCCTTGCCGACCGCCTCGCCGAAGCGGCCGCCACCGATGATCGTCCCCGCCGGTCGGTGCTGTTCATCACCTTCAGCGGCGAAGAGGCCGGGCTTCACGGATCGCGTCACTTCGTCAACAACCCGAACATCGATCTGGACAAGACCAACCTCATGCTCAACCTCGACATGATGGGACGGATACGCGGCGACACGGTGGCGCTCACCGGCACTGGCACGGCCGAGGAATTCGATGAGATGCTGCCTCGGCTGGTCGAACCAACCGGGTTGACGGTCTCGACGACTCCGAGCGGGCTTGGCCCTTCGGACCATTCCAACTTCTACCGACAGGACATCCCAGTGTTGTTCTTCTTCACCGGCATCCACGATCACTACCACACACCTGAAGATGTCGGCTGGCGAGTCAACCCCGAAGGAACGCTCAAGATCATCGATCTGTGCGAGGACATCCTCGACGAAGCCACACACAAACAGGATCCGTTCACCTTCGCCACCGCAACTGCCGGCACCGCTGCGCGGGACACCGGCAGCAAGGTCCGCCTCGGCATCATGCCCTCCTACAGCACCGCCGACGAGCCCGGCGTCCTCATCGACGGCGTGACCGAAGGCACGAGCGCCCATGA
>CAYYGU010000058.1:0-9732 GCA_964471525.1 uncultured Isosphaeraceae bacterium
CTGGACGCCGGCTTGTCTCGGTTCGCCTCCCAGCCGAGTCCGAAGGCAACCTCACGCTTCCGAGTGCCCTTGCCATTGGCGGCGAGCAGATCGAAACCAACGATGCCAGCCACCGCCCGATTCCCCTCTGGCCCTGGGCGATCGCTGCGGCCTTGGCGGTGCTGCTGGTGGAATGGGGCGTCTACTGCCGCCGGATCCGCTAGAGGGGCTCTAGGCAGGACCCGCTGGAATTCTGGTCACTTTTTCTTCGATCGATGACAGGTTCGGCCTGCTGGCGCGTACTTGGGGTGTTCCGCCCTCCTCGAGAACCCACCAGACACAGGAAAAAGCACCATGACCCCCAAGACATGCACCACCGCGTTCCTTCTTGCAACGGCAGTGCTCGCTGGCCTCTCGGCCGCCGATGTCGTGACCAGCACCTACTCCTCCAGCAGTTCGTATGAGTTCGAACTCGAGCACATGCCCGACTTCGATCAGGTTCGGGACGGTTTGGACGCTGACAGCAGTGGCGACCCGGGCGGCATGTACTGCGTGCCGACCTCGCTGACCAACCTGCTTGGCTACATCGGTACCCACGGATACCCCGATGCCGGACCCGGCTCAGCCGATTGGGAGGCCGAGGAGGACTACGAACTGATCACAACCTACATCGCCAACATGGCCAGTCTCGCCGGAACGTCTGGAACCAGTGGAACCAGCCACGATGATGCGTATGACGCCATGGTGTACTTCCTGAACGCTCGCGTGCCGGGCGTCTTCACCGTCACCGAGAATATGGCGACCAACACGACCGGCCCGACGCTCCGCAGCATCGTGGACAACGACGTCAACGGCGCGATCACCTCGATGGTCTACGGCATCTACGAGGACATCGGCGACGATGTCTGGGGTCGCAAGGTGCTTGATCGGACCGGCGGACATTGCGTGTCTTTCACTCGCGGCTACCGCAGCGGCTCGACCAGAGAGATCGAGTACATGGACCCCGATGACAACAGGAATTCCTCAACCCAGTCCAACTTCGGCGCCGAGTCATACGATGTGGAGGCGGTCAACTTCGTGAAAGGCAGTTCAACCTGGACCGCATGGCTCTTGGGTGACCGCACCGGAAGCCGCATCATGCGGACTTCGGGTGACAAGTACCGGATGATTGACAAGGTGATCCACGTTCGGCCCCGTTCCGGCTACTCGTGGGATTCCAGCGAGCACGGCTGGACAATTGTTTGGCCCGGAGACTGGGAAGATTGGATGGTCCGTCCGGGACCGATTCCGGTTCCGAGCAACCTGTCGCCCGGCCAATTCACGATCGGACCTTTGAATTCCACGCTGTGGTTCCTCGATGCCTCTGCCGAAGGCAAGATCTTCAACGTGCGAATCAGCAACCATGATGTGACTGCCATGGACCTGCCGCACGCGGCAAACGCGTTGGCCTTTGCTCGGGATCATGCCCTGATCGTGCTTGGCGATGGGCTTCTCAGTCGGCTGCATCCGCACGTCCAGAGCACCGAGAACGCGCCGCAGCCGATCACACTTCAGGTTCCAACCGGCATGCAGTATCTGGCGATGGACGATCTGAACGACGCGTTGTGGCTCGCCGGTTCGGCCTCCCGCGACCTCGTTCGAATGCCGCAGCGTCTCGACGGAACCCCGGCCATGGTGTCACTGCCGCAGGAGTTTCCACAGAACGCCACGGTTGCCGGGCTTGCCGCCTCGACCATCCCGCCTTGGCCGACGGTGGCAGTTCTGGATTCAGATGGCCTCGTCCATCTGTACAAGATCGGCGACGATGCGCTGATCACCGTGGGCCAGATTTGGACCACCGGCCCGGTGAGCAGCATCCAGTTCAACGACGAGGGCGATCTGATGGCCTTTGGCGAGCAGGGCATGGCCCTCTACCGCGCGGCCCCCGGTGGTCAGTGGGCGCTCGTTGATGATCACCCATTCGGTGGCGAGCAGTTCGCGGCCAACACAGTGATGAGCCGCAACCGCACAAACTTCGACATCAACGAGCATGGCGGCGACGAGTGGCGTCAAATCCGCGACACCGAAGCGACGCCCGGCGATCTCGATGGCGACGGCACCGTCGGTATCGATGACCTGCTCGCGCTCATCGGCGTCTTCGGTGAGCAGTCCGACACCGCCGACCTCAACGGCGACGGTGTGGTTGGCGTCGACGACATGCTCACGCTGCTTGGCAACTGGACCGACTGAGCACTTCAACTCATCGGATCATCACAGGCTCATCGCGTTCCGCTCGGGGCGCGATGAGCGTGTGTCTTTTTCGGGGGAAACCGTCCGGTCAGGGCGTATCCCGGACCTCTTCCGGCACACCGAGGAATTCGTACATGTGCTCGTCGTACATGGCCGAGTCCTCCGGCCGCGAGAGGTCCAGCCGCATTTCATTGATGACTTTGGTGCCTTGGTGGATCCACTGGTCCCAGGTTTCGGCGCTGATATTGGCGGCGATCCACTCGCCGACGGGGCCTTTGAAGGGCGCCGTGTCCAGTTCGGTTCCGGGTGTCCCGGTTCGCTGACAGACGAATGAGCCGCTCGCCGCAACGGCGGCGGCGGCTTCGGCGACTTCGCTGCTGATTTCGGGAATTGGCCGACCGATGCTCGTGAGCAATTCACCGATTGCCGTCTGCGGCATCCGATCGCCCTTGGCGGCGGCCACTTCGTAGCCGCGGTTGAGGTGGGCGACGGCTTTGTCCTCCCAGCCGACAGCGAGCATGGCTTCGCCGCACAGTTGGTAGGCCTTGCTCATTTCCCGGTTGAGTTCGAGGCACCGCTCGAAGGCGGCGGCGGCCTCCGCTGGCCGCCCGGCCTGCAGATAGGCCGAACCAAGGCTGAAGTGGGCCATCTCGTTGGTCGGGTCGGCGGCCGCCATGTTTTCGAACTGGACAACACGCTCATCGATGGTGTTCATGCCGGGCAGGGTAGCGGCCGCGGCGTGTACGCTGTGCCTCCCATGCTCGACCTGTCCATCGATCTCGCCGGACTTCAGCTCGGCTCGCCGCTGATCGCAGCCTCCGGCACCGCCGGGTACGGCCCGGAACTCGCGTCGGTCGATCGGCTGCGTGGACTCGGGGCCGTGACGTGCAAGTCCATTACGCTTGAGCCGCGGGAGGGCAATCCGGCGATGCGGGTGACGGACCTGCCTGTTGGAATGCTCAACGCCGTGGGGCTCGCCAACGTCGGACTCGATGCGTTTGTGACGAGCGTGGCGATGGAGGTTCGGGAGCTTCCCATTCCCGCCATCGGTTCGATCGCTGGTGAGACCATCAACGAGTACGAACAGGTCGCCGCGGCGATGCAGGCCATGACCTTCCTCAAGGCCGTCGAGGTCAACGTGTCGTGCCCCAACACCGAGGACGGTCGCGCCTTCGCCGAGTCTCCCGAGCGACTGCACGATCTGCTTGTGGACATTCGCAGCGTGCTGAAGAACACGGCGATGATTGTCAAACTTCCGCTGGACTTCGGGCATCCCTCGAAGGCGGCCGAGGTTGCGGTTGAGTCGGGGGCCGATGCGCTGACGCTCATCAACACCATTCCCGGCATGTCGATCGACCTCAAGACCAGGCGTTCCCGACTCGGCCGTTTCTCTGGCGGCACGAGCGGGCCGGCCATTCATCCGCTTGCGGTGCGGATGGTCGCCGATGTGTACCGAGAAGTCGCCTCGCCTGCGGGAGTCCCGATCATCGGTCTCGGCGGCGTGATGCGGTGGCAGGACGCTGCCGAGTTCATCCTCGCCGGCGCGACGGGTGTTGGTATTGGGACCGCGCTCTTTGTCGATCCTCGCCGGCCCCGGAAGATCTTCAAGGGGCTCCGAAAGTGGGTCCGCCAGCAAGGATGCGACTCCATTCGTGACCTCGTTGGCGCGGTCGAGACCACATAGGCAGTCACATCCCGGTGGCGACACCCGACTCCGCCTGCGAGACAAGTTCGGCAAAGGCTTCGCCTCGAGCGCGGTAGTCGGAGAACTGATCCCATGAAGCGCAGCCCGGGCTGAGCAGCAGCACATCGCCATCTCGCATCCGGGCAATCGCGGTTGCCACGGCGCGATTGAGCGTGCCGCATGGGAAACTGGCGTGACCGGCCGCCTGAGCGAGCATGCCGCCGGTGGCGCCGATGGTGTACAGGCCGGCGAGCGTGGTTCCCAATTCGGCGATCGGAGCGAGCGACACGCCCTTGTCATACCCACCGGCGATCAGATGGACTTTTGTCGGATCCGCAAAGGACTGCACTGCAAGGATGGTCGCTTCTGGCGTGGTGGATTTGGAATCGTCGTAGAAGCGTGGCGGCGAGTCAGTGCCAACGGTCGCGAGTCGGTGGGGGAGCCCCCTGAAGGACGCCAGGTCTGCCTGCGACACCTCGGCTGCCGCGGATGCCAGCGCATACGCCATGGCCGCGTTGGCGCGGTTGTGTTCGCCCGGCACTCGCAGTTGCGTGGCGTCGGGGAGTGGCGTGCACTTCTCGCCGCGAATCAGCACCTCACCTGAGGATTGGTTCGCTCCAATCGATTCCTTGCACGCGTAATAGTGGTCGAGATCGCCATGCCAGTCCAGATGGTTCGGCGCCATGGTGGTGATGCCCGCGATGGCGGGGGACCAGCCGTCGCTCTGCGCGAGCCAGTGGAGTTGGGCGCTGGAGAGTTCCAATACCACCCATGTCTTCGGTTCGATGTCTTGGAGCTTCGGCAGCAGGCTTCCACCGATATTTCCACCGAGAACCGCGTCGTGTCCCGCGGCGACCAGAAGGTGATGCGTCATCGCGGCGGTTGTCGACTTTCCTGCAGTTCCGGTGATTCCGATGCAGCGTCGCCGATCGATCCGTTCGGTGAGCAGGGTGATTTCGGTGCATTGCGGCACGCCGGCGTCCCGGGCGAGTTGGAGGTATGGATTGGTCCAGGGCTGTGGGACTGCGGGATTCACGACGATCAGGTCGGCATTGGTGAAGTCTTCAGCGGTGTGGCCGCCCAACTTCAGGCGGCATCGGTGGTGTGCGACTCGACTCAGGGAGGCTTGCAGTGCCTGCTCATCTCGCAGGTCGGTGATCGTGACGTGGGCGCCTTGCTCGAGCAGCCAGCAGACGCATCCGATCCCTCCGCCGAAGCCGCCCAGTCCCATCACCACAATGCGTTTGCCAGCAAGCGTCGCCATGCGGCGATGGTACGTACCATTCACTTTCAGCGATGATCGACCCACCCACAGAATCCGAGGCATTGATGCCCATCCCGGCCTCACGCAAGACGTCGGCGATGGCCGTGATCGCGTTGGTCCTTGCCGTCTTGCCGATGTGCGTGCCGCTGAACCTCATTGGAACGGTGTTGGGCTTGGCGGCGATTCGTCGGGTCAACGCGTCCGGCGGCCAGTTGCGAGGTCGGACGGCAGCCCGCGTTGCGATGTGGGGGGGCGTCATCATGTCCGTCGCCGGCTGGTGGGCGTGGGCTACGGTGGCAGAGTGGGGCGAGCGAGCCATTCATGACACCGCATCCGCCTCGACGGTCGACTTCCTTCGTGAAGCCGCCGAGGGCCGTCCGCAGGAGGCGCTTGCACGCTGGTCACCCACGGCCCCGCGACCAAGCGAAGCCGAGGTGAGATCCTTCGGCACGTCCATCGCCGCGATTGGTGATGTGAAGCGTGTTGGCATTGTGTCGATGCAACCCGTACCCGGAAGTAATATGTGGCAGCCATCCTGGTCCGCGTGGCTGGTGGTTGTGCTTGGCGATGGGCAGTATGACGGATCTGCCCAGTACGATTTGCAGCCCGCTGCCGGGTCGATTCATCCGCGGGCCGTGCTTCGCTCCATCGTCATCGATGGTCCCGACGGAGATGTCTCACTTCCAGCAGGTGCTGTGGAGCCATCGCCGTGAGTGGTAGCCGCGGACGCCTGAGCGCGTGGTCGGTGGTCGCCATCGTGTTGGCGATCGGGTTGTGTCCGTTCGTGACGGCCGCAGCAATTCCGGTCGGACTCTTGGCGCTTCGGGATGTTGCGAAAAATGGGCGACGTGGCCGTCGGCTGGCAATCGTCGCCATCGTGCTCGCCGCGATCGTGACGCCAATCACGACCGTCGCAGCCTTCTGGTGGAGCAACACTGTTCGCACGCCCCTGCTTGAGGGGCCTGCTGCGGTGATTGCAGCCGGTCAACGCGGAGAGACGACGGCGTTTCTTGAAGGCACCGCAAGCAGCGAGTCTCACGAGCTGGCAGGTGACTTCCTCACGAGTCTGACCACGCAACTCGGCATCATCCGCTCGACCCGCCCGTCCCCGCAGCCAGAGGCCGAGGCATCGCCCGAAGGCGACGACACAGCCGCTGGTTGGTGGATCTGGGTACGGTATGAGGCCATGTTCGAAGGCGGCGCGGTACCGATGCGTGCGAGATTCTTGCTCAGCGATCCCGAGCGGGGTTGGGTGACCGCCTTTGACCGGTTTGACATCATGCCGCCGCAGGGCGGGCGTCTTGTCTGGCCGCCGGGGAGCGACACCGAGTGAGCGAATCAGACGTCGTGATCGAACTGAAGGATGTCGTCAAACGGTTTGGCGATCAAACCGTTCTCGATGGCATCAACATCGAAGTGCGACGCGGCGAAACGGTGGTCATCATGGGCGGTTCGGGCTGCGGGAAGTCCACGACGCTCAGGATCATGATCGGATCCCTGATACCAGAAGAAGGGCATGTGCAAGTACTGGGCAAGGATCTGGCGGCCCTGGGGGTGGATGAACTCAACGATGTTCGCAAGCGGTTCGGCATTCTGTTTCAGTCCGGCGCGCTCTTCAATTCGATGACGGTGGCCGAGAACGTGGCCCTCATCCTTGAAGAGCACACCGATCTCGACGTGTCGATCATCGACATGATGGTCAAAATCAAGTTGGAACTGGTGGATCTTCGTGAGGCGGCCGAGAAGTATCCCGCGCAGATCAGCGGCGGCATGAAGAAGCGGGCCGGACTCGCTCGGGCGTTGGCGCTGGATCCGGAGATTCTCTTCTACGATGAGCCCAGTGCTGGCCTCGATCCGGTGACGTCGGCTTCGATCGATCAATTGATGGTCGATCTCACCAAGCGGCTCGGCGTGGCCAGCGTTGTGGTGACCCATGAGATGGATTCGGCCTTCACAATCGCCGATCGGATGGTGATGTTGCATCATGGGCGAGTTCTCATGAATGCACCTCGGGCCGAATTCGAGGTCTTGCGGGACTGGTCTGAAGATCGCCTTGGCGAATTGAACGAGCAGCAGCAGTTGATCCGGCAGTTTCTTCGGGGTGCCCCCGAGGGACCGATGACCGAACACGCCCACGGAGCCGACAACTCGTATGCAGCCGATTTGCTCGGAATCGACAACAGCAAACTGACAGGCGGCCGGTCAGTACAGTCCACTCGTGGGACCCGGGATGCCGGGTCGGTAGGATTCTGGCGAGGTCTCTTCAAGGGCGAGTCCACAGAGAAAGGGAAGTCCTGACATGAGCGCACGGAACAGCGAGAACAACGTCAAGGCGGGGCTCTTTGTGCTCGCGTCGATCGCAGTGGGCGTGGCGGTTATCTTCATTCTCGGCGACTTGTGGGGCGCGATGACCGGACCGGCGATGACACGGTATCGCGTGAGTTTCACGGTCCACGATGGCGTTGGTTTTCTCAAGCCAGGGAGCGTCGTTCGTGTTGGCGGACTCTCGATGGGGGAGGTTGAGTCGGTTGGATTGAAGTCGGGGCAGGATCCGGAGCGGTCCATTGAAGTTGGGTTCTCGCTGCCGAGCGAAGTGGAACTGTATTCCAACGCGACCGCATCGATTCAGAGCGGGCTGATCAGTGGTGACTCCTACATTCTGGTGTCTTCGGTTGGGTGGGACGCATCCCACCGCACGCCGCTCGATCAGGGGCAGCCTGGAACCCGGCTTGCGGCGGGCGATCAACTTGAGGGTACGCCGTCGGGCGGCATGCTTGGGTCACTGCTCGGTCCAGAAGTGGGCGCTGAACTTGTCAGTGCGATCGGTCATGTCGAGGCAATCACGCGACAACTTCAGCAGGAGGGGTACGTCCTCGAGTGGATTCTCGGCGGCGAGGAAGCGAGTTCAATCGCAGCCGGGACCGAGACGCTTGGTCATGTCTTCCAGAAAATGGGTGACAACGGCTATGTCATCGAATGGGTGCTTGGCGAGACGGGCGGCAACGACATCAAGACGCTTGTAACGAGAGTGAAGTCCGACTGGATGGGAGCGGACGGGAAGCCCGGCTGGTCGGACGAGATCAGCACCGTTCTTGATCAGAGCGACAATCTTGCCCAGATCGTGCGGGACGTCCGCGGGTTCGTTGTTGACAACATGGAGAAGTTCCAGTCCATCGTGGACAGCGTGTCCGTTGCGGCGGCGGATGCCGAGGTGGTGATTGCCGAACTTCGCGCCAACGCCCCGCTCTGGAGCGAGGACATCGGCGGAATGCTCGCGGACCTCGATCTCGCCTCGCAGCAACTCCTGCTTCTCATGCAAGAGGCACGGAACGCTCCGTGGCGTTTGCTCTACCAGCCGAGCAAGTCGGAGGTTACCAATGAGTTGCTCTACGAGGCATCACGCAACTTCGTCTTCGGCGCTGCCGATCTGAAATCGGCTGCCGAGAGTATGGATCGGCTTGTGACGGTTCGCGGAGACGAGTTGTCGACGGATGCAAGGGACTTCACGCTGGTTCGTGACAACCTCAATGCTGCCGTGGCTCGGTACGAGCGGGCGCAGAAGCAATTGTCCCAGGTGCTGCACGGGGCAACCACGCCACCTGCCAAGTGAGCGAACCGATTCCGATCACCGATCTGGACGATCCGCAGGTTGAGGTCTTCCGGGATGTGCGTGACCGCGACTTGCGAGGTCGTCAAGGCATCTTCATGGCGGAGTCGGAACTGGTCGTTCGGCGGCTGCTGCGAACACCCGAGCGGCTTCACAAGGTGTTGCTTTCGCCAGCCAAGTACGAGCGGCTGGCTGACGCCATGAAGTCGCTGCCTGCGGAAGTGGGTGTATTCGTGGCCGACGTGGCGGTCATGGAGCGGATCGCGGGCTTTCATATCCACCGCGGCGTGCTGGCTGCCGGCTGGCGGCCGAGCGAGCAGGATATGGTTCTTGATCGCCTTCTTGAGCGGATTCCGAGTGACGGACCGTCGTTGATCCTCGCAGGAGAAGGCATCAACAACTCCGACAATATGGGCGGCCTCTTTCGGACCGCCGCGGCCTTCGGCGTCGATCAGATGCTGCTCGCCGACGGCTGCTGCGATCCGCTCTATCGCAAAGCAATCCGCGTCTCGATGGGCCATGTCTTGCGTGTGCCGTGGGCGGTGTGCGAACATCTTCCGGCCGCGGCGGGCCTGCTGCGGGCTGATCACGGGTTTCGGATCGTTGCGGTGGAATCTGGACAGGGGGGCGTGTGCCTTGGCGAACATGCATTCAGCGGGCGGACCCTCGTGATCGTCGGTGCCGAGGGCCGCGGGCTCGACCGCGCCGTGCTTGAGGCCGCCGACGACATCGTCGAGATTCCGATGGCCGACGGTGTGCCGTCGCTGAATGTGGTGGTGGCGGCGGGGGTGGTGCTGAACGCGGTCGTGTCCTAGGTCGCGAGTCCGCTCGCCCGCTTGCGGGGGAGCTCCCGGCGAAGCCGGGTGAGGGGGTGTGCTCAGCGGCACATACAAGCGGCACCCCCTCTGTCGCTGCGCGACATCTCCCCCGCAAGCGGGGGAGAAGAAGCGCAGGATTCCGCTCCCCCGC
>CAYYGU010000059.1:0-9658 GCA_964471525.1 uncultured Isosphaeraceae bacterium
GTCATCGGCGAGGGCGTACATATTGCTGCGGGCGCCATCGTTGAGGAAGGTGCAGAAATCGGTGTCGGGGCGGTACTGCACGCTGGCGTTGTGGTGGAACGAGGCGCCACGGTAGGCGAAGGGGCCACCATGGGTGCCAACGCGGTCTTGGCCGCCGGCTGCGATCTTGGTGAGCGTTCGGTGCTTCATCAGGGGGCCGTCGTCGGGTCCGAGGGCTTTGGCGTCCGGTCGGATCCTCGCACCGGCATGCCGCGGCGAGTTCCTCATCTCGGTACGGTTGAGATTGGATCCGATGTTGAAATCGGGGCGAACTCCTGCGTCGATCGGGGGAAGTTTGGCCCGACCCGCATCGGCGATGGAACCAAGATCGACAATCTGGTGCAGGTGGCCCACAACGTACAGATTGGCAAGGGCGTGGTCATCGCGGCCTTGGCCGGGCTGGGCGGATCGTGCCAGGTCGAGGATGGGGCCATTCTGGGGGCTCAAGTAGGCATTGCCGAGCACGTGCGGATCGGGGCCGGGGCGAGAATTGCGGCAACGAGCGGGGTGATGCGGGATGTGCCAGCTGGAGAGGATTACGCGGGTACACCAGCCCGTCCGGCGAGGCAGACTTTGCGAGAGGTTGCGGCCCTTCGTAGACTGCCTGATCTGGTGGCCTCGATGCCGCGTCGGGAATCGTCCTGACGCGTGCGACAGGCCAGATTGAGCCTCTGTGAGCGTCATGGACACCAAGCCCGAGAAGAACGAAGTCACTGAGGACATCGCGAATCCTCAGCAGACGCTTCGAGCCGAGGTCGAGGTGTCGGGTCAGGGGCTGATGCACGGCCGGGAGGCGATGCTGCGTATGGTTCCAGCGGGGCCCGACCACGGCATTGTCTTTGAGCGGGTCGACCTCGACCCCCCGGTTCGTATTCCTGCGCAGGTGGAATACGCCATTGATCGCGATCGTCGAACGGCCATCAGCAACGGAGACGCGGTGGTCGAGACCATCGAGCACTGTATGTCCGCCTTGCGAGGCTGCGGCATCGACAATGTGCTGCTCCAATTGGATGGACCCGAGGTACCGCTTGGCGATGGAAGCGCCGCGTCTTTTCTGGAAGCGATTCGTGAGGTCGGTGTCGAGCCGCAGTCGTCACCACGGCATCTTCTTCATATCACCGAGCCGATCATTCTGAGGGAGGACGATGCCATGCTCGCCGCCTTCCCCGCAGGCGGCGACGAATTCCATGTGCTCTACGAACTTGATTACGGGTCGCATACCGACCGCATTCCGAAACAGGCATTTGCGTTTACGCTCAGTGATGGGGCATACGGAACAGAGGTCGCTTCTTCGCGAACCTTCAGCCTCGCCGAGGAGGCGATGTCCTTGCAGGAGCAGGGCCTTTGTGGTCATCTGTCTCCGTCTGACGTTCTCGTGATTGGCGAGGACGGACCGATTGACAATGCGTGGCGATTTGAAAACGAGCCTGTTCGACACAAGGTGCTCGACCTGATCGGTGATCTGATGCTCGTCGGCGGACCCGTATGCGGTCATTTCGTCGCCCGGAAGTCGGGCCATGCACTCAATCGCCGCATGTGCCGCGCGCTTCGGGAGCAGGTCGAGGAACGGGAGCGGCAGGAACGGTTGGCTGAAGGCCGCACGATGGATATTCGTGCTATTCAGCAGATCATGCCGCATCGCTACCCGATGCTTCTGGTCGATCGCGTGGTGGAAATCGATGGCAATACGCGGGCCGTTGGTGTCAAGAATGTGACGATCAACGAGCCGTTTTTCACAGGACACTACCCCGGCACACCCATCATGCCTGGCGTGATGATTGTCGAGGCGATGGCGCAGCTTGGCGGGCTGCTCTTGAGTCAGACCCTCGAGCACACCGGGAAGATTGCGGTTCTCCTCAGCCTGGACCGTGTGAAGTTGCGGCACCCAGTCACACCAGGAGATCAGCTGGTTCTTGAGGCCGAGACGATTCGAGCCAGTACGCGAACGGCTTCCATTCGGTGTCAGGCGCATGTCGGTCCTCGCCAGGTAGCGGAAGCGCAAATCAGGTTTATGATGGTGGATGCCGATCAGGCACACGGATGAGGAGCGCGGCCAACGGGGCCGCAGGTTGATATGGCCAGAGTTCATTCCACAGCAATCGTCGATTCCACCGCGGAACTGGCTGACGACGTTCAGATCGGCGCCTACAGCGTGATTGGCCCGCACGTGAGTATCGGCACGGGCACTGTGCTGATGAATCATGTGACCGTCCCACAGCGAACCCGGATTGGTGCGCGGAACCGACTGCATACCGGCTGCGTGGTAGGGGGTGATCCACAGGATCGAAAATACGGTGGTGAGTCTACGACGTGCTGCATCGGCGACGACAACGAGATTCGGGAACACGTCACAATCCACCGTGGCACCGACAATGGTGGTGGCGAGACAGTTATTGGATCGGGAAACCTCTTCATGGTCGGCTCGCATGTGGCCCATGATTGCCACATCGGTGATCGAACGGTGATTGCGAATCAGGTCATGCTTGCCGGACACGTTGTGGTTGAGGACGGCGCCTCTCTTGGCGGTGGTGCAGGCATCCACCACTTCGCAACAATTGGAAGCCTGTCCTTTGTTGGCGGTCTTGCCAGAATCTCCCGAGATGTACCACCCTTCATGATCGTCGAGGGACATCCGGCGGAAGTACGGGCAGTCAACGTGATCGGAATGCTCCGCAACGGCTTCGAACAGGCCGACGTCGATGCCATGAAGGAGGCGCACCGCCGCCTCTTCCGTCACGGCGGCGCGGCGGCGGCAGAACTGCCCGAGTTACGTGAGCGGTTTGCTGCGATGGATGCCGTTCAGCGGCTGTGCACCGCAGTCGAAGCAGCGGCCATGGGGATGCACGGCCGGGCGAGGGAGGCTTCGCGGCCGGACGACAAGTGGGTTGCTGGCAAGAAGGGTTCAGGGACCGGGGTCTGAAGCTCGCGATCTATCCGAGGTCGTCCTCATCCTCGTCATCCTCCTCATCTTCGATATCGAGGTAGGTGTCGGCATCATCATCCTCTTCATCATCGTCGCGGTCGATGTACTCCGCAGTGCCATCAAAGTACCCCTCATTTTCTTCGTCGTCGATGGGCGGCAAGGCGGTATCCAGATGGGCGAGCAGGTGTTCGAACCAGGATGCGAGACCGTTGGTGGAGCCGAGTGGGTGTGTTGTGGACATGGCCGGTGACCTCGTAGCAGCGTCAAGGATGCGTCGGCGCGAATTCTACAAATGCTGCCGGGCTTGTCCAGTGGAATTCTCTGTTGTCGCGGATCAGGAATCGTGACGGGCTTCCGGACCGCTGTTTGAGCGAGACTCGGTGGGGGGTGGGGCGGCCTGCATGGTCACCCGTCCGGAGAAGGAGGTTGTGGGCCGATACCCCCATTCTGCCAAGGTCTCGGCGATCGTGCTGGTGTCCAGATAGTGCAGTGAGCCACTGAGGTGGACCTGGCTGCCTGGGCCTGCCGAGGCTGGGAGAACGATCGGGAGTTCGGCCATTCGATCAAACCCGGCCGCGAGCACCATTCCGCCGGCGTGTCGTCCCCGCCAGGATCCCTGGCCGGGAATCTGCGCGGTGTAATCGAACTCAACCAGTTCGATTGGATGATCATTCGGGTTGATGACGTGGATCATGGCCGTACCGGCCGTGGCACTGACCGAGCGTTCGGTCAACACCCCATCTTCGCTCACTCGGATGTGTGGAGGCGCGGCGCATCCAGCGAGGAGCAGAAGCAGCGCAGGCAGTCGTCGGACGATGGGCATGAGCGAACCATACCACGCCGCGGTAGAAGCAGGGGAGGATGCGTTTTCCGTACAGGCGGCGCAGGGTGCGCAGATCGGAGGCGGATGGAGCCGAAAGCGTTGTGGATGCTCAGGTCGTTCCTGCGGAGATCCGATGGACGGTGGGAGGCCACGGCTCGGAGTCCATGCATGCATCTTGACACGATTCTTCATCAGGCCGCAGCGATTGGTGCCAGCGACATCCATCTCGTGCCGGAGCATGTGCCGATGGTGCGGGTCGATACGATTATGCAAGGCCTTGGTGAGGTTGTCCTCACCCCAGAATCCATTGACACATTCGTCTCCGGAATCGCGAGCGAATCGCAGCGGCGGCGTCTCGATGAGCACAAGGATCTCGATCTCTCCTACGCCGTCGATGGCCTTGGACGCTACCGCGTCAATGTTCATCGGCAACGAACCGGCATGGCCATGGCGATGCGTGCGATCCGTGACACGGTGCCGCCGCTGGAGACACTTCACTTGCCGCAGGTTGTGCAGCAATTCGCGATGCTGCCCCGCGGGTTGGTACTTGTGACTGGCGACACCGGATCTGGTAAGTCCACGACGCTCGCGGCCATTATTCAGGCGATCAATGGTCATCAGCGGAAGCACATCATCACGCTTGAGGATCCGATCGAATACACCTTCGAGTCGCGGCAGTGCCTCATTGAGCAGCGTGAACTCGGCGATGACATGCCCCACTTTGCCTCTGGTCTGAAGCACGCCCTCCGGCAGGATCCGGACATCATTCTGGTCGGCGAAATGCGAGATCTCGATACGACCGCGCTCGCGATGACCGCTGCCGAAACTGGGCACCTCGTGCTTTCAACCTTGCATACGGTGAGCGCCAGTCAGACCATCGAGCGGATCATCGATATGTACCCAGCGAACCAACAGAACCAGATTCGATCGATGCTTGGCAACACCTTGCAGGCGGTCGTTTCACAAACGCTCTTCTCCAGAGCGGATCAAGCAGGAATGGTCCCCGCCGTAGAGATTCTGCTGTGTACGCCCGCGGTTCGCAATCTCATTCGGGAAGGCCGCACCTTTGAGATTCCCAATGTCATCGAGACCAGCCGCGGCCTCGGCATGACAACACTCGACGCCTCCATCGCCGAACTGTGCTTCAACGGGCTGATCTCGCGTGAGGACGCGGTGGCGCGAGCATCCCATCCCACAGCCATGGAGCAGGCGCTCGCCGCTTGATTGAATTCGATGCCGAAGTACCAATGGGAAGTCCGCAACACCAGCGGCCGCATCGAGTCCGGTCAAATGGCCGCCGACACGGCCTCGGTGGCGGCGATGACGCTTCGGCAGCAGGGACATCATGTTCTCAAACTCATCCCCATCGTTGAGCGTCGGGTGGACTGGAAGCGGGTGGTCGAGGTTCTGAACGCCGGGAGCGGACCGAGTCAGAAGGATGTACTCGACTTCACCGTGCAACTGGCCGTCATGGTTCGAGCGGGCATCAACCTGCGAATGGCTCTCGACGGCATCGCCGATCAGGTCAAGAATGCCAAGTTTCGCCGGATCATCCTCCAGATTCGGGCGGACGTGGAGGCAGGCATGTCCTTCTCCGAGGCAATTACAAGGTATCCCAAGCTCTTCAATCCGCTCTATGTGAACATGGTCAAGGCTTCAGAGATGTCCGGGTCGTTTGCAAAAATGCTCGATCGCATCGCGTCCTTTATCGCCCAGCAATTGGAAACCCGCAAGATGGTCGTGGGGGCCAGCATCTACCCGGGCGTGATTGCAACGATGGCGATCGGTGTCACGGTCTTCCTCTTGACATTTGTTCTTCCTCGGTTCGCGGGCGTCTTTGAAGGCAAGGAGGAGGTCTTGCCCGGCCCGACGAAAATGCTTCTGGGTCTGTCGGACTGGATGGTGAACAACTGGATTCTCTTGGTGGCAATGGTGATACTTGCCATCATCGGACTGCTCGCCACATTGAAGACCACTATCGGTCAGTTGTGGTTTGACCGGTTCAAACTCGTGGCGCCGCTCTTCAAGCGGATGTTCCGAGCCTTGTACGTCAGCCGCTCGCTCCAGACCATGGGCGAACTGCTCAACGCGGGCGTGCCTGTTCTCGATTCCGTGGCCGTGACGGGCGACATCTCTGGCAACCGGCTCTACAAAAACCTTTGGAGGCGGGTGCAATCGGCAGTTCGTGAGGGCCGAAAGCTCCACGAAGAGTTGGATGGATCTCCGTTGCTTCCGGGGTCGGTCGTGCAGATGGTCGCGGCCGGTGAGGAGTCTGGGCGACTTGGTGAGGTGCTTGAGGAGGTCGCGGAGTTCTATCAGCGTGCCCTGCGTGATGCGATCAAGACCATGACCAGCATGATCGAGCCGATTCTGATCGTCATCATGGGTTCGATCGTTGGTTTCATTGCGATGGCAATCATCCTTCCGATCTTCAAGATGAGTTCGTTGGTATCCGGATGATGTCCCAGCGAATCAATGTGCGGGGGCGGCGAGGCTTCACGCTGGTGGAGACCGGGCTCGCCATCATTATCGTGGCGACCGCCATGCTCGCGATGTTGGCGGCCAACGAGTCTTTCACAAAGCAGAACGACTGGGGCGAGCGCGCGGCGCAAGCCGCTCGGCTCGGGGGGGAGATCCGAGAGCGGACCATGGTGATTTCGGTAGCGGACCCCGTGACCGGGACCGACACATGGGGAGCCGAGTCCGGCGAAGCGGGACTGGGTGACTGGGATGACATGGATGATTACGACGGCCTTGATGTGTCTGGCTGGACTGGCACCGGGCCGATCGACTCGGCGGGGCAGGTGATTCCCGACATGAACCAGTGGCGGCAGGTGGTGGAAGTACAGTCGGTCGACCCGACCGACATGGCAACGGTCGTGCCAGACGGATCATCTGAAGCGGTTCGCGTGAAAGTGGATGTGTACTGGCTTGATCAACCGAGCGATCCGGGCGAACTCGTCACGAGCGTCACGTGGGTACACGTCCAATGACCCGCCATGCTGCCCATCGCCGCGGCGTCAGTTCGGTGCTTGCCATGATCTTCATGGCGCTCGTGGCCTCACTGACGGCCGTGATGGCCATTGTGTCCGAGGGCAATGTTCGAAGCGCAGAGTCAGCGGTTCGGGTGTCGCGAAGCCTCAGTGCCGCCGAAAGTGGACTCCGCGCTGCGGCCTGGCGACTTCGTCGCGAGTCTGCTCGCTTCGTCGTCGAGGCTGGAGATCTTGAAGGGGGCTTTGGTGATCGGTTGTGGCGAGGAACATGGGTGGCTGCCGACGGAACGGTCGATACACAGCCCACCGATGGATACACCGTGCCGGTGGCGACCGGAACCGGGCTGATGCACGCCGTCTACGACGCGCATCTGTGGCATGACAACCATGGAACTGTTCTGGAAGATGGCGTTCCCGTTTCCGCATCGATCGATGAGGCCGGTGGTGTTGTGTTATCTCAGGGCGTTGCTGTCCGTGACGGTGCCGCACCGCCGTGGTTCCAACTCAAGTACGAAATGCTTGCCGACGGAAGCGGTGTGCGGGTGACCAGTCGGGGTGTCGATGACACCGTGCAGCGACTCGTGCAAATGGACTTTCTCCTCGAGAAGCGCATCGAATACGCGCTCATCGGTCAGAGCCGCATCATGATTGGCAAGAATGTGCTCGTTGAAGGTCCGGTCGGTGCCTTGTACGGCACGGTGGCAGGCGAGCTGGATCCGGACAACGGCGATCCGGTCGTGCTTCGAAGCGACTTCTACGATCTCGATCCGATCACACTCGATCCGCTGCTCGACGCGTTTCATGCACTTGTCGAATCGGATGATGCCGATGGGGACGGTCGGCTTCGGCCGGGGCACGCAGGTGAGGGCGGAGCGCTTGCGACCGACCCAAGCCTTCAGGATCACGACGGCGACCAGTATGTGGACGACTTTGATCTATTCCTTGGAGTCTTCGATGCCGATGCCGATGCCTTGGTTGTCTATGATCCAGGGTTGGCGCAGGCAGCCGGGTACGGCGTACTCGCCGACGAATTCGACGCCGATGATGATCTTGCTGCGATGCTCGACGCAGCCGACCCGGACCGAAACGCCGATGGCGTGATCGATGCGCTCGACACGGCCATGGGCCTGAATGACGGTGTCCTTGATGCGAGGGATCGCTATGCCAAGGTCCGCGGGCATATGAGTTTCGCCGTAGATTCGGTCGCGTGGGAGTCGGCACGCTCGGCCTCGTGGCAGTCTCGGGCCGAGGGTGTGGTTCGAACGAATCAGACGCATCCTCCCGCAAGCTTCAATGTGACCGAGCCAGAACTGGTGTCGCTGACCAGCGAGATGTTTCTCAATTCGACGACGTGGTATGAGGACAAGGCCAATCTCGCCACCTCATTCGCATCGCAAGTTGCCTCCAATGGCGGATGGAGCGGCGAGACGACCGATCCGGAGGCCGTTCCGTGGGGCTCTTCCGGTTCGTATGACCTGTTCGATCGTCCCGTGTACCGCAACATGATCTTTGGCGACGTGAAGATTCCGATGGGTACCAATGCGCTCTTCGAGGACTGCTACTTCATCGGCGTGGCGTGGATTGAGACCACCGAAGACTGTACGGATGTGGACTGGAATTACGTCGGGGCGCGGGAATTTGGGCCGGGCATGGTTCCGCAGTTGCGATTCCCGGAGATGACCGTGGACATCAACGGAGTTCCGGTCAGCGACACGAGTCCTTACTCGAACAATATCCGCTTCGACGGCTGCACCTTCCTTGGCACGCTCGCGGGAGATCGGCCGCTTGAATACACGCACTGGCGAAACAAGGTGCAACTCACCGGGAACTCTCGGTTTTTTATCGACCCTGAGGATGAGGATCTCCTGGCCGAGCCGGATGCCGCCGTTCTGCAGAGCATTCTGCTGGCAATGCCCGAGCCGGATCGCGATGAATTGGCCAAGACCAGCATGATGCTGCCCGGCTGGTCGGTCGATGTGGGCAATTTTGACAGCGATACGACGACCAAAGTCAAACTCACCGGGACGATCGTGACCGGGCTGATCGATGTGCGAGGTTCGGCCGATGTACACGGCACGCTCATGACGACCTTCCGTCCGACGGAAACACAGGGGCCGCTCTATTACGGCGGCACACCCGACGCCTTCAACACGACGCTTGGGTATTTCGGGCCTGAAGACGGCGACGCCGAGGGTGTCGATGTCAATGATCCGGGCTTTGGCGGATTCGGTCAGGTCACCATTCGGTATGACGAAGATGCCAAACTCCCGGATGGCATCCCGTGGCCGCTGCTGGCGAGCCCCGAGTCGCCGACATGGTACGAGGGAGGTTCGTGGTGAAGCGTCGAACTGTACGTGCATTCTCGATCCTTGAGATCTTGATTGCATTGGCCATCAGCGTCGTGTTGTTGACTGCCACAATGATGGCGCTGCGGGCGAGCTTCGAGACCTATCGTCGATCGGCCGAGCGTGTGTCGACCAATGTTGCAGGCCGCCTGATTATCGAGCGGGCGCAGATGATGATCCGCGGCGGCGTGGACTTTCTTCCCTTGCCATCGAGTCCGAGTGGGGGCGTGCTTGAGTCTGACTTCCTCTCAATTCAGTCCGCCAATGGGGCATGGACGACATTGCGATGGGATCAGTTCACCGAAACGATTCGGTGGGAGGACGGTGTGGACAGTTGGTCCATGCTCGACGGCGTCACACAGAGCGTGTCCGGGCAGATCGTTCCTCTCTCGCCCTTCCGGCTGAGTTTCCGGGATGGCCGCTGGCTTACGCACGCGACCATCGATCTGGTCGTGTCTGCCGATGGCGTCACGACAACGGATCTTGATCTGGAAGACGTCCCGGAAATGCGATTCGTCGGCTCGGCCATGCCGCG
>CAYYGU010000060.1:0-9658 GCA_964471525.1 uncultured Isosphaeraceae bacterium
CGGCCCTTGGGTGGATCGGACCGATTCGCTCGGCGCTTGGGCGATGTGGAATCGACCGTCAATCGCATGGCCGCCTCGCCGCAGCGATGGCGGCGAGGTTGACTCCGCCCGAGGGGCTGTCATCCGAGGCACTGGCGGGCCTTGATCCGGCGGGCATCGTCGGTGTTGTCCGCGGTGACATCATGCCACGTGCGGCGGCGAACTGGATAACGACGCTTGCCGAACGGACCCCCACAGGCCCGGATGAACTGCTCATCTTTGAATCCCTGGCCCACTGTCTCAATCGCGCCGGCAATACCGTCGCTTCCATGCGGGCGTGGCAGCGGGCCGCCGGGGTTGGCGGGGCCGAATCCGCCCGGTGCTGGGACGAAGCCGCCCACGCGGCCGTGGTTGTCTTGGGAGGCGATGACTTCAGGGAGGAGGCCCGTGATGTGCTGGAGACGGCCACTGCGGAGGGTTCGATGCGGGCCGCATGGATGCGATCGCTCGCCGCTGTCGATGCGGCGAGTGGTGATGTTGGCTCGGCGCTGAATCGCCTTGCGCAGGTGCCGCCAACAGGACCAGATCATATGCAAGCGCTTTCGCAGATCGGCCAACTCCTGGGCGAGCGGCGAAGGCGGCTCGGGAGGTGGTCCGATGGCGACCGGAACCGACTCAAAGCGGCGAGGCGTGCCGCCGTCGCTGCGGCCTCCCAACAGATCGATTTGAGAAGGTCTGCGATGGCGCGCCCCATTGCTGGGATGCTCGCGGCGATGCTGATCGAGCAGCATCTCGACGAGGAGGATGTGGATGCCGCCGGAGCAGCCTTCCGAGAAGATGAGGCGATCGCGTGGCTCCCGACAAGCGAACGGGCCTATCTCGATGTTCGAATCGCCACGGTGACGGGCCGCTGCGATGCCGTTGCCTCCATGCTGCCCGAAGGAAATGCGGCGGTGACGAGGCGATTGGTGCTGTGGGCTGGCGGCCCGTCGGCCGAAGATGCCCAGCGGCCCGACCATCCGGCGGCGCTGGCGTGTCTGCTCGATGCCGTGACGGTGCCGACACCGGTTGGCTCTGTTGGCCAGATGGTGCAGATGGCCGACGCCCTCCGCCGAGGCAGCCGGTGTGACGCGGCGGTGGCCTGGTACGAGGCGGCTCTGGCCGAGGACGCCAATCTGCTGCCCGCTGTTCTTGGCCGCTGCGAGTGTCTGCGATCACAGGACGATCGAGCGGTGCTTATCGACATCGCTGGTGGGTACCGCCGCATCGCCGCGATGCCGCGGGAGGACGACCCAGCGCGGTGGCGACTGGCGAACATGCGGCTGCTGGACATCCTTCGCCGGACGGGAACGAATCCTGCACGTATCGAGGCGAGGCTGGCTCGGCTGCGGGCCTTGGATCCGCTGGTGCACTAGGTGGCATGGCCCCCCGGATGCCGCGGCGATGACATCATCCGCAATTCATCTCTCAGAATCGCCGCGAGTTCATAATTCTCGGCGGCGACTGCTTCGCGGATACGGTCCTGCAATTCGACCCGCTGGGATGCGGGGAGGCGTGGAATGAGGAGGTCTTTCATCCCGCTGAGCAGGTGGACTTCGTTGCACTGTTCGAATTCATCATCCGAGAGCAGGGCTCGTAACTCGGTGAGTCCGCCGTCCAAGGCGAGCTTTGCAAGATCGCTCCGCGATCCAGCCAGCGACGCCTCCGCCGCCGCGCGGGCACGGATGGCGATGCTGCGGAGCAGGAGGGCCACGGTGGCGTCGCGGTCAAGTCCCTCCGGCGGCGTCCCATGCAGCATCCGGGCGGCTTGCAGCATGTGATCGGCATCCCGGGCGGCGCGAGCGTGCTCGCCGAGGTACAGAAGCGTCTGGGCGCGGTATTCGAACTGAATGATCTCGTCGCGGAGCGATTTGGCCGTTTCGGCGGTCAGTGGCGAGTCGCCCACACCCTCAAGGACCGTACCGAAGCCACCGGGCCGAAGACCATCTGGGCGACCCTCCACCTCCAATTGCAGGATGCCAAGTTCCAGGCGGATTTGGAGCAGCGGCCGCCCGTCCTCCGCGACGACCTCCCGGGCCGTGAAATCATCCCGGCGGTATGGCCATTGCTGGAGCACATTGGTGAGATCGTCGGTCATGGGCGTGCGGGGGGCTCATGGGTTGGATTGTTCGGGCCGTGCGGACCAGGACGTTTCATTTTTGCAACGCATCCATTGACAGCGGGTTCTTCGAGTCAAGCGGGGCCTTTGGTGGTTCGATTGTATCGAAGGCTTCGATTCTTCCAAGTTTCGAAGATTGGACACACCACCCTATCGGACGTTGATAGGGGGTGTGAGGGATGCGTCCGTCGGCCCAGCGCCGTCGGAAGAACGACCGGGTGCTTGGAGGCACCGATCTACTGCTCCTGTGGGGGCGGCGGGTACCCGGCCAACAGGGATGGTGTGACATGGCTCGGTATGGAAACGACAAGAATCTGGAAACCTATTTGCGGGATATCAATCAGGTGGCGCTGCTGACAGCTGAGCAGGAAAAGGAGCTCGGTTGGCGGATCATCAACGATTGCGACCTGGAGGCGAAGGATCACATGATCCGGGCCAATCTTCGGCTCGTGGTCGCGATCAGCAAGAACTACACCAGACGAGGCTTGCCCATTGGTGATCTCATCGAGGAGGGCAACGTGGGGCTGATCCGCGCGGTCGAAGGCTTTGATCCGGCCCAAGGCGCCCGGTTCTCAACCTATGCATCGTGGTGGATCAAACAGGCCATCAAGCGGACACTGATCAACGCTCGCCACCCGATTCACATTCCAGCCTACATGGTGGAACTCATTACCCGCTGGCGGCGGGTGAGCCGCGCGTTCGAAGAGGAGCAGTGTCGTCAGCCGACCGTCGAGGAAATGGCTGAGATGCTGGAACTCCCACGCCGCAAGGCCGAGATCGTTCTGCAGGCGATGCAGGCGCATCGATCGACGTCGCATGCGCCCACCATGGAGAACGGGGAGGCCCTCGACTTCGCAAGCGTCGTGGAAGATGGCAGGCACGAACATCCTGAGCAGTTCTGCGGTCGGGTGGAGGACCTCAAGGCCGTGCTTGAAGTGATTGAGACGCTCGAGGAACGCGGGGCTCGGGTTGTTCGTCTTCGCTACGGGCTCGAAGGTCAGGCGCCGCTGACGCTCAAGCAGATCGGAATGGTCATCGGACTGACCCGCGAGCGGGTTCGTCAAATCGAGATGGACACGCTGCGGCGGATTCAGCACAAGCTCAAGAATCGACACCGCAAGGTGGCGTGATCGAGGCTGTGCCTTCCTACGCCTTATAGAACGGGAGCGGCGTGGTCTTGGCTGACACTGCCGCTCGGCCGAGATCGACTTCCAGCGAGGTCCCAGGCGGTCTCGCGTCGATGTCGAGGATGGCCATCGCAATTGACTTCTCAAGCGTCGGGCTGAAGCAGCCGCTCGTGATGGTGCCGATGGGCCTTCCATCACGCAGGACGGCCATGCCTTGGCGGGCTGCGCGGCGGCCTTCGAGGATGAGGCCGGTGAGTTTCTGTTTCGGACCACCCGAGGCGGCAATGGCCTGCAATGCCTCCTGACCAATGAAGCCCCCGGTGTCCGTGTCGTCCACGCCCTTGTCGAGTTTGACGGCGAAGTGAAGGCCTGCCGTCAGCGGGTCGATGTCCTCGGTGATTTCGTGACCATAGAGGGCCATGCCCGCCTCTAGCCGGAGCGAGTCACGAGCGCCGAGTCCGCAAGGCTTCACGGTCGTATCCTCAGCGTCCACGTTGCCAAGCAGCATCTTGATCATCTGCTTGGCGACCATCTTGGGCAGGATGACCTCAACGCCGTCCTCGCCGGTATAGCCCGTGCGCGATACCAGAAACTTGGCGATCAGGATGGACTTGTTGGTGAAGCAATACCGCTTGAGTTCCGGAATCTCCTTGGAGAATTGACCGATGAGCTCCATGACCTTCGGTCCCTGCACGGCGACCATGGCGGTGGACTCGGTTTCGTCTTTGAGTTTGAACACCATCTCATCTTTGACCGCCGCGAAGTGAGCGATCAGTTTTTCTCGGTTTGCGGCGTTGCACACACAGAGGTACTCAGACTCGCCCACGCAATACACAAGCACGTCATCCTTGCACCCTCCCTGCTCATTGCAGATCAGTGTGTATCGGATCTTCCCAGGCTGCATGCCGTTGATCTTCTGAGTACAGACGCGGTCGAGGAAGTTCCTCGCGTCGCGACCGGAGAATCGCAACCGTCCCATGTGTGACACGTCGAACATGCCGCCACTGCTTCGAACCTGCCTGTGTTCGTCGATGATCGAGCCGTAATGCAGGGGCATTTCCCAGCCCGTGTATTCCACGAGTTTGGCGCCATGTTCGGCATGGAAGGAATGGAAGGGCGTCTGCCGCAGCGAGGTTTCGATGGCCATCCCCGTATCGTACCTGCGGCCTACTCCTTCTTGGAAGCCCGCTCCAGTTTCTTGACCCGTCGAAAGAGATCTGCGAGATTCATGCCTGCAAGGAGATTGCGTTTCGCGACGTCGGCCGGGATGGCCGGGGCGCCACCGATGATGGCACCCGGTTCGACATCTGCAGTGATCCCCGACTGGGCGAGGGCCTGCACGCAGTCTCCAATCTCGATGTGTCCGGCCACGCCGGTCTGGCCGCCGAGTACGACATGGTGGCCGACCTTCACCGAGCCGGCGATTCCAACCAGGGAGACGAGCAGGCAGTGGGGGCCGAGGGTGGTTCCATGTCCGATCGAGATCAGATCCGCGAACTTGGTTCCTGCCCCGATCCGGGTCTCGCCCATGGTGGCCCGTTCGATGGCGCAGTTCCCGCCAATCTCGACATCGTCTTCAAGCACGGCGATGCCATGCTGGGGGATTTTGTGATGGGCACCCTCATGCGTGGCATAGCCGAATCCGTCGTTGCCTACGGCGGCGCCGGCGTGCAGGGTGACGCGATTGCCGAGGATGCACCGGTCATAGACGACGCTGTTTGGAAAGAGGATGCAGTCATCGCCGACGGTGGCATCGGGCCCGATCCACACGCCGGGGTAGAGGTGGCAGCCTGTGCCGACACTGGCCCCCGCTTCTACGACGGCAAATGGGTGGATTCTGGTCCCCTCACCGATGGTGGCATCGGTGTGGACCATGGCCATTGGGCTGATGCCCGAATCATCGCCGTCCATGGGTTCTGGATGCGATCTGACGCCCTGGAGGGCAATGGTCGCGTTGCGGAATGCGAAGTAGGGGTCGCCGCAGCACAGTTGGTGCAGCCCCTCCGGGCACTGCACATCCGGCGTGGTCAGAACCGCCGCAGCGCGTGTCGTTTCCAAATGCCCCCGGTAGCGGGCATTGGCAAGGAAGGACACATCGTCTGGGCCAGCCAACTCCAAACCGGCGCATTGAGCGACCACGACGCTCCCATCGCCGCGAAGTTCAGCCCCGAGGTGTTCGGCAAGTTCTGCCAGGGTCATGCTCATCCGGTCCTGCTCCTGAGGGGGTCCTCACCGCGAAGGGTAGCGTTCGGGGCGGCATCTCCGCAGGATTGGGGAGGGCAGCAAATCCTGTCGGTGGGTATCCTCACCCTCCCAATGGGTCGGCTTCTCCCCATCCTGCTTGGCCTACTGGCGGTTGCGTCGGCATCGATTGTGGTGGTGGCGGCCGTCCCCGACGCCGATTCGCTGCTTGATCGTCCGATTGGGGCCATTCACATCGATGGTCTTGACCGGGTGCCTGAGCAGAAGGTGCTCAACAACATCAGATCGCGGGTCGGTCAGGCCTATGACCCCGATACCGCTCGCGGCGACATCTCCAGACTCACCCGCCTGGGTGATTTTTCCAGCATCGACATCGTCGCCGAACTTCGAACCGACGGCACGGTTGACCTCACCTATGAGTTCAGCGAGCAACAGTTGCTCGCGGCGGTGTCGGTCGTCGGGAATCGAGTACTCAGTGATCGTGCGCTGCTCGGGCCGACCGGACTGCACCGCGGATCCGCACGCGACGATTTTCTGATCGAGCGGGGCATGCGCGAGATGGCCGAGTTGTACAACAGCAAGGGCTACTACCTTGCCGAAGTCACCATTGATGCATTCCAACTCGAAGAGAACGACATCCTGATCTTTGAGGTCGTCGAAGGTCCGCGTGTGCGGATTCGCATGATCGAGTTTGCTGGGGCGACTCACTTCAGCGCCAAGAAACTCGCATCCGAGATCGAGACGACGACATGGTTTCCTTTCTTCCGCCGCGGTGAAGTGGATCAGGATCAACTTGCTGGCGACGTGGCATCGCTCCATAAGTTCTATTACGACCGTGGATACATCGACATCCGCGTTGACAAACAGATCGAGGTCAGCCAAAGCCAGCGGGAGGCCAAGGTCACATTTTTGATCGAAGAAGGTCCGCGGTACACGGTCGAGAACTTCACAGCAGCGGGTCCGGGCGGCATTCCTCTGGAGGTGTTTTCCGCCGAGCAACTGGCCGCCATCATGAACATCAAGGTGGGCGATGTCTTTCGCCAAGATTTGATCGATCGCTCAGAGACCTCTATCAAGGACGCCTACGGTGTCATGGGATATCTCGACACCAAGGTCACAATCGTCCCGATTCGTCGCGGTTCCACGACGGCGTTGTCCCTGGTTGTCGAAGTCGCTGAAGGCGTCGTGGCTGATGTAGGGCTGGTTCAAATCACCGGCAACACGCTGACCAAGGACAAAATCATCCGTACCGAAGTGGGCTTCCGCCCCGGCCGGCGGTTTGACGCCCGAGAGATCGAGGCGACCAAAGAACGGATCATGCAGACTGGCCTCTTTGGCGATGCGATTGTGACGGTGCAGCAGCCGGATGAGGATGACGCGTCGATCCGCGACGTGCTGGTGGAGATCAAAGAGAAGAACACCGGTTCGATCAACTTCGGTGTTGGCATTGGATCGGATTCGGGTGTGCTGGGCAATATCTCGCTTACTCAAAACAACTTCGATCTCTTCGATGTGCCTGAGACATTTGCCGAGTTCTATCGGGGCCGCGCATTCCGAGGGGCAGGGCAGCGATTTGCCCTCAATTTCCAGCCGGGTACCGAGATCTTCGCCTATGACATCAGCCTGACCGAGCCCCGAATTTTCGGCACGCCATATGCGCTGGGCGGGTCTGCAGGCTTCTTCCGTCGGATCTATTCAGGTTCAGCCGGCGGGTATACCGAGGAGCGAGCGTCGGCAGGCGGCGTGTTGAGCAGGCGGCTGGGCGATGTCTGGTATGGATCACTTCGCCTCGATGCGGCGAATGTCGAATTGACAGATCTTGATCCGGACGAGCCGGTCGACGTCTTGGATGATGCTGGACCCGAGATGCTCTTGAGTACCGGTCTTGTATTGACCCGCACAACGATCGATCGCATGTCGCGACCGACCAAGGGCAGCCGGACCCAGCTGGATATCGCGAATTGGGGGCTGCTCGGTGGCGACCGTGATTTCAACCGGGTGTCTGTGGATTACACGACCTATCTGGCGATCGATCGCGACTTCCTTGGTCGTGTTTCGACCCTGCGCCTGGATGCGCAGGTCGGCAAGATCTTCGGTGGCTCCGCTCCGACCTATGAGCGGTTTTACCTCGGCGGCCGGACGCTGCGAGGATTCCAGTTTCGGTCGGTCTCACCCAAGGGCATCGATGTGGCTGGCAATCTGACCGATGTTCCGGTCGGCGGCACCTTCATGGCCTTCCTTGGCGCCCAGTATCAGCGGCCACTCCTTGGCGAATTGCTCGATGGCGTCATCTTCGTCGATTCGGGTACCGTGAACGACGATCCGGGATTCGATCAGTACCGAATGGCCTTTGGTGTCGGCATCCGGGTGTATATTCCCCAACTCGGTCCGACGCCACTGGCGTTTGACTTTGCGTTCCCCATGATCAAGCAGGAGGGGGATTCGACTCAGTTGTTCAGTTTCTCTGCGGATTTGCCCTTCTGATCGAGATCCGCCCTTCGTACAAAAGTGGAGACCCCAGATGCATCATCGCTCACGACCATCGTCTTCCTCGCTTGCCATTGTGGCTGTCGGGCTGCTTGTCGCCTTCTTGCTTCCTGGGGCCGCGGCGCAGCGGTCCAGCAGCGGACCGGTCGCGGTGGTCAACCTCAACGGCGTCATGGTTGGCCTGACCGAGCGGCTTGATGCGGAGGCCAAGTTGCGGGCCAAGGGCGAGGCGATCAGGGCGGAAACAGAAACAAGACAGGCCAGTCTCCGCGCGCTGGAAGAGGAGTTCCGTGCCGTGACCGATCCGGTCGCCAGGTTGGCCGCCGAGGAGCGGCTTGACGGCGAGGTCGTTCAGTTCATGGCGTGGGATGCTTTGGCCAAGCAGGAACTTGATAGCGAGCGAGCGTGGATGCTCCAAGGACTCTATATCGACATTATGGCGGCGGTGAAGCAGATGGCCGATGCCGACCACATCGATTTGGTGCTCGTGCACGATGGAAGCCAAGACATTCAGGTGAATCCGGACCCCGAAGCGCCGCCGGCTGAGTATCAGGTCAGACAGCAGATTGCGATGCGACGAATCGCTTTCGCAGCCCCGCGGATCGACCGGACGCAGGACGTCATCATCCGCATGAACAACGCATACAACCCAACGACTCCATGAACCCAAGAGGATCGACATCATGAAACGGCACGTAATCGGTATCAGTGTAGTAGTCGCGGTCGTGGCGGCGAGCCTTGTTGGCTGGGAGGCGCTCGCAGGGCGACTGGCCCCGAACCCCACGGTCGTCGGCACGGTGGATCTTCCGCAGGTACTGGACGCGATTGCCGAGTGGCAGGCGGAGGTTGACCGCTCGCAGGCAGCAGCCGAGACGTACCAGCAGGATCTTCAAGGGCGATCTGAGAAACTTGAGGCACTCTATGCCGATCTTGAGGACTATGTACTCGGAACCCCCAAACACACCGAGGCTCAGCGTCTGGCCAAGAAGGCCACGATTGATTTGCGGGCCTTCATGGGGCTCGTGGAGCTTCAAGAGACCCGCACCAAACAGCGAGCCATGCTCCGGATTTACAACCACATCCGTAGTGCGAGCGCCGAACTGGCCGACCGAGACGGCTACGGCTTGATCATTATGGACGACTCGGCCATTCCGATTCCGGAGAACAGCCGAGACGTGCTTGGGGATATCTCTGCAAGGCGGGTGCTGTATGCAAGCGATACGTTGGATGTGACGCAAGAACTCATTGACTACATGAATTCGCAGTGGCGAGCGGCGCACGGAAACTGATATGGATGCCATTGCTGGCATGCTGACGGCAGCTGGGATTGCCAAACGGCTGGGTGGCGAACTTCTCGGTCGCGAAGACCATGCCGTTGCGGGCTTCGCCGGTCTGGATGAAGCTGGTCCGGGGGATCTTGTCTTTATCGCCAGCGGGAAGTGGGCCAATCGGTGGGCGGAGTCTGATGCGATGGTCGCGCTGGTCACTCGCGGCGTCGAAGTACCCGGCCACGATCCGGATGCCCGATCATTGATCGTTGTCGATGACGCCGAGATCGGCATGCTGCTACTGCTTGAGGCAGTGACTGCCGAACTGAGGCCTCCACCTCCAGCGGGCGTGAGCGGCGCCGCCTTGGTGCATGCGGAGGCTGTCATCGGCGAGGGCGTACATATTGCTGCGGGCGCCATCGTTGAGGAAGGTGCAG
>CAYYGU010000061.1:0-9466 GCA_964471525.1 uncultured Isosphaeraceae bacterium
TCCCTACTCGACCAGCCGGTCGCGAATGAACACGCCATCATCATCGACTCGGTTTCGAAGCGATACAGCGCCTGCGGCGCTCGAATGGGCTGGCTTGTGACGCGCAACTCGGAGGTCCGCGAAGCGGCGCTGCGATTCGGTCAGGCGAGGCTCTCGCCAGCCACCGTCGATCAGTACGCCACGCTTGCGGCGCTTGGAGTTCCCGAAACATGGTTCCACGAAGTCATCGCCGAGTATCAGGCCCGCCGCAATCTGCTGGTTGAAGGGCTTCGCGGCATCGGGCTGGATGTCACCATGCCGGAGGGGGCGTTCTACTTGGCAATCCCCCTGCCTGTCGATGATGCCGAAGCCTTCTGCCATTGGCTTGTGAGTGAATTCGATCTTGATGGCGAAACGATTTGCTTGGCGCCACTCTCTGGCTTCTACCGAACCGAAGGACTCGGGAAGAATGAGGTTCGAATGACCTACGTGCTGAAACAAGAAGTGCTCACGCGATGCGTCGCAATCCTCGACGCTGCGCTCAAGGCGTGGAAGGACCGCTGAGCGGCGCAGTCCAGAGACGGGCGGCACCACCCTTCTCCCAGCGGCCAACACGAGCCAGTGGTGAGCCGTGTACATCGCCCAAGACCACCATCCCGTCGCCCGTCGGTGATGGACCTAGTTTGGCAAGACGAAGGCCGCCAGCGTTGAAAAGATCGAGTTCGCCGCCCGCCGGCCCCGCAGCCAACACGACCTCCGCCGTACCCGATGGGTTTCGCACATGTATTCGGCCCGATCCCGTTGCATCGGCCGCCAAATCGATGATCGGATGACCGCCCTGGTCGACAATCGTCAAGCCAGAGCCAATGAGCCGCTTGGCGGTTGGCGATCGATCGGCACCAAGGAGTACACCAACCCCGACCCCAAGGACAGCCACCACCAGCAGCGACCAGTTAGACCGCGATTCAAGACGCGCGACCCGATGTTCCAATTCTTGCATACGCGGATTCTCCTTCTGATGCAGGCACAGCGTATCCGCACGGCAACACTTCGCAGCAACTTCGGCATTGTTGGAAGAATCCCTCCGCTTCGGCATTACAATGCCTCCCCGTAGGGGTGCTTGGAGCCGAAGGTGAAGGAACTCTCATCAAGCGGAACAGTCAGCGTGCAGTGGAGGCATCGCGTCTTCACTTGCCGCGACGCATTCACTGCTCGCGGCCATGACCTGGCCGCACTGCTGCCTGGTGAATCGAGCCGGGTTCTCATGGTGCTGGATGACGGACTGGTCCAAACCAACCCCGGTCTTCTGGACGCCATCGCGTCATGGGCCACCACCCACTCGGATCGCATTGACACCGCAGGTCCACCCCTGATCGTTCCTGGCGGCGAGCAGGCCAAGAATGACCGAACGGTGTTTGACCAAGTTGTGCGGGCCATTCACGAGCGGCGAATCTGCAGACAGTCCTTCGTGCTCGCTGTGGGCGGCGGCGCCATGCTCGACGCCGTCGGACTCGCTGCCGCGACGGCCCACCGCGGCGTTCGGCTCATCCGACTTCCCTCCACGACGCTCTCGCAGGCCGATGCAGGTGTTGGCGTCAAGAATGGCATCAACGCCTTCGGGGCCAAGAACCTCATCGGCACATTTGCCCCGCCGTGGGCCGTTGTCAACGACGCAACCCTGCTCCCGACGCTCTCCGATCGCGACTGGCGGGCCGGACTGAGTGAGGCGATCAAGGTCTCGCTGCTCAAGGACGAGTCACTGCTCAGCGAAGTCGAGCACGCCACCGTCGCGCTTCGAAACCGCGATATCGATGTGATGGCACGAGTCATCGAGCGGACCGCCGATCTGCACGTGGCGCACATCGTCCACGGCGGCGACCCCTTCGAGACCGAGCGGGCTCGCCCACTGGACTTCGGCCACTGGTCGGCCCACCAACTGGAGCAGATGACGGGCTTCAGACTCTCGCATGGCGATGCGGTCGCCATCGGGTTGATGATTGACCTGCACTATGCAGCCCTCGTACTCGGAGGTTCGCCGATCCTCGTACAGCGAGTCGCCGCATGTCTGCAATCGCTCGGCTTCCCCCTCCACTGTGATGCGATGAGCGATCAGGACCGCCTCATCGAGGGCATCGAGCGATTCCGCGAACATCTCGGCGGTCAACTGGCAATTACGATGGTGACCACACCGGGATCTGCATTCGAAGTCCACACCATCGACCCCGGCGCGATGCGGCAGGCACTCGATCTGACCCGCCGTCGCGGCGAGGATCACATGACGCGAGCGGGGTAGCATGAGCACCATGTCCGCACACAAGACCCCCGATCCGCTGTCCCACGCCGAGATGATCGATGCGTGGTTCCTCGAGCATCGCGCCAAAGTGCTCGACCTCGCGGCCTTTCTGGACCGACTCGATCGCGCGGGCGGACCACCCACCGATGACTTTCGCGTCGCGGCCTTGCGAGCGGCCATTGCGATGCTGATCGACGGACAGGATGATCGAACCCGACGCATCCAACTGCTGCTCAGTGATCGCACAAGCGAGCCGATCGACGCGGCGCCGATGCAAGGTGCGCTCGGCGCCGTACCGCTGGCAGCGCGTCAATGAAGTACATCGATCCGCATATCCACATGGTGTCCCGCACCACCGACGACTACCGACGCATGGCACAGGCGGGTTGTGTTGCCATCACCGAGCCTGCCTTCTGGGCTGGCTTCGACCGGTGCAGTGTGGATGGTTTCCGCGACTACTATCGGCAACTCACCGATACCGAGCCGCGGCGAGCGGCCCAGTACGGCATCAAACACCACTGCTGGCTGTGCATCAATCCAAAGGAAGCCGAAGACATCGGTTTCGCACGTGAAGTGATGTCGGCCATTCCCGAGTTTCTCGACCGCCCCAATGTGCTGGGCATCGGGGAGATCGGTCTCAACAAGAACAGCCGAAACGAACTGAGTGTCCTCGAAGCGCATCTGGCACTCGCCCGCGAACGGGACACGCTGGTACTCGTCCACACGCCTCATTTGGAGGACAAGTACAAGGGCACGATGCTCATCATGGACGCCGTTGACAACGCCGGACTCGATCCAGATCGTGTCCTGATCGACCACGTCGAAGAACACACCGTCGGCGCTGTCCTCGACCGCGGCTTTTGGGCTGGTATGACGCTGTACCCGGACACCAAATGCACACCGCAGCGGGCCGTCGATATTCTGGAGCGTTGGGGAACCGACCGCATCTGGATGAACTCGGCAGGCGACTGGGGCGACTCTGATCCGCTGGCCGTACCAAAGGCCCGCATGGAAATGAAACGCCGCCGCCACCCGGCTGCGATGATCGAGCAGGTGACGTTCGGAAACCCGGTTGCCTTCCTTGGCCGCTCGCCAAACTTCGGCGTCGATGTCTGATTCGCCCCGCGTCGGCTGGTGCGCCAATGTGCTGGCTGCGGATTCCATCGCGGCGATGGTTGCGGGCCTCGAGGAAACTTCCGCCGCCCTTCCACCGCACACGCCGGTCGGGCTGTGGTTCCCCCATACGCTTCTCAAAGAAAGTTCCCGACCCGTCAAGCAGTGGCTTGCGCGGTCCGGCTGTCCCGTGCTCGGGTTCAACGCCTTCCCGCAAGACGCCTTCCATGATCCCGTTGTCAAGGACGCGGTCTATGTTCCAGACTGGAGTACGCAATCGCGGCTTGACTACACAATCAACGCCGCGACGACTCTGGCAGAATTGCTTGGCCGAGGGGGCGAAGGCGGGCTGACAACCGTGCCGCTCGGATGGCGGGCGCACGATGTCGACATCGACGCGGCGGCTGGCACCATTCGGCTGGCCTGCACGATGATCGAGGAGATTGGCCGCAAGACCGGCACCGATCTGCATCTTGCCATCGAACCAGAGCCAGGGTGTCTTCTGCAGACCGCTGAGGACCTCGCACGCTTTGTGGCGGACCACAACCTCGACGACCTTGCCCGGCGGGGACTGCTTCGTGCGTGTTTGGACGCCTGCCACCTCGCGGTGATGCACGAGTCGCCCGCCGAGGCCATTGCCACGCTCGGCCTCGCGGGGCTGTCGATCGGTCGGCTGCAACTCTCGTCGGTCCCCGAAGCGAGCGGCGAGCACTACGACGATCTGCTCGGGCTGGCCGAACCGCGGTGGATGCACCAGACCTCCATTGAGTCGGGCGGCGACATGACACTGGTCAATGATCTTTCTGATGCCCAGGCGTATGACCGCAGCGGAATCTGGCGAACCCACCTGCATGTCCCAATCCACCTAGAACACATCGGCCCGCTGCATACGACCCGGCACGTCATCTCCGAACTCCTCGGCGCAGCCGCCGCCCTGCCCTACCGACCAGCGGTTGAAGTCGAGACCTATGCATGGTCGGTCCTCCCCGAGTCGGCCCGCCAACCGACCCTCGGCGAGGACATCGCTGCCGAATTGCAATGGGCCACCGAAGCGATGCAGGAGGTGGATTGGTGAGTGCCACGCGCGACTGGTATGTGACGCTGCGGGCGGCCAATGTCCCGACGGTCTGGGCCGATGTGCTGCTTGGGGCAGGACTCGCCGCCGGCAGCGCCGCCATCGAATGGCCGCTTGCCGTGGTCCTGGCCGGGATCTCGTGCCTGTATCTCGGCGGCATGGCCTTCAACGATGCCGTCGATGTCGCCTTCGACCGCAGGAACCAATCCACCCGGCCGGTTGCCAGCGGACGCGTGTCAGCCAAGGCCGCGATGACCGCGGCCTCGGCCCTTCTCCTCGCTGGCTTCGCATGTATCGCGGTCGCGGAATTCGGCCCAGACGCATCGAGCTGGACCATGGACGCTGGCGTGCTGCTCGTAGCGCTCATCTCGCTGTACCAATGGACACACCGCAAGAGCCCGGTTCTGGCAGCGTTTTTCATGGCCGCGTGCCGGACGGCAGTCCCCGTGATTGCAGCGCTGGCAGTCGTCGGACATGTTTCCATCGTCGTTTGGATCGCCGCCGCCGCCGTGGGCATCTGGACCGCTGGCATCACCATGAGCGGCCGCGGCGAGCGGGGCGGCGAGCGGGCCGCGAGCAGCGGCGTGGAATGGTTCCTGATCGCCGCGATGGCACCAATTCCGATGGCCGTGCTGCGAGCGGGCGGAGATCTCGGCGGAATGGCGGCGGGAATACTCATTCTGCTGCTTGCCTGGATCCCGGCGGTCCACAGGCGGTACGCTGCCGGACACCAAGGACACGCCGTTCGGTGGGCCATTGCTGGGCTCGCCGTACTGGACTCGGCCATGCTTCTCGCTGGCGGCCTTCCTGCCTTCTCTGCCGCCGCCATGGTGTGCGCGGCGATGACGCTGGTCGGACAGCAACTCGGTGGAGGTGGATCCTGACATGACGAATCGCGCCGCCATCATCGACCTGGTCGCCCTGACCGATGAGCAACTCAAGGACATGCCGCGTCTGGCGGCCCTGTGCAGTCGTGGATCTCGAGCGAGAATTCAGCCCCAGTTCCCCGCCGTGACCTGCACAAGCCAGACCACGATGCTCACCGGCGAGCCACCGAGTACACACGGAATCGTTGGCAACGGATGGCACGATCGGGACACCGCCGAAACAAGATTCTGGCAGCAGGCCGATGGGCTCGTCGAGGCCGAGCGCATTTGGGATCGACTGCGGGCCATCGATCCCGACATCACAATCGCAAACTGCTTCTGGTGGTACGCAATGTACTGCGGTGCTGATGTGTCGCTCACGCCAAGACCGATGTACCCAGCCGATGGTCGAAAGATCCCAGACATCTGGACGTCGCCAGCGACGCTTCGCGACGAACTGCAATCCACATTGGGGCGGTTCCCGCTGTTCCACTTCTGGGGACCAGCGGCCGACATCTCCAGTTCCAAGTGGATCGCCGCAGCGGCGCGGCGCGTGGACACCACCTTCGATCCGACGGTGCTGCTGGTCTACCTGCCGCATCTGGACTACGGACTCCAGAAGTTCGGCCCCAACAGCCCGGCGATGAAACCCGCCCTGGCGGCCATCGACGACGTCGCGGCGGACCTCATCGAATATCTGATGGATCGTGGCCGCCGCATCCTGCTGGTCAATGAGTATGGCATCGCCCCGGTGCGTGATGCCATCGCGCCCAATCGCGTGCTTCGCGCGGAAGGGCTCTTGGCGATTCGGCAAGAACTCGGCAGGGATCTACTCGACGCCGGTGCCAGCACGGCCTTCGCCGTCACCGACCATCAACTTGCGCATGTGTACGTTGCCGATCCAAAACGCATCACCGAAGTGGCCGCCGTGCTGAGCGAACTCGATGGTGTTGATGAGGTCCTGTGTGGTGCATCCATTGCCGAAGCCGGTCTGCACCACGCCCGAAGCGGCGACATCGTGCTCGCCGCACAATCCGACCGATGGTTCTGTCACGACTGGTGGCAGTCTTCGGATGCCGCGCCGGACTATCAACGCACCGTCGATATCCACCGCAAACCCGGGTACGACCCACGCGAACTGTTCATCGATCCGTCCATCCGCTTCCCCCGCCTCGCCGTCGCCACGCGACTGGCCCGAAAGAGAATGGGCTTCCGAAGTCTGATGGACATCATCCCCCTCGATACAACGCTTGTTCGCGGAAGCCACGGTCGGTGCGACCCGCACCTCGATCCCCTGCTCTGGTGCAGCGAGTCCATCGAACTCCCGGAGCGACTGCCAATGGCAGCGATTGCTGACCTCATTGAGCAGGTTGTGGTGGATTGACTCAGCGCCAGAGCAGCATCAAGATGCCCAGATCCGAGCGATCGACTTCGCCGTCGTTGTTGAGATCGCCACCGCGGCGGGCCTGCTGCGTCGCGTCCGGAGCCGGACATCGGCTTCCATTGCCACGGTAGGTCCCCCCCGCGGCGAGGCAATCGGATTTCTCCGACAAGACACAGACATCGCCGCCCAGATCACAGGCGCCGAGGCGGTATCCCGCCCGGGCCACTTGGTCGTTGCCAATTACCGAGTCGGTCGTCGTCGCAAACTCGCAGGCAGAGGCGGTCATTGACGTGCGAAAGCCCAGATACAACGCGCCGCCTCGGGCGCCAGCATGGTTCCGCTCGAAGGAAGAATCGAGTACTTCGCCTGACGACTCCAACGAACACAGACCGCCACCCTCATAGGCCGCGTGGTTGGTTTCAAAGCGACATCCTCGAAGCACCGGCATACTGCCTTTGGCGGCGAAGACGCCGCCACCGGAATACGATGCTCGATTCTTCACGAACTGACAGTCAATCATCACCGGCTTGCTCGACACACACAAGAGGCCCCCGCCCTTCTCGGCGGAGTTGCCCTCGAACCGACAACGCTCGAAGCGAACATCGCCGCCCTTGCCGCAGTATGCCCCGCCGCCGTTGCGGTTGACGGTGTTGCCAATCAGTACGCAGTCGCGAAGCGTCGGCGAAGCGCCCAATGCCAGCAATCCGCCGCCGAGGGCGATATCAGAACCATGTGAGCCCACATGTCCCGTGCCGCCGGTAAGCGTCAATCCTTCTAAGACCGTTCCTGCTCGCTCGGCAGTCACGCACCGCACCACACTCTCATTGAGGCCCGTTGCATCGATGATCGTCTTGGCGGCACCCTCGCGGCCACGAATCAAAATCGACTTGCCCCGCAGGTCGATGTGCTCAAGCCAGCGGCCGGGGCCGACATCGATCACATCTCCGGCACTCGCGGTGTCGATCGCATGCTGGATCGACAGCACATCCTCGGGAACCCGAAGCGTGCCTGCAGATGCCGCCGCCCCGGCAAGAATCGCGATCATCGCGATCGAGAGTTGTGCGAGCGTCTTCAATCCAGGTACTCCGCATCAACGACTCGGCTGAGCCGTCCTCCCCATCATGACTCCGCATCCGGCTGCGGTCACCCGCCATCCCCGACAGATGGCATCCCTTCCACGCGAGCCGTCCGGTCGTGCGGTCTGAACCGGTTGAATGGCACGCGAACGAGGCATGATCGCACCCTTCGGCCCAAACAGCACGACAAACCCGCCAGATTTCGCGTTTTTCCCCGCACCTTGCTCTGAGGCCCATAACAGTGGACCTATCGGGCAGCGATGCTCGACTCGCCCGGTCTCAAAACGTCATCCGTGGCCGAGTAGTCGAGCAATTCCGCAAATCGCGCCCACCCAATCAATGCCCGCAGCGTCGCAACCGCCTGGGCCGCTGGTTGCCGCCTGGTCAAACTCGACTCCAGATCATCGCGTTCACATCCGCCCGCCCCCGCCTTCTCAACGGCTTGAAGGACCCACTGTGTCACATTGAGCCGCCGCAGTTGACGCCCAAGCAGTACTCGCCGCTCGGAGGCGTCCTCGCCGAGAAAGCAGCGGCCCGTCTCGGTCACGAACACCGTGTTGCCCCGCGTATCGACCAGATCGAGCATCTCGCCAGCCTTGACCAAACTGAGCAGGCGTCCGAGTTCCTCTTCGGTTTCCTCATCAAGATCAAAGAGGTCCATGGTGTCGCCGTGATCGTGTACGACCTCGACGACACCAATGATTTCGGACATCGTGACGTCAGGAAGGATCTCAAGTCGCCCATCCGCAGCGCCGACCGCCTGATCGGTCTCATCAAGATCTTCACCCGCAACGATGGCGGCGTGAAGCCTTCGGACCATCGCTTCGAAGGCGGGATCGTGGTACTCGCGTGGATGCGACACGGTGTTGTCGATCACGCACTCGATCTCTCCGGGCCGCGCGGACATGACAATGATGCGATCGGCGAGAAAGACCGCCTCCTCGATGATGTGCGTGATCATCAGCACGCTGTGCAGCCCGGAGATCGATCGAGGCGCCTCGGACTCGCTGTCTGCCTCGCGGCAAAGCCGGTACACCTCGCTGCGGAGCGCCTCGGCAGTGAAGACATCCAGGGCGCTGAAGGGCTCGTCCATACACAACAACTGCGGCTGCCGAGCAAGTGCCCGCGCGATACCAACCCGCTGTTTCATGCCGCCAGAAAGTTCCTTTGGAAAGGCTCGCTCAAATCCATCGAGCCCCACCAGTTCAATACAGTCATCAACCCGGCAATCCGCTTGCTCGTCTGACAGTCCGAGTCCGGTGACACCAACCGCCACGTTCTCGCGGACACTCATCCAGGGCAACAACGCGAAATTCTGGAAGACGATGCTGACCCCGTCGTGGACATCCTCAAGCGGCTGGCCATTGGCGAACACCTCGCCCGATGTCGGCGGGATAAGTCCGCACAGAATCCGAAGCAGCGTGCTCTTGCCGCACCCACTCGGACCCAGAATGGCAAGCGTTTCGCCCGGTAGCACTTCGATGTTGATTTTCTGGAGCACCTCCATCGGCGGCGTGCCGAAAGACATGCTGACACCTCTGACTTCACAGATCGGAATCTTCGTTCTCATGTGCCGTTCCTCATGTCTGCAAATTGAACCGGGTCGCGGACAGGCCATACAGTCGATGCCAGACCAGCCGATTGAAGATGATGACGAAGACCGCCAACGCCAAGGTGCTC
>CAYYGU010000062.1:0-1237 GCA_964471525.1 uncultured Isosphaeraceae bacterium
GTTGTCGACGAGGTGTCGTTTTATGTGGACCCGGGTGAAATCGTCGGTCTGCTTGGTCGAAATGGTGCCGGCAAGACGACCTCGTTTCGAATGGTGATTGGCATGATCACTCCCGAAGGTGGCACGGTCCACTTTGGTGGGCAGGATGTCACTCGCGAGCCGATGTTTCGACATGCCCGGCTCGGAATGGGCTACCTCAGCCAAGAGCCGAGCGTTTTTCAGCGGATGACGGTTCGTGACAACCTCATGGCGATACTGGAAACGCGCGATCTCTCTCGTGAGCAGCAGGCTCACCGTTGTGACGAGTTGATGGCTCAGTTTGGACTCGAACACAAAGCCAAGGAAACCGCGCGGACCTGCTCTGGTGGTGAGCGGCGACGACTTGAAATCGCCCGCGCTATGATCACCGAGCCAACCATGTTGCTGCTTGATGAGCCGTTTGCGGCGGTCGATCCGCACACCGTCGAGGAGTTGCAGCATGAAGTCGCGAAACTTCGTGATAGTGGTATTTCGATTCTGGTGACCGACCACAACGTGCAACAGACGCTTCGCATCTGCGATCGCGCGTACATCATTCATCATGGCAAGAACCTCCGTGAAGGGAATCCCAAGGCCATTATCAATGATGAAACCGTCCGTGAGGCCTATCTCGCCTCGACCTTCCGTGGGGATGAATTCGACTAAGGTGGACCGTTCATGAAGTGGCTCTTGTCCATACTTCTGGTTGTTGGCGGACTCACACAAGTGGGGTGCGTCCGCCGCACCATCCGTATCACAACCGAGCCGCCGGGCGCGCTTGTGTGGCTCAATCACCGTGAGATCGGCCGCACGCCGGTCGAAGCCGACTTCACCCACTATGGAACCTACGACCTGCTCATCAAGAAAAAGGGTTGGGAGCCACTGATTGGAGCGATGCCCACGGGCTTTCGCCTTCGAGGAACACCTGGCGTTGATCTGATGCTTGAGGTGATGCCGATCACGACACACGACGTGGTTGAGTGGCATATTGACTTGGTGCGTCGCGATCAAGATCACAACGCGTTGTTGGACCGCGCTTCAGAGTTGAGGGCCCAGGCCGGTGGGCATGACCCACTTGAAATGGCGGAACAGGATCGTGGCGCGGAGTCAGGCTCACCCTCACAACAGGAAGAGGATCCAGAGCCAGACGCTGGTACTTGACCCCCTCCAGGAGTATTGACATGCACCTCATTCTCGCGGGGGTCATCGGGCTTGGGCT
>CAYYGU010000062.1:1337-9197 GCA_964471525.1 uncultured Isosphaeraceae bacterium
CGACTACACCAAGATGACCATCTCGGGCAGCCTGCTCAACGGCGCCACAATCACTCGCAACATCGGTGTGGCCTTTGTGTTTCGTGACCAGCATGGCAACCAGATCGGGCAGGAAACCGTAATCATCGAAAATGCGCGACCGGACGTGCCGTATCCATTTACCGGTGAACTCGTCATGGCATCCGATCAGCCATTTTCCAGTATGACCAGTTGGGTGCTCTTTGCAGACACTGCGCCGCCTGCTTCGGTCACAACACCAGCCAACCAACCGGTGCCAAGTACGCCCGCGTCTCCATGACACAACGCCGCCGCAGGGTACTCATGCCGCTGTGTATTCTCCTTGTGGCGATCAGTATTGGGTATTGGTTCCCACGTGGCGATGCGCCCAACCGCAACATCGAGCGGTGGCTGCGAGAAGCCTTGTTCCATGAATGTGATACAACCGCACCGGCACCGATCATTCGGTGGGCATTGCCTATTGTGCAGGACACGTTTGGAGCAGCCGCATCTCACTGGTGTGCGGGGGGGGTTGATCCGGCAGCCGTCACGATCACCCAAACACACACAGAAGACGGTGGTTGGTCAATCACACTGCACGCGCCCCATGGCAGCTCCATTCACCTTCTCTTGACCATCGGGCCGAGCGGTGTTCCATTGGTCTCCTCGGTCGCCCACGATCCCGCTGGAACCTCAATCCCCAAGCAAGTGGACATGCTGATAGGCTGACGGAATGGATGTTTGGATCAACGGTCAATTCATATCCGATGAGGACGCCCGTGTATCGGTCTTCGACGCGGGCTTTCAACACGGCATCGGTCTCTTTGAGACGATGGCGGCCCGCAACGGCCGCGTTTTTCGGGCTGAACAACACATGGAGCGGCTCCTTGAGTCGGCCAGCACCCTCATGTTGTCCGACCGCCTGCATGCCGACCCGCTGATCGAGGCGGTGCATCGTGCGATCGAGCACAACAATCAGCCACATGCTCGCGTCCGGCTCACACTGACCGGGGGCGACTTGAACGCGCTCCGTAGTACCGGCGAGGGTCCGACGGATCCAACGATCGTCATCGTGGTCCAACCACCAACCGAGTACCCGGAGACCTTCTTCACGCAGGGCATCGCTGCCTTGCTTGCCCCGGGCCGCCTCAACCCGTGGCAGCAGACTGCCGGGCACAAGACGCTGAACTATTGGAACCGGATCGCCGCATTGCAAGCCGCTGCATCGGTTGGCGCAGGAGAGGCCCTGTGGCTAACGCCAGAAGCAAAGATCGCCAGTGGTTCGGTGAGCAACCTGTTTTATGTGTCTGATGGCGAACTGATCACTCCGCCGGCCCGTGGTGAGCAACTCGAGGGAGAATCTGTTCCGCCAGTGCTTCCCGGTATCACCCGCCGAGCGGTGATCGAACTGGCGCAACGCGCGGGAATCTCAGTCCGAGAGGGAATGCCCGAGCTCGAGGAACTCGTTGCCGCCGACGAAGTCTTTCTGACCAATTCAAGTTGGCATGTGCTTCCGGTGACTGGACTCGGCCTGAATGTCCGCGCCGAGGATGGAGAACACGATGTCCAGTTACGGCATCACCCCATCGGTGATGCCGCTGTCGGCACCACGACTGCCGATCTGCGGGCATCGCTCTTGGAACTCATCGAGCAAGAGACCTGTGAGGCCTCGACGCCATGAGTGGACCCGAACAGGTTCAGCCGGAGGGGCCCAAAGGGAACTTTGCCGGGGCTTCGCGGGTGTTTCAGCTCATCCAATCGCGACCGAGCCCTGCATCCCGAGCGGCGATCTTCGTGTTTCTGCTTCTGTTGGCATTGCCACTGCTGGTGCTGGCCCTCGCGGCAGGCATCGTTTCACTCTCGGTCTATCTGATCCTCGCTGGATGGGCCCGCCTCTTTGCTCGCCGCACCCCAGACTGGGCAGAGCATGACACCGAAGGGCGAAAGGGTGTTCGGGTCAAGCGGTAGGACGGCGTATCATCTGATCTATCCAATGACAGCCGCACCCACGCCTCAGTTCACACATCTGCACCTCCACAGTGAGTATTCGCTGCTCGACGGTGCGAATCGCATCAAGCCCTTGCTCAGGCAGGTCGCTGACTTGGGCATGACCTCGGTCGCGCTCACGGATCACGGCAACCTCTTCGGCGCCGCAGAATTCTTTCTGGCCGCGAACAGTGTTGGCATCAAGCCGATCCTAGGCATTGAAGCCTATGTGGCACCGGAACAGCGCACAATGCGGGCAAAGTCGAAACTCGGCCCGGATGGCGGTTTCCATCTTGTGCTGCTGGCACGGACCGACGAAGGGTGGGGGAACCTTGTCAAATTGAGCAGCGACGCCTATTTGAAGGGCTTCTATCACAAGCCGCGGATGGATCGCGAAACGTTGTCACGGTGGTCCAAGGGACTGATCGCGATCAATGGGCATCTTGGTTCATCACTGGCCTATCACCTGGTTCTGTTTGAGAAGACCGGTGACGAAAAGTATTGGAAGGCCGCAATTGAGGAGGCGCGGTGGCACGCCAAGGTGTTTGGTCCAGACGAGCATGGCCAGCCGTGCTTCTTCGTCGAGCTTCAACGGATCGGCGTCGAGAAACAGAACTCTATCAATCCGCTCCTCATCAAACTCGCCGGTGAACTTGGCCTTCCGCTCGTGTGTGATAACGACGCGCACTTCTTGACCGTCGATGATCACAATACTCACGACACGCTTTGTTGTATCTCCATGGGAAGGACCAAGGAGGACCCGGGGCGACTCACGTATCCACCCGACTTGTACGTCAAGTCGGCCGAGGCAATGGCCGAACTCTTCAGAGACACTCCAGAGGCGGTTGAGAACACAAATCGAATTGCTGATCGGTGTGAAACAACGATCGACTTCGCAACCAGCCACGCGCCCGTTGTGCGGATTACGGCGCCGGACGAGCCGCCTGTATGGGACGGTGTTCGAGACCTGACTGAGTGGTTCAAGGATTGGTGTACCACCATCGAGTTGCATCCATTTGATACGGAACACGACGCTGATGCCGACCGTGAAGCACTGGAGGCCGAGTGTGACCGCGCACTCCGGATGCTCGCTGAAGCTGGGCTCACGTGGCGATATGGGTCTGATGGCATCACCGATGAGATTCGCGCACGGTGCGAGCGTGAACTGCGAATCTTGGCAGAGAAACGAATCAGTGCCTACTTCTTGATCTGCTGGGACTTCGTCAACTGGGCGCGGCAGCGGGGGATTCCCGCGAGCGCCCGCGGTAGCGGTGTTGGCACGATGGTCGGGTATGTACTTGGATTGTCCAATGCGTGTCCTGTGACCTTTGGATTGCTCTTTGAGCGGTTCACCGATCCGGACCGCGATGAGTACCCGGACATCGACATCGACATCTGCCAAGACGGTCGTGGTGAAGTCATTCAGTACGTCCGCGAAAAATATGGACACGTCGCGCAAATCATCACGTTCGGACGGCTCAAGGCCAGGGCGGCAATCAAAGATGTCTCGCGAGTCATGGGACTTGAACCCGTGGAGGGGCAGCGACTCTCGAATCTCGTACCGCCGGAGTTGAACATCACCATCGCCCAGGCCCGGGAGTCATCGCCGGATTTTTGTGAGGAATACGAGAAGAACCCGATGTCACGCCGCGTCATCGACGAGGCGGAGAAGTTGGAAGGACACGCGCGGCATGCGGGGGTGCATGCGGCTGGTGTTGTGGTCGCAACGCAGCCGCTTGACACAATTGTTCCGTTGTGCCGCGTGAGTGGCAATGACGAAGCGGTCACGCAGTGGGATGGTCCGACCTGTGAGCAGGTCGGACTACTCAAGATGGACTTTCTCGGGCTGCGCACACTTTCTACGCTGGAACTCGCTCGGGAGTTGGTGGATGTAACGCTTGATGAAGCGGAGATCTGGTCCGCGGTCGGTCGTTCGCCTGGAGATGGCCCTCACCCACTGGATCTAGACCGCATTCCGTGGGACAACCAGCGTGTACTCGACTTGTTTCGGCGCGGGGATACCTCTGGAATCTTTCAATTTGAGTCTTCTGGAATGCGGCAACTGCTGCGAGAAATGCAGCCCGACCGGCTGGAAGACCTCATCGCCGCCAATGCCCTGTATCGGCCAGGTCCGATGGACCTCATTCCCGAGTACAACGCCCGCAAGCACAAGAAACACCCTGTTCCGAATGTGCACCCGATTGTGGATGAGTTCACCGCCGAAACCTATGGCATCATGGTGTATCAAGAACAAGTCATGCAGATCGTGCATGGTTTGGGTGATGTCCCACTTCGTCAGGCGTACACGCTCATCAAAGCGATCAGCAAGAAAAAGATCGATGTCATTGATTCGGCCCGAAGTGGATTCATCGAAGGTGCATCCCAAAAGGGACTTGGAGAGGATGAAGCCGAGGAACTCTTTGAGTTGATTCTGAAGTTCGCAGGTTACGGATTCAACAAGTCGCACTCTACGGGATACGCCATCATTGCCTACCAGACCGCGTGGCTCAAGACGTGGTTCCCAGTGCAATACATGGCAGCGGTACTCACCTTTGAAAGCGGCGCGAAGAAGGTTGAGGATTGGGCGCCGTATTTGGATGACTGCCGTCACACAAGATTCTCCAATCATACCGATGACGCACCAAATATTGGTATCGAGGTGCGTGGACCAGACATCAATTCAAGTCGGCGCCGGTTTACCGTCGTGCATGATGAACACCTCTCGCCGAACAGTCTCAACGGAGCAATTCGGTTTGGACTTGGGGGAATCAAGGGTGCTGGCAACAATGCTGTCGAGGCTTTGATCGCCGAACGAGATGCCAATGGACCATTCTCGTCGATCTGGGACATTTGTGAGCGAGCACCTTCTGGAACAGTCAACCGCTCCACCATGGAAGCGCTGATCAAGGCGGGGGCGCTCGACTCCATTCATGGCATGTCCAAACGGTCCTCGATGGTGAAGGAGGCGGAGTCGGCGCTGCGAGCTGGACAGAAACTGAAGAAGGATGCCGATTCCGGACAAGGGCAACTCTTTGGCGGTGGGGAGGCGGTCGAGGAGGATCTTGAGCAGATCGCATTGCCCGATGTGCCCGCGTGGACCGATCGGGAAGCACTCGCGTATGAGCGCGAGCTCCTTGGTTTCCATATCTCAGGTCATCCAATCGATGAACACGACGCGGTATTCAAGACCTACTGCACCTGCGGTATTGTTGGTCTTGCCGACCTGCCGATGGGGCGACCGATCAGGCTTGGGGCGATGATCGCATCGACCCGAATCGTCACCATTCAGCGGGGGAGAAATGCCGGACAGCGAATGGCGATGCTCTCGCTGCAGGACCGTGCCGCATCAATTGAGGCGGTGATGTTCTCAGATCACTTTGCCAGAGATGGAGCGATGGTGGTCACAGATGCGGTGGTCATCGCGGAGGGACACCTGGACATCAATAACCGCAGCGGCGACCGGCAGTTCATTGTCGAGCGTCTGGTGCGACCAAACGAAGCGGCGAGGTTCTTGACCGATCGAATTGAGTTGCGGGTTCCCTTCAAAGAGGGTGAGTCGCAACAGGCGGCCAGCGAACGGCTTCGTATGGCCGCCGGTGTCATCAAGCAAGCGGGTGGGTCACAAATCGCCGATGGCGCCCACCCCGCAAGTGTCCTGCTGCATTTGGACCTGCCCGAGCAGCGAGTGACGCTCAAGAGTGAGTTCAGGGTTGTACCCCACAATGAACTGGTGCAACAACTGACCGAGATGCTCGGTGGAAGCGAGCAGGTTCAATTGGTGGGCTCGATTCCCCGGGCGAAAGCGAACGGTCGGGGGAAGTACTCAAAGAAGAACTCCTAAGCCGCCAAATCACCCCAACTGTCCTCGGCTGGCTCATCTGGCCACTCTGGCTTGGACCGTTTGTGGACGCGGATGATTTGGGCGAGTTGTTCAGAGATGATGGTGCGAAGTACATCGAGGGTGGTCGCGTGCTCCGGCGAGAAGCCGGTGTCGGCATCGCGAAAGAGAACAAACACAGCCATGCACTCATCATCTCGGTGGCACGAGAAGGATGCGAGTTGGGAATCACTGAGCATGCTCAAGGTTCCGCCGACTTCGCTGGCGAGTTCACTGGTGTCGTCAAATCGCACGAGCTCGTGCTCGGTGGACATTGCTGGGCAGACGAGCTTTCCCAGGTCGGCGAGCATCGGCATGAGGTCCGTGTCTTGCCACTGGAAGTTCACATAGGCCCCAACGCCGTACTGGTTGTCGCCTTCCTTGAGATACACCACCGCGTTGGTCGGGCCGAGTTTCTTGAGGATGTACTCGAGCGAAGTGCGAAGCATGTCCTCAACGTCAAGTTCCTGGCTGATGAGCGCCTTGAACTCGCTGGACATCGCCACGTCGCTCATTTGCTCTCGCATTGTTCGGTAGGCGGATGCCAAATCACCACACAGCACGTCGACCTGATCGGACATCTCGTCACGGGCAGTTGTGAGCTGCTCACAGGTGTCGGTCAATTCTTCAAGTTGGCTCTCTCGCTCACGGTGGGCGCGAACTCGGGCCATGATTTGCTCCATCCGCTCTGGAACGCGACTGCGGTCGGTGGGCAGCGTGATCCAATCGGACGCGCCACTTCGAATCGCCTCGACGAGCGCGTCGGGGTCTGGTGCGGCACCGAAGATGACCGATCGCACGCTTGGGCGTTCGGCCTGCGTCTCGCGAATGAAGGCTGCGGCCGACGTGTTGTCGATCTCGGAGGCGATCATCAGCACATCTGGATTCCACTCGCCCCTGAGCGTGTACGCCGCCTCGATCGTGTCGGACATTTCGCAGGTATAGCCGAGGGTCTCAAGTTGAAGGACCATTCGGTCGCGGTCCTTGCCAGCTGGGCCGATGACATGGAATCGACCACGCCGAGATTGGGCCTTGGATGCCGGGTTGAATGCGGTGCTGGGGTGTTCGAGCGGTTCCATCGATGGGCTCCGATGTCTGGAAATACCGACCCCAGCGATGTGCGGGGCCACCGCAGGCATCGGCGCAATACTGGGGCGATTTCAGTCGGACTGGTGTTCCGGGTCCGTTTTCTTGGGGTGATCGGTACGACATCGCCGCCCTGCAGGGTTGCATGGACCCCCCCTTGGTGATGTCACAGCAAGGGGATAGGTTCTTGAAAGAAGCCCAGATCCACCCCCCCTTGAAACTGGCTTATCGGGCCTCAAAAAGACGAACGGCCTCGGGAATCCTGGGGTACAGCGGCTCAAGACGGTGGATGTCCGCTGTGTCCCCCTGTTCGCGGGCCCGCTCGGCGAGATGCAGGCATGCCACGGGATCCAAGGCAGGGGCTTCCACCGGCAGCCCGGCATCCTGAATCGCCCTGGTCAGGTCCGGCGGAAGATGGGAATCGGCCACGCAGACATCGCACTGGGCTACCGCGGAGGCGACTGTGGTGGCATCAACGAGCCCCGGTGTACCAATCTGCTGCAGATCGGCGCTCACACAGGTCAGCCATGCCGTGCCGTTCCGTGAGGCGAGCAGAACCCCTGTTGTCGCCGGCGGGCCGGGACGCGAACCAGCCACCACCAGGGCCGTTGGGACAGCGACGACATCGCACCCAGTGGTCAGCACCAACATCTTGGCCGTCGCCACCGCCACCCTCAGGCCGGTGAAACCACCAGGACCGATTGAGATGCCGACAAGCGACAGGGTGTCCGGTGTGAGTGCTGCATCGCCAAACAACCGATCAACTTCAAGCAGCAGTCGATCCTCGACACCTGAGACCGACTCCAGTGATGCGGTGACGATCGTCCCGGAGGGGCCTCGCATCGCAATACCACCGCTACGCTGAGAACATTCGATGGCGAGCGTGACGCTCACGATGCTGGTTCACATGCTGG
>CAYYGU010000063.1:0-9156 GCA_964471525.1 uncultured Isosphaeraceae bacterium
TTGAATCTCGGCTTTCAGATCTGCTCGGACAACAACCGCCCCTTCGGCAGCCACATTCTGGGTGCCCAGGGTGCCGATGTCATTCTGGTTCCGCGGTCTACCGAGACGGCGACCTACGCCAAGTGGCGACCCATCTTTCAGGCCAACGCCTTGACCAGCGGCTGCTGGGTGCTCTCGGTCAACCGACCCGGGCCCGAACAAGGCGTGCCGATCGGCGGCCCGAGCATTGCCGTGGCTCCCGACGGAACGGTGGTGCTCGAGACCGAGGACCCGGTCGGCATCGTCACCGTTGATCGAGCCAGCGTCGACGCAGCGCGGGGCGACTACCCCGGCTATCTCGCCTTTCCATGCGACCTCTACGCCGCCGCCTGGGCATCCGTCCCGGCGCGAGCGGCGCACGGCCCCATTCTTCCGGGGGCAAGGAGCTGATTCATGCAGCAACCAACGACACGCACCTCGGTCGAACTTCGACTGGAGCGGCTCGAACACGAACTTGAGCAGGCACATCGCCAGCAGCGCCGGTACCGGCTCGGGTTGACCGCGGCGGTTCTCGGTGCTGGCGTACTCGCCTTGCTCGCGGCCACCGACATCACTCGAATCGATGCCATTCGCACGCATCGGTTGGAGATCCTCGACGCCGAGGGCCGCGTGATGCTCGCGGCCGGAACCGATGGGCAGGGCGGGCGGCTGGATCTCTGGTCAAGCTCGGGAGCCAACCTGATTCGACTGGGCGCCAACGAACACGGTGGCGACTTGGCCGTGTGGAGCGGCGCCGGCATGAATGTGGCAGGCGCGTGGGCGACCGAATCGGGCGGCACACTGGCTGCGTGGAACGCATCGGGCAAGCGGGCTGCCACCATGGCGGCAGGCGAAGGGGGCGGCATGATGGCCGTCCATCGCGATATCGACGAAGCCGGGCTCGTGATGAATGCTGCAGGCAGTGCGCCGCTGGTGGTGATCGACCAACACGGCGCCGAACGGTGCAGAATCGCCACAGGTGGTGTGTCCTTCCACGACCCGGAGGGGGTCGTCCAGATGCGACTGACACCTGGTGATGATGGCGGCGAACTGCAGTGCGGCACGACCGCGCTCCGGCTGCTCGGCGATGGGGGCCTTGATCTTCGCCAAGGCGCTCAGAATGTCCTGAGGGCATCCGCCATCGACGGCGAAACCTCGCTGATTCTCTCCGCTCCGGAGGGAACAGCCACCATGCGAGCAGGCGGCGATTCGAGCATCGACCTCAGCGGAACCCGCGCCGTGCTGACCCTCTCCGGCGGGGACACCGAGTCGGTGACGATCGCGAGCGATCCCGATGCCGCCATCGTCAAGACCAGCGACGATGCCATCTCGCTGTATGCCTCGCACGGTGCTGGCCGCATGGTGCTCGGAAGCGGCGAAGGTGGGCAGGTTCGAGTGACCGGCGGCGTGGACGGACTGGCCGCGGCAGTCGATGTCCTCGCCCCGGGAAGCACCCGCATGGCAACGCTCAGCACCACGAAGTCCGGGCTTGGCCTGGTCGCGGTATGCGATGCTTCTGGATCGCCGGTCGGCGTCTTGCATGGCGCCGGGACCGGGCGCGGACGACTCGCGGTACACGGCCCGGGCGGCACTGCCGTTGCGGACGCCGCAGCAGATGGAACGCCGGAATTCGCATTGATGACGACGGACGGGAAGACCACGGCGGCCCTTGCGGCCACCGTCCGCGGCGGGGCGCTGAATCTGATGAATGTCGATGGAACGCCCGTCGTCCTCGCCGGAATCACCTCAAATGGTCCCGGCGGCGCCGCGGCCTTCCAGAATGGTGCTGGCAAGACCGTCGTGGCTGTCGGTAGTACGAAGGACAATGTCGGGCGGGTGGTCGTCGACTAGGCGTTCGGCTCAGAAATCCACGTCAACATCACCGTTGTCACGAACGACTGCGACGTCAAGTTCTTCAAGGGCCGCAAGCGCCGCGTCCTGCTCGGCTCGCTTCTTGTTCGGACCCCATCGGGGCTGGAAGTTCCGGTGTCCGATGGTCACGCCAACTTCAAAGCACTTGGCGTGATCGGGGCCCTTCTCGTCGAGCACGGCGTACATCGGCATCGCGGCGAACATCCGCTGGGCGATCTGTTGCAGCACACTCTTGAAGTTGTGGTGATGACCCGAATGCACGGCCTGCTCAATACGAGATTCAAGCGCCGAGATGATGAAGTCCTCGGCCACCTCCATACCGCCATCGACATAGAGCGCCCCGATGATCGACTCCCACACCGCAGCGGCGACCGAGGCCGGTATCTCTCTGGCGGCGGCCATGCCCTTTCCGAGTACCAAGAGCGTGTCGAGTCCAAGCCGCCTCGCTTCCTCGGCGCAGACGCGGCGACTCACAACGGCCGACTTGACCTTGGTCATGTCGCCCTCAAGCAGGCCCGGATACTGGCGGTGCAGATGCTCACACACCACCAGGCCAAGTACCGAGTCGCCGAGAAACTCCAGCCGCTCGTTGCTCTCGTGACGCGACTGGGCGATCGAGGAGTGCGTGAGCGCGCGATTCAGGATCTCGCGATCGGCGAAATCGTATTCGAGCAGGTCCTCGGCTCGGCTCAGCGTTGCTTCATCCATCCGTGCGATGATTCCTCGCGGACCCCAAAGGGGGTCTGTGACGACGCCATGCGAACCCGTATGAGTCCACAGCGGCGCATTGGCGGCGAAAAAACCATTTTCTTCGCCGAAACACCGCGCAAGGACGGGGTGGCCCACTCCGGAGGCCGTCCCGACCGCCCGCGACGACTTCAATGTACCACGCGATCGGGATGGGTGGAAGTTCCATTTTGTATCTGTTAGACTGCTCGATTCCACCCCACGGCCAGCGAATGCAGTTTCTGGCGTGCGGGTGGCACGCGGCCCTCTACGCTCGACGAGCAAGGATCCAGTTATGGCAATGCATTACCCCCGCCGAGTGAGCAAGATCAAGCGGGCCCGCATGTTCGGATTCCGTGCCCGCATGAAGACCAAGGCAGGTCGCAAGATGATCAATCGCAAGCGAGCGATGGGACGACGGCTCACGCCAGAAACCTGACCCAACCGCGACGTCGATCAGAAAACCGCCGCCTGAATCGCGGCGGCTGTTCTTTTTGGGGATTGATTGGCATCGATGATGTGCGTCGCAATGGACTCGTAGGCCGAGGCCCGGCGTGCCGCGACTTCAACCGCCTCGTCAACAGGGTCGCGGCCGGTCAACGAGGGTCGGTCGCCGGGGTCCCGTGAAAGGCGAGCCTTGAGCGTCTGCCCGTCACAGCGAAGCCAGATGATCACGATGCCGCCCCGATCAGCGGCTGCTTGCAAGACCGACCGTGGTGGGTCGATGCATGCCACACCACCACCGGCGGCGATGACGACGGGCGATTGCTCCAGTGCCGCGGCGAGCGCGGTGGCTTCGGCCTGCCGCCACGCGGGCTCGCCCTGATGATCGAAGACATCGTGAATACTCGCCTCCCCAGTCAGCGCAAGCCCATCCGTGTCCAGATCGACGAACCGAATGCCGAGTTCGCCAGCGAGCAATTCACCGACGGTCGTCTTCCCCGAGCCTCTCGCTCCGATCAGAACGAGAGCCGAGAGATTCCGGTCATCGAAGATGGCGCGTGGGGTCTGCATCGACCGATGCCATCATACGCCCCCCGATCGGAGCCCCCACCCCCGTGAGCAGCCCACTTGGAATCATTGATGCCGTCGTACTCGGTCTCGTTGAGGGCATCACCGAATACCTCCCGATCAGTTCGACCGGCCATCTGGTATTGGCGCGATCGCTGCTCGGACTTGACTCACCAGAAGATCTTCGCCGCAACGTCGATGCCTTTCTCATTGTGATTCAAGGGGGGGCCATCTTGGCGGTCCTCGGCTTGTATCGGAACTCGGTCCTGCGAATGGTCCGAGGCATCTTCGGCCACGATCGCGATGGCCTGACGCTCTTCCGCAATATCCTGATCGCCTTCCTTCCGGCCGCCATCCTCGGCCCCCTCCTCGATGACTGGGTGGAGTCGCGGCTCATGGAAGCTGGCCCGGTCCTGCTCGCACTCGCGGCCGGTGGCATCATCATGATTCTCGTTGATCGACGAATCCGCCGCAGCACCGCCCTCCGCGAGAGCTCAGACGGCATGTCGATCGCGGCCATCGCCGCCCTTCAGATCGGCTTGCTGCAGTGCGTTGCCATGTGGCCCGGCACGAGCAGATCGATGGTCACGATCCTCGGCGGAATGATGGTCGGAATGCGGCCGGCCAAGGCGGCGGAGTTCTCATTCCTGCTGGGCCTGCCAACCCTCGGTGGCGCAACGGTGTACAAACTCAGTGGCAATCTCATGAGCGACCAAGCAAATATGTTCACCGTGTTGGGATGGTTGCCCCTGCTTGTCGGCCTCGCGGTCGCCACGATCTCGGCAGCGGTCGCCATCAAATGGCTGGTCGGATACCTGAACCGGCACGGGCTGGCGATCTTTGGGTGGTATCGGCTGGCGCTCACAGCGGTGCTGCTCGGCCTGATGCTCGGCGGCATCGTCTCGATCCAACCCGAGGACGACGATCAGCCGCCAGAGGCTGCCGCTGCCTTGACCGCGCCTGTGACCACGCCGTCATGTCCGATCGTCAGCACGCGAGGCTGATCGCCCGGCCCCCGAACCGACGCTTCGAAAAGAACGCCCTCGGCCTGCGATCCCAGTGGCGTCGCAAGCGGCCACACCGCAGGAAACGGTCCCCCACCGGCCACCGGGACCCAGCCGCCCTCGTGACGCTTGGTCAATTGATACGACACCTCAAGCGAGGCCGGATCGACCGTCACCTGCCACCCAAACTGCATGCCACCGGCGTTGATCACCGGCCGCTGAATGGCAGAAACCGGGCGGGGCCACAGTGTGCCACCGAGCGCCCACGCGAGCAGGGCCGCCATGATGATGAACACCACGATGCGGACGACCAAACTTCGAAGGCCCAGCGCGACTTGCCCCATGGGCTCCAGAGTAGCGTCCCAGCCTCGCTGGCGTTCATTCGGTCTCGATCGCCGCCATCAACTGACGCTCGTCCCACACATCGACGCCCAGCCCCCGAGCCTTCTCCAACTTGGACCCCGCCTTCTCACCAGCAATCACCAGATCGGTCTTGGCGCTGACGGTTCCGCTCACGGTGGCTCCCAAGGCCTCGAGCCGCTCGGTCAGTTCGCGGCGGCCGATGCCATCGAGGGTCCCGGTCAGCACCACCCGCTTGCCAGACCACGATGAGGCTCCGCCTGCTGTTTGATACAGATCGCTGCACACGTCCACGCCCGCTGCGACCAGCCGCGTGAAGAGATCCTCGCCGACTTCCGAATGCAGGAAGCCGTGCAGGAGACCGGCCGTAATTTCCCCGAAGTCGGGCAGCGCGGCCAGTTCCTCCTCGCGTGCTCGCTGCAAGGCACGCAAGTCCTCAAAGTGGCTCGCAAGCGTGCGGGCGGCTGATCGACCGATCTGCCGAATGCCGATGGCAGCAAGAACCCTTGAGAGGCCCCGCGAGCGGCTGGCATCGATGGCCGCGACGAGATTCTCGGCGGACTGCTGCCCGAACCGCTCCAGCGGAACCAGATCCTCCACCCGAATTCGATACAGATCCGCCATGTGCGAAACCAACCCGGCGTCCACGAGTTGATCGACGACCTTCTCGCCGAGGCCGTCGATGTTCATCTGCCCGCGGCCTGCAAACCACGCGATCCGCTCACGAAGTTGCGCAGGGCACTCCGGATTCAGGCAGAACACGCGTGGCCCCTCTGGGCCGACCGGGCCACCGCAGGCCGGACACGTGTCGGGCGGCTCGATGCGCACTTCCTTGCCGGACCGCGCTTCGGGAATCGCCGACACGACCTGCGGAATGATCTCACCAGCCTTCTCCACCCAGACGTGGTCGCCAATGCGGATGTCCTTGCGGTGAATCTCTTCGATGTTGTGCAGCGTGGCGTGGCTGACGGTTGTCCCGGCCAGTTCGATAGGTGCCATGGTCGCCCGCGGAGTCAGCGTGCCATTGCGACCGACTTGCCAGTCCACTCGCTCAAGCACCGTTCGCCCCTGCTCGGCCGGGTATTTGAAGGCGATACACCACCGCGGCGCTTTGCTCGTCGACCCGAGGCTCGCCTGCGCGGCGAAGTCGTCGACGCGAACGACCATGCCGTCCACGCCATAGCCGAGGTCATTGCGCCGATCGGCGAAGTCTTCGATCCACGAAACGAGTTGATCGATCTCGCAGGTCGATCGCATGAGCGGGCTCATCGGAATTCCGAATCGGCCGACCGCTTCTTGAAACGCGGCGTACCCGGTGGCGTCCAGACCATCAACCTCACCGCGGCCGTGGGCGAGGAATGACAAGCACCGTTTGGCAACAATGCCGGTGTCGAGCGATTTGAGAGTCCCGGCCGTGAGGTTTCTCGCGTTGGCAAAGAGCGGCTCTGCTGCGGCCTCCCGCTCGGCATTGACCTGCTCGAACACGGCGTTGGGCATGAAGAGTTCGCCACGCACCTCGAGCACCGCTGGCGGCTCACCACACAGCCGCACCGGCACATCCTGAATTCGCCTGACCTGCGCGGTGATGTCGTCGCCACGAACGCCGTCGCCGCGGGTGACAGCACGAACCAGTCTGCCCTGCTCGTACCGCAGCGATACCGCCACGCCATCGATCTTTGGATCGCATGTCAGACGCGGCGACTCGGCATTGCCTGCCACCCGCTGCTGCCAGGCCCGCACTTCGTCGAGGGTGTAGGTGTTGTCGATCGACTGCATGGGAATGGCATGGGCCACGGTCTCGAAGGACTCGATCAGGCCGCCACCAACCACGCGCGTGGGAGATTGATCGCTCCATGCCTCTGGATGGGCCGCTTCGAGATGCTCCAACTCAGCGAGCAGGCCATCGAACTGGCGGTCCGACATCGTGGGATCGTTGTGCTCGTAGTAGGCGACGTTGGCCTGCGTGAGCAGTTCCCGAAGTTCTTCGATGCGTGTGAGGTCCGAGGCCTTCGACATACCGGAATCGTACCGGGCCGGGCCCGGTACGATACCGCCCCGTGTACACGCTCCGATACGCCACATTGCTCCCCCTGCTGCTCACCGCTGCTGCGATCGCGGGATTGCAGCAGGACATCGAGCAGGCCATCGCCAAGGCCGGATTCGCCGCTGGGGATGTCTCCGTCGCGGTTCGTGAATGCGGCACCGATCGCCTCATCGCCGCCGTCTCGGCCTCGACGCCGCGGATGCCCGCGAGCAACCAGAAACTGCTCACGACCGGCGTTGCTGCCCTCGTACTGGGCGCCGACTTCACCTTTCAAACCCGGCTCGTCCGCCGAGGCGATGACCTCATCGTCATTGGCGATGGAGATCCCGCCCTCGGTGACGATCCGCTGCTGAAGAAGATGACCCTCCCGGACGGCACGAGCCTCACCGCGACCGGGCTGCTGGACCTTTGGGCCGCCTCGGTCGTGAACTCGGGCACACACCATGTCCACACCCTGATCGTCGATGACCGTGTTTTTGACCGCGATTGGTATCCCACAGAGTGGCCCAAAGACCAACTTCGTAATCATTACTGCGCCTCGGTCGGTGGCATCAACTTCAATCACAACACGGTCAAACTGCGGCCGGTTCCAAGTGGGAGCGGCGTTGATGTCTCTGATATGCGCCCGCCCTATCCGTCCGTCGTACTGAAGAACCAACTCAAGCGCGGCCGCACCAAGGACACGCTGGTCATCGATCCGCACCGAGCAGAGGGCTCCAACGAGATCACCTTGCTCGGCACCGTTCCGGTTGCCACACAAAAGCCCATCGAAGTCACGATCGACAATCCGCCGCTGCAATTCGGGCAGTTGCTCGCAGCACGGCTGCGTCTGGCTGGCGTACCCGTCGATGCAGTGCGGCTGGCCGGTGCCTCCGATCCCCCATCATCGGGCGTCGATGTCGCCCCCCCGATCACGACGGACATCGCAACCGTATTCGAGCGATGCAATCACGACAGCGACAACATGTTCGCCGAAGCCCTGCTGAAGCGGCTTGCCCACGCAGTGACCGGACGTCCGGGCACGAGGGCCGACGGCGGTCGGATTGTGACCGCAACCGTGGAGCGGCTGCTCGGATCCGCCGATGGACTGCAAGTAGCCGACGGATCCGGCATGAGCAGGCTCAACAGTGTGTCGGCTCGAACCATGACCGCCTGGCTCTGCCGGTTCGACGCGGCGGACCCGGACCAGAACCTCTTCATCGAGTCGATTGCTCAAAAGCACGAAGGGACACTCCAGGATCGGCTCGCCTCCGTTGAGTTGCGCGGCACGACCCTGCGAGCCAAGACCGGCTACATCGCGCGGGTGTACACCATCAGCGGATATGTGGAGTGCCCGGACGGGCGGCGTTTGGCCTTCAGCGTCTTGATCAATACGAAGAAATCACGAGCCACATGGAATCTGCGGCGAGCCTTGGTTGCCACCATCATCGATCATGGCTGCTGAGCCGCTTGGGCACGCTCCGCCAGATGCTTCCACTCACCCTTGGTGTACCCATCGACACGCTCAAGGACCGTGCCGTCTGGAGCAATGACAATCGTGACGGGAATTCCGTCTATCCCCCACTGGCGGTTGATCTCCAATGAGTCGGAAACCAGCGAGGGGAATCGAAACTTCTCCTTCGACCAGAATTCGGTGACCCCCTTTAGATTCCCTCCATCCTGCACGTTGAGCCCGTACACCAGCACGCCAGCCTCATTGCGACCGGTTGCGTCATAGAGCCGCTGAATACCCGGCAAGCCAGCGCGGCACGGGGCGCACCACCGGGCCCAAAAGTCCAGAACCACAACCGATCCACGAAGATCTGAGAGGGTCACTTCGCCGCCGCTGGTTGATGGCAGCGTGAAGTCTGGCGCCGCATCGCCGACATCGAGTCGCGGCCGCTTGGTCATCGTGCGGGTCAGTGCATCGATTGTCGAAACAACCATGCGATGACCCGGTTCGATGTGCGCCGATCGCGTCTCCGCGGAGGCACCAATCCGGGTGTCGAAGTCGGTCACCATCGACGAGCCTCCGCCGCCCGCCGAATTGGGTCTCGCCGTGGCTTCCACCTGTATGACCAGCATGGTGGCCGAGTCGATGACCAACCGGCCAGCGCCCCGCGTCCCTTCGATCACAACCAC
>CAYYGU010000064.1:0-8995 GCA_964471525.1 uncultured Isosphaeraceae bacterium
CCAATTCGGTGGGTGTCCAGCATTCGAGCATTCGAACGGCCACGCCGCCCGCGACAGCCCGCGATGACTTCGCTACAATCCGCAGTCCTCCATCGTGAGGAGCCGTCGGTGAGGCCTGATCTTGGGTTGCGCCGCACGGGGCATCAGTTCGCGGCTGAACGGTGCTCCAGCTTCATGGAGGAAACAGCCGCGGATGCGTTTCGACGCCGACCCGCGCCATCGTCCTTTGCGTATGGAGTTCGCAGCGTCCCGCCCCTACAACCATTTGGCCCGTGGTGTAATCGGTAACACACCTGGTTTTGATCCAGGCATTCCAAGTTCAAGTCTTGGCGGGCCAGTTCTCCTCTCCACATGAGCACGACTCCACGACAATCCGACCGGCCGCTCGCCGCGGTCATTCTTGCCGCCGGCAAGGGAACCCGCATGGGCGGCGATCTGCCAAAGGTGCTGCATGAAGTGGCTGGCAAACCAATGGTGCACTGGGTTGCCCAGGCCTGCCGCGAAGCGGGCGCCTCGCCCCTGATCGTCGTCGTCGGATACCAAGGTGATCGCGTCCGCGAAGCGATGGCCGAGCACGACGACATTGTCTTTGTCGAGCAAACCGAACAACTCGGAACCGGCCACGCCGTAGAGGTCTGCCGGGATGTGATGGCCGCTTTGGACGGCGACGCCTTTGTCTTGGCTGGCGACGGCCCCCTCATTCGAGCCCGAACCCTGGCAGCCATGGCGGATCGGCACGCCGCCACAGTGGCATCGGGAACGCTCGCGACCGCGGTACTCGATGACGCAACCGGCTACGGACGAATCATCCGCGATGGGAATGGCCGATTCGAGGCCATCGTCGAGCAGAAGAATGCCTCAGAGACGCAACTTCAGATCGACGAGGTGTATCCCTCCTACGCCATCTTCGATGTGGCGGACCTCCTAGACATGCTCGAAGAACTCCCCCGTGATGCCGTCTCTGGCGAGTACTACCTCACCGAAGTACCCGCCATGATGCGATCACGCGGCAAGCGAGTCGAACTGGTTCCCGGGGTTCCGGCCGAAGACATTCTCTCGATCAACACACCTGAGCAACTCGCCCAGGTCGATGCCATTCTTCAGCAACGCCTGCATATGGAGGCCGCGACATGACCGTAGACCGCGATCACCTGAAGATCTTTGGTGCCAGGGCTGGCCGCGAACTGGCTGGCGAGGTGTGCGAACACCTCGACCTTCCCCTCGGCGTCGCCCAGACCGAACTCTTTCCCGATGGAGAGCTGATCGTTCGGGTCGACGAGGATGTCCGCGGCCGCGACTGCTACCTCGTGCAATCCACCAGCGATCCGGTCAATGCCAACCTGATGGAACTGCTCATCTACATCGACTGCCTTCGCAGGGCGTCGGCCAAACGAATCACCGCCGTCATCCCCTACTTCGGGTACGCGCGGCAGGACCGCAAAGACGCCGGACGAACCCCCATCACGGCCAAACTCGTCGCGAATCTCATCAACGCCGCAGGGGCTGACCGCGTGCTGTGCATGGACTTGCATGCCGCGCAGATTCAGGGCTTCTTCGATATACCGCTCGATCACCTGTCTGCCTCGACCGTCATCGGCAAGTATTTCCAAGGCATGCGAACGGATCTCGGCGAACTCACCATCGTCTCGCCCGATGTCGGCAACGTCAAGGTCGCCAACGCCTATGCCGCAATGCTCGATGCGGACCTTGCGATCATCGACAAACGCCGCGAGTCCGGCGACAAGATCGCCTCGAAGAACCTCATCGGTGATGTCGATGGCCGAACGGTGCTGATGGTCGATGACATGATCTCGACCGCTGGCACGATCTGCGGCGCGGCCGAACTGGTCATGGAACACGGTGCTGTGCGAGTCGTTGCCGCGGCCTCGCACCCGGTGCTCTGCGGCCTTGCCATGGACCGCCTTGCCGACGCCCCAATCGAGCAGATCGTCGTCACCGATTCCATACCCGACCGAGGCCGGCTCGATCCCATCCGGCACAAAATCGTCGAACTCACCGTTGCCCCGCTGCTCGGCGAGGCGATCTATCGCATTCATCATGACATGTCCATTTCCGCCCTGTTCCACCGTGGAACGGGCGTCAAACGTTAGATCCCCAGCGGCCTCTCGCCGCACGTTCAGTATTTGGAGGACCCATCCATGGGCCATGAAACACCGACCATTCAGGTCGCCATCCGAGAGCGAACCGGCACCCGGTACGCCAAACGCCTGCGAAATGCGGGCCGTCTGCCCGCCGTGATCTATGGTGGCAGCGGCGAACCAACACACGTCAGCGTTGATGCCCTTGAGGCCATCGATCATCTTCGCAGCGGCGTCCACGTGATGGAAGTCACCGTCGAAGGCGGCAATACCGATACCTGCCTCATCAAGGAGTTGCAGTTCGGCCACCTCGGCGATGATCTTGCGCACATCGACTTCGCGCGGGTGGATCTTGATCAGGTCGTGACGGTCAACGTGCCGGTCAACCTCACAGGCACCGCCAGTGGCACGAAGCAGGATGGCGCCATGCTTGTGGTCATTCGTTCGGAGATCGAGGTTCGGTGCAAGGTCAAGGATATTCCCTCCGAGATCACCGCCGACATCACCGAGATGATGGAAGCGATCACGATCGGCGAGCTTGCCTTGCCCGACGGCGTCGAAGCCCTGCTCGATCCCGACAAGCACATCGCGCACATCACCATCAAGGCCGAAGAAGAGGTTGAGGAAACCGACGCCGAAGCCCTCGATGTGGATACCGATGCAGCCGAACCCGAAGTCATCACCGAGAAGACCGACGAACCAGGAGGCCAGGGCGAGGGCTGAGCCCCACGCTGAGCAGACACCATGCGACTCGTCGTTGGCATCGGCAATCCCGGCACCGAATACGACCGCACCCGGCACAATGTCGGGTTCGAGGCGATCGATCGCCTCGCGCGTCGCATCGCTCCGGGTGAAATTGCGAGAAGCAAGTTTCAAGGTGCCATGCTGGAGTCGACGCTCACCGACGACAAGGTGCTGCTGCTCAAGCCTGCGACCTTCGTCAACCGGAGTGGACAGGCCGTCAGCGAGGCCATCCGCTTCTACAAACTCACGCCCGAAGAAGACCTGCTCGTTCTGGTCGATGACACCGCCTTGCCATGTGGCCGCATTCGCGTCCGCGAGTCGGGCGGCACCGGCGGCCACAATGGTCTTCAAGATATTGCTTCCCATCTCGGGACCGACCGATGGGCTCGTGTGCGCATCGGCATCGACGGACCCGGAACCATCCCGCTCTCGTCCTATGTACTCGGCCGCTTTCGGCCCGAACAACAGGACGACGTCGAGCGGGGCATCGAGACGGCCGTCGAAGCGGCCGAGTGCTGGATGACCCGCGGCGTCACCGCCGCCATGAACGCGTTCAACGCCGACCGGGAGCCAAGCGGCTCGCCGGAGGAGACTCACTGATATGTCTGAAATCACCGTCAACAACTACGAGGCCATGTTCCTCTTTCCTCAATCCGCCACCGCCAACCTTGGCGAGTCGAGCGACCACGTGCTCGCCCACCTCGACAAGGTTGGTGCCGATGTCATTTCCTTCCGCAAGTGGGATGACCGCCGGCTCGCCTTTCCGATCAAGGGAAACAAGCGTGGCGTCTTCTTCCTCGGATACTTCAAACTCGCTGGCGACAAGATGGCGGGGCTTGAGCGGAACCTGCTGCTCTCGGAGGATGTCGTGCGATTCCTGATTACCCGCGCCGATCATCTCTCGCAGGAGCAGATGGAAGCCGCCGAAGGTCGCACCGAACTGGCCGACGAGATCAAGTTGCGAAGCGAACAGAAGTCCGATGACGCTGCTAGTTCGGTTCGTGTGACGACCAAGACCGATCGCCAGGCCGCAGACGCCGAGGAAGCACCTGTCGCCGAGGAGGCTTCTTCCGAGGTCGACGCGCCGGAAGAGGAGCACGCAGAGGCTGCCACAGCCGAGGAAACGACCGCGTCCTGAGTGCGACGCGTTTTGGCTGCGTCCCCCGGCTGCTGGCCGCTGGACGGTAGAATGATCGCCCGCACCCATTGGAGGATGAAAGAATGGCTGGATCTGTCAACAAAGTGTTTTTGATGGGCAATCTCACCCGCGACGTGCAGCTCAAGCACACGGCCAACAATACGGCCATCGCAAACTTCGGACTCGCCGTCAATCGCCGCTATCGCAACAGCAATGGCGAAATGCAAGAAGAGACGACCTTTGTGGACTGCGAGGCATGGGCCCGTACCGCGGAAACCATGTCCAAGTACTTGACCAAGGGCCGTCCCGTATTCGTTGAGGGCCGCCTCCGGCTGAATGAATGGCAGGACCGCGACGGCAACAAGCGATCGAAGCTACTCGTCGTCGTCGACAACTTCCAATTCGTAGACAGCCGCCAAGGTGGCGGCGATCAGGGTGGCTCGCGTCAAGCAGAGCCGGCGAATACCGGCGGCTATAGCGGCGGACCTTCCAACGACGATATCCCGTTCTGATTCACACGGCATCCCACTGCGGGATGCCGACACCACCGACGCTGGGGCGCCGCGGCACGGCGCTCCTCAACTCCCACGGAGGACACCGCACATGAGCCGAAGAACAATTGAATTGCTACTGCTGGAGAATGTCGAGAATCTCGGCATCGTTGGCGACGTTGTCAAAGTTCGCACGGGCTATGCCCGCAACTACCTTCTTCCGATGCAGATCGCCGAGACCCCGAGCAACGAACGAATCGAGGAGTTGCAGGCAGAGCGAACCGCCGCCCTCGCCCGCGTCGCCGAGCAGCGATCCGCCCGCGAGGAACTCACGGCCCGCATGGAAGAGGTTGAACTCACGCTCGTCCGGTCCTGCAACGACCGAGGCGGCCTGTATGGCTCGGTCACCCAACGGGACATCGCCGAGGCACTCGCCCAAGTCGGCTATCCCGGCATCGATATTCGTGCCGTCCGCCTTCCCTCCTCTATCCGCCGCATCGGCGACTATGAGGTCCCCATCCAGTTCGAGGCAGACCTCCGGGTCGAGATCTCGGTCATCGTCGAACCCGACCAGCCGCTCGAGGAACGCGACGAAATGGAATTCGATGATGAGGGCGAACTGATCGAGAAGCCCGAAGTCGTCGCCCCGAAACCAGCCCCGGACCCAGCCCCGGAATCAGCCCCGGAATCACCCGCCGAGGCAACCGCCGAAGCGACCGAGGCCTGAGCGGCTGCGGACGAATGGGGGGGCGTTAGGCGACTTCTGGTCGTCCGGCCGGCATGTCGCCAGCGGCGCCCGAGCCGTAGGCGAGTTCGAGGTAGCAGGCGATGTAGTCGAGGATGCTGGTGGCCTCGGGGATATCGGGATTGCTCGTCCCCCCGGATGGCTCAAATCGCATGCCCTTGAAACGGCGAACAGCGTCATCGATGGGCAAACCGTACTGAAGCGAGATCGAGAAACTTCGGCAGAAGCCTTGAATGAGCCCGGAGAGCGTCGAGCCCTCCTTGCTCATCTTGATGAAGATCTCACCGGGGCGTCCATCCTCAAAGAGACCGACCGTCAAATAGCCCTCAAAGCCGGCAACGGAAAACTTGTGGGTGGTGGACTCCCGCGTCGTGGGGAGAATCTCTCGCTGCCGATCGGTGAGCATGCGGTCCTTCCTTGGCCCTCTCAGTGCCATTGCCGAAACGTCGCGGTCTCGGTGCGCTCGCAGGCCACATCCGTGCGGCCTGTGGCGTGCATCGGCCCACGAGGGGTCCCAACTTGAATCGGGTTCAAGGCAGCCGGGCGAGCAGGGCAGCGATCGTGAAAACGCCGAGCGCCGCCATCAACCATGCCACCCAGCGACCCCGCCGCACCGTCCATCGCGGCCAGCCCGCAACGAGCCCGCAGATGCCAAGCAGCGCCAGCCCCGGAAGTATCAGTTTCGCCAATCCACCCAAGCCACGATAGCCCACAAAGACCACATCGCTGCTGAACGTATTGAGCACCGTTCCCCGCAGACCGTGCTGCCCCAGCACCCCCAAGCCAAGTACCGGTCCCATCAGGGCCGCCCACCCGCAGGCCAGCAGTGTCCGCCGCTGACCAAGCCGAATGCTCGCCCGCACAATGACCCCCGCCGCCGCGGCCAGCGAAAGTGCCGTCAAAGGCCATCCGCCCGGGCCCGCCATATTGACCGCCGCCAAACCGCAGGCCGCCAGAAGCGCAAGCAGCACCCAGCCGCCACCCTCGCCGCCATGATCCTCGCCCGCGCGGGGCGTGGTCTCCATCCAGATCAAGACCGCACCAATCGCAAAGGCCACCAATGACAGGAACTCCGGCACCCGCCCTGCAACCGCCAACACCAACAGCAGCACGCCGATGGCCGGCCACGCCAGTGGAAGGTGATCGTCGGCATGCCATTGATCCCGGCCCCAGTGCCGACGCCCCAGCAGCACGATCGGCGCCGCCACCAGCCCCACCAGCGGGCCAATCGACAGCGCCGCCAATGCAGCGCCGCCAAGCGTATCCCCGCCACCGACGATCAACCCCAACCCAGGAAGCACCATCAAGACGGGTACCCACACGACGCTGAGCATTCGAGCAGGCCGCCCGCCGTGGTTTCCTGCTCGCAGCATCCGATCGGCACACACAACCAGTACCACCGCCAGCGCCAAGGCGATCGATACCGCTGGAATGATGCTCATGGCGATGGCTCCAAACTGCGAGACAAATGACTCGCGACCGACTCCAGAGACATGGCCGCCACTGGCGGTCGCCACCATACCTCGCCCACACCTTCGGCAGACCGCTCGCCCACCCGCCGCACCTTGCCCGGCAATGCCCCAAGTCGTGCGAGCAGCGGCTCTGGACGAGAGGTTTGAAACACCAGATCGTCATCGCGACGCAGCAGCGCCTGCACCCCTGCCGCTGCAAGGAGAACTCCGATCTCGCAGCAGACCCGAAGCCGCGACGCCGGAGACGGGACCGGTCCATAGGCGGTGTGCAGGTCGTTCATCACTTGTTCAATCTCGTCCACACTGCGTCCTTGACACAGTCGGCGGTAGGCATCGAGCCTTCTGGCGTCTCCGGGGATCCACGCCTCGGGGAAGTACCCGGTCCATCCGAAATCGAGAATCGGCATTCGTTGCTGCGGCCCGCGACCGGACTTGAGATCTTCGACCGCCGACTCAAGCAGGCGGCAATACAACTCGTACCCGACCGCCGCGATGTGACCCGATTGTTCCGGGCCGAGCAGATTGCCAGCACCACGTAGTTCCAGATCACGCAGCGCAATGCGAAAGCCCGCGCCGAGCATCGAGAACGACTCAACAGCCTGAAGCCGCCGCCTCGCTTCGGGCCGAACCGTGCGGGTCATTGGAAGGAGTAGGTAGCAATACGCTCGGTGACGCGACCTGCCGACCCGCCCACGCAACTGATGCAGATCGGCCAGCCCAAAGCGGTCGGCTTCGTTGATGATGATGGTGTTGGCGTTTGGGATGTCGATGCCGGACTCGATGATGGTCGTGGCGACCAACACATCGGCCTCGTGCCGCATGAATGCCAGCATGGTCTGCTCGAGTTCCTTCGGCGGCATCTGACCATGGCCGGTGACGATTCTCGCGTCGGGGACAAGTTGAAACACCGCCTCGGCGACATCGGCAAGATCCCGCACCCGGTTGTGGACGACGAATACTTGCCCCTCGCGGGCGAGTTCACGCTGAATTGCCGACCGAAGCCGACGCTCGTTCCACGGCATGACCTCGGTCACGACCGCGCGGCGATCCACCGGGGCTGTCTGCAGACTGCTGATGTCCCGCAGACCCATCATCGACATGTGAAGCGTCCTCGGGATGGGCGTCGCTGTCATAGTCAATACATCCACGGTCGCGCGAAGTTGAAGAAGCCGCTGCTTGTGCTCAACGCCAAAGCGTTGCTCCTCGTCGATCACCACCAATCCGAGGTCCTTGAACCGGACGTCCTTGCTCAGAAGACGGTGTGTACCGACCAACACATCGATGCTGCCAGCGGCAAGCGCTGCCAAGACCTCCCGCTGCTCGGCGGTGGTCTTGAACCGGCTCATGGACTCGACACGAAAGGGGAACCCCGCGAAACGATTGCGGAAGGTCCGCTCGTGCTGCTCGGCCAGTACGGTGGTTGGCACAAGAATCGCCGCCTGCCGCCCTGACGCAGCAACCCGGAAGGCGGCCCGAATCGCGACTTCGGTCTTCCCGAAGCCCACGTCGCCGCAGACAAGACGATCCATCGGGCGGGGGTGCTGCATGTCCGCAGCGACTGCGGTGAAGGCTGCGGACTGATCGCGGGTCTCCTGCCATGGAAAGGCCGCCTCGAACTCGTTCTGCCACTGGCCATCGGGAGGACATGCCACGCCCACCCGCTCTTGCCGCACAGCCTGCACCCGGAGCAGTTCGGCGGCGAGGTCTCGAACCGAATCGGCCGCCCGCCCCTTTCGGTTCTCCCACGCCTTGCCGCCGAGCGTCGATCGCTCGGGCTTGCCCTTGAACGAACCGATGTAGCGATGCACATCGTCGATGCCGGTTGCGGGAACCAGCAGCCTCGCACCTGCCGCAAACTCAAGCACGAGGAACTCTTCAAGCGCGTCGTTCTGCCCGGCGCGACGTGGTTGTACCTGCATGCCCAGGAATGACGCGATGCCATGATCACGATGAACGACATAATCACCCGCCGCGATCTCGACAAAGGCGTCGAGTTGTCGACCCTCGCTCTGGCCGTGTCGCTTCCGCCGCACGTGGTAGCGGTGCACGATCTCGTGATAGGGCACGAACTGCGTTGGACGCTCACTGCCGTTCCAGATGAAACCGCGATGCAAATACCCCTCTGTGATCTCCATCGTGGCCGGACGCTCGCCGATCAACTCGGCCAGTCGATCGGCATCCCCCCGCTGCTGGCAGACGACAATCACCCTGCCCTCACGCGAGCGGCGGCGGAGGTCATCCATCGCGTCGGCGGCCTGATCCGGAAACGCTGGCAAGAGTGCCACGGGAAGGTGCGTGTCGGCATG
>CAYYGU010000065.1:0-8204 GCA_964471525.1 uncultured Isosphaeraceae bacterium
ATCACGCCCATCGGGTCGCTCGCGCCGCCACCAAGATCGGTCACTTCGTAGGAGAGATGCTCTGGCGTATGGCCCGGTGTATGGATCGCGCGGAAGGCGATGGTGCCGACCTTGAACGTGTCGCCGTCTTTGAGAAGACGGTGTTCGTAGGTCCCACCGCCCGTTCGATCATGCAGCCACCCATATTTCCAATCGGCATCGCCCTCGTCAGAGACGTACACCGCGGCACCGATCTTCTCAGCGAGTTCCCGCGAGCCAGAAAGAAAGTCGGCGTGGATATGCGTCTCGGCAGACGCCACAATGGTGAGTCCATGGACCCCCGCCAAGTCGATGTAGCGATCCACATCTCGCTCAGGATCGAAGATGATGGCCTCTCCGGTGGCCTGGCATCCGATCAGATAGGCGGCCTGAGCGAGCGAGTCGTCGTAGATCATCCGTAGGAACATGCGTCATCTCCCATGGCACCCATTCTGGGGCCTGCTGGCGATATGGGCTCGGAGAAGCCCCTTCCGTTTCAATGCTTCTCGAAGAAGGTCCATGGTACTCCGTATTCCCGCCGATGGCCGTGTTGCCGGCGGTGATAGCATGACCGCACCCCGTACCATGCCGCACCAATCTCCCAGTCAAGACCCGCAGGTCGGATCGAATTCGTCGGATGCCGTGCAGCAACTCATGCAGCAGCACGGCGGCATGCTGTTTGGACTCGGTCGGCGGTTTTGCGGCAACGAGGACGAGGCGGCGGATCTGGTGCAAGAGACCATGCTGGAGGCCTTCAAGAGTTGGCCCACCTTTCGCGGGGAGGCCAAAGCAACAACATGGCTCTACCGAATCGCGGCTCGAACCTGCCAGCGAATGCACCGCAAGAAGGGGCCGAACGCTGCTGAGTTACCGAGCGACGACGTCCTGCTCGATCAGTGTGGTTTCGCCTGGATGGGTTCGATCGCTGCCGATACGCCGCTCGACGATGCCATCCGAAGCGAGGCGAGGGAACGACTCGAAGCAGCCATCATCGACTTACCCGTCGAGTATCGGATGCCGTTGGTGTTGAAGGAGATCGTCGGTTTCACCAGCCCAGAAATCGCGGACATCACAGGACTGAACGACACGACCATCCGCGTGCGGGTCCACCGGGCCAGGCTGGCGCTTCGCAAGGCCATCGAGAAGGGGCTGCCCTATTCGGCGACGCCCGAAGACTACGAATCGCAGGTGTGCCAGGATCTGCTCGAAGCCAAGCAGGAAGCCATGGACCGCGGCGCCGAGTTCGAGGTTCCCCGGGGCGTTCTCACCGACCGGTGCCGCGCGGTCTTTGATTCTCTCGACCTGACCCAGAACCTGTGTCATACCACCGAGCACACGCGTCTCCCAGATGACATCGCAGCGAGAATCAACCACGCCATCGCGCAGAGCAACTGAGCATCGTTCCCATGCGTATTCGCACCATCCTGATCCTACTGCTGGCCGCGCAACTCGTTCTTGTTGCGGTACTCATCGGTCTCGCGATCGCCATGCAGCAGACACAACTGGAGGCGGAAGCCGCGGAAGATCGCCGGTTCACGTCGTATCAACTCGCCGATGAACTCAGGCAGTCCTCCGATGATCTCACTCGATTCGCTCGCACCTTCGTCGCCACCGGCGAACCGCGGTACGAGCAGTATTTCCATCGCATTCTCGCGATCCGGGACGGCACTGCGGCTCGACCCGAGGGCTACGAAGGCATCTACTGGGACCTCATCGCTGCTGGGCTCGGCAAGGACTGGCCCGAGGGATCGACGACCTCACTCCAAGACCGCATGCTCGATGTTGGCTTCACGAACGAGGAATTTGCCAAGTTGAGCGAAGCGCAGAATCGCTCGGACGCGCTCGTTCAACTTGAGAACGTCGCAATGAACGCCATCAAGGGTCGCTTTCTCGACCACAGCGGCGAATTCACGGTTGAAGGGACACCGGACCGGAACCTCGCCATCTCACAGGTGTACGGAAAGGCCTACCACGCTGCAAAAGCCGAGATCATGACCCCCATCGGCGAATTCATGAAGATGATCGAGCAGCGGACGCATGCCGAAGTCGCTGCGATCAACGACCGGGAACGCATGTTGAAGGTACTCGACATCGTCGCGGCGAGCTGCCTGCTACTCAGCACGTTCGTGTCCATTCTGCTGATTCGAAAGATGCTGCTGCAACCGATCGAACAGTTGTGCCAGACTGCGATGAAGGTCGCCTCAGGCGACATGACCGCCCGCGCTGACATCGCTGGTGTTGGTGAGATGGCCGCCTTTGGACAGACCTTTGACAGCATGATCGCCTCGGTCGATCGCCATGTCGGTGAAGTCGAGTCGGCGCACGCCGAACTCGCCGCGCAGGCTGAGTCGCTCGAAGAGGAGCGGAAGCGGAGCGAACATCTGCTGCTCAATGTGCTGCCCGTTTCCATCGCCGATCGACTCAAGAGCGGAGAAGAAGACATTGCAGATGCATTTCCGGAAGTATCGGTGCTGTTCAGCGACATTGTCGGCTTTACCGAAATGAGTGCTAGAGTCGGCGCCAAACAGGTCGTAGACATGCTCAACGAAGTGTTCGGCCTTCTCGATGAACTGGCAATCAAACATGGCATCGAGAAGATCAAGACCATCGGCGACTGCTACATGGTGTGCGCTGGCGTGCCTGACCGGAGTTCCACGCACGCCCAGCAGATCGCCGCGTTTGCGATGGACATGCAGGAGACGCTCGACGACTACACAGCGCGGTCCGGGCGAACCATCGCCATGCGGACCGGCATCCACACCGGAACGGTCGTCGCGGGAATCATCGGGACAAGCAAGTTCTCGTACGATCTTTGGGGCGATGTCGTGAACATCGCCAGCCGGATGGAATCATCCAGCCAGCCGGGGTGCATTCAAGTGTCCGACGCGGTTCGAATTCGCCTCCAAGATGACTACCGATTTGAACCGCGCGGCGAGGTAGAGATCAAGGGCAAAGGCCCGATGCCCACGTGGTATCTGACCGGCCGGAAAGACGAACCAGAAGCACGCTGACGCCGGCGCATCTGGAGGTTGTCGCTATCCGGGACCGACCGACGCTACGAACTCGCTACGACCCCTGGTTGGACGAACTCGACTGTCTGACCTGCAGGTAGCCGCGGAGTTCGAATTCGAACGCAGCGAACTCGTGGGCCAACGTGGTGAGCATGGCCGAGCGTTCCGCATTCGAATCCGCCGTAGCCAGCGTCATCGCCAGCGCAGAGATGTAGTCGCAGGCCTTCTGCTGTGCGAGCAGCAGTCGAAGTTCAAAGGAATCGCCTGCAAGCAGCAGGCCCGCCGCTTGCTGATTGGCAATGTGGTGGCGGGCGCTTACCTCAATGAGCGGGAGACCACTCGCGTCCCAGCGAATGGGCGGATATCGCGATGCGGTGCTGCGAATGGCCGCCTCGCCGTTGGCCGCCGCGTCACCGATTCGCCTGACGAGCGTCTCGATGGACTTCGGCGCGTGTTTGATGCCGAACAGCAACGTGACCGACGACTCGTCGTGCAGCACCTGATACAGCAGGGTGTAGCCGTGATCTAAGGTTGCCGCCGCGGCCTCGGGTGCGGCCGAGTCGAGTGGACCTCGCAGCACCGGGGCGCACCCAGACACACAGACGAGGGCCACCATGAACAGTCCATGACGCATGCACGGAAGCGTACATCTTTTGAGATTGGTGCAGCGTTTTGGCATCACGCTCGAGAAGGTGCCACATCGTGGCCTACGGTCCCCGGACAACATGGAGGTACCCGAATGGTCATGCATCACTCAAACCGCCGGCACTCGACCCGACCACGCACCGTGGTGTCCACGCCCGATCTTGCCGCCACAGACACTCAGGAGGAGATGGTTGAGTGGCTCTCAACCGCCCGCGGCTGGAGCCCGGACACCGCCCCAACCTGGACTCAGCGGCTGCGAAATGAGGGTGTCCGACTCCCAGCCCCAGATGCGATTGCCGAGAAGGACATGCCGCGGCTGAGCCAGCGACTCATCCTCTGCCTTGCAGAGCGGGGCGTCTATCTGTCCCACACCGACCACCTGAGCGACCGAGCCTTATACACCTACCTCATCGAAACAGCGCTGGCGATACCGGGTCCGCCGCGGCAGCCCGGGTCGTTCGAGTTGATCGATCTGTGTCCGCCCTACGGCCGCGGCATCGAGCTCATGCTCGCCTGTTACGCCTCCGAAGACATGCGGCAGCAGTTGTCCCTTCAGGGCGTGGAAATCCCACCGAGAATCGCCTTGGTCGCCGATCGCGATCGCTCGCTGCCCAAGCCGCCACAGCCGCCGCCCGGGTTCGACTGACCTCCTTCGACCACCACGCGCAGTTCCTGCGCTTCTGGACTGTTCTGCTGGCCGTATCGGCACTTCTCCCCCGACATGGGGACGGTTGATCTGTCGCTGCGCCCCGCGTGAGGAATCCACTCTGTGCTGTCTATGACCCGCCCACTGCTGCTCGCCGCCGTGACATCAGCTGCCGCTGGCGAGACCCTGTACGACCAGATCGGCAATGACGACGGCAGTGCGCTCGCAGGCGACATCTACAGCAGCATGCACTTCCTGCCCGTCCTGCCTGAGACCAGCGACATCGCCGCAGTGGATGCAGTCACCATCGCCCAGCGGAGCGATGTGGACGGTGTTGAATTCGTCTTGAATGGCTGGGGCGGGTTCGATGGTCCAGGTGCCGTCACCAATTGGCAGGTCAACGTGTACAGCGATCTTGAAGCTGCTGCCTCGAATCTCATTGGGAACATCCTCTCGCAGGACAGCGATCCGATCTTCATCGAGGGGTGGGCCGGGGATGGCTGGCTGGTGCGGCTGCCGGTCTCGCTCACACTCGACCCGGGCGTCTACCTGCTCAGTGTCATCATGTCGAACCCCTACCCAGACAATGGCTGGGCCGGGGTCGCCACGAGCACGCTCGGTGACGATCAGGCCTGGCAGGTCAGCCCGGGCGGCAACTATGTGTTCAGCCCCTTCATCGAAGCCCCGGACAATCTGGCCTACCGACTCACCGGCACTCCGGTACCGTCGCCTGGCACGATGACACTGCTGCTCGCCGCCTCGCTGATCGCCCGAAGGCGACGCACCTGAAACGCCGACCACCCCACCCGGGGGTGGAGCAGTCGACGTTGAAGGAAAGAGGGTCCTGGGTTGAAACGCTCAGGGCGTGATTCGGAAGGATTGGAGATTGGAAAGCAGGCTTATGGCACCGCCTGGTCCTTGGGCGATCTCCTGACCATTCCACTGGCGGGAAGGGCCGATCGGAACCGTGGAATACGTCACCCCTCCGAAGGCCGTGCCCGCCGAATTCCAGATGGTCGTGAGCGTGGTTCGGTCAATCCAGAGCGAGCCGAGGCTGAGCACGAGTTCTGGAATTGTCCCGTTGGCGCGGACACCTGGGGTGGTCAGAGGATCCGCCCGCTGATCTTGGATCGTGCTCTCTCCGAAGAAGGTCCGCGTCGTCATAGGCGAGCCGGGATTCGGGTCAGGCAGGTGATAGATGGTTGCATTCTGATACACGACACCGTTGACATCCGTGCCGAAACTCGCCGTCAGCGGAATGTATCCGGCGATGATCAGTTGACCCTGTTCGTCGGCACCGACGTCGATCGTTCGCTCGATTCGAGGATTGCCGTAGCCCTCCTCGTCGAAGTCGAGGATGTCCATCCCGCACGGGCTCAGGGGTTCTGCTTCATTGCCATTGCCGACCGACAAGTCGAGCGTTCCCTCGTCCACGAGCAGTGAGCCTGGCCGTTGCCGGTAATCGAAATCAGCCCAATTGACGAAGGTGTTATCGGGGGTCATGAATTGAACCCATGCCCAAGTCAGGGGCGGCTGATTGCCGGAAGCCAACATGCTGTAGTCCACGGTCTTGAAGGCAGAGTGAGAGACATCAGAGGCATCGGGGCCGGCAAGGTCGTAGAGCGAGTTGAACATCACGGTGCAGTTGACGATGGCCGAATTGGCAACACCCTTGCCAGCGTCAGGACCGAGGTGGCCCATATCGAAGATGCCAATGTCATTGTCCGAAATCGTGTCGTTGATCAGCCTCGGGAAAAAGCGAATGTAGGTGCCAGTTGCGTGATCCCAGATGGTGTCCATGCTGACGCCGCGATGATTGTCAACGATCACACAGTTGGAGATCGTCGGACCCACTTCGTTGAATTCACTGATCATTGAGACGCCCGAGTAGCCGTTGGTGAGCGTCAAGGAATCAACATAGGTCTCGTCATACTCGAGTCCATTGGCCTGAAACAAGATCACATCAGACCACTCATCGGACTTGAGTACTGTATTGGTCGCGCCGAATCCCTGCAGCGACACATCATCTTCCATCACGATGGGAAACCATTCGCCATTGGTTGAGCCCGAGTAGATGCCGGGCAGCAGCACCACCACAGCGGGCTTGGCCTGCATCGCCACCCAGATGGCGTGGTTGATGGTCTGGAAGGGTTGGTTGATCGTCCCGGGGTTGTTGTCATTGCCGAGGGTGGTATCGGCGCTGACGTAGAAGGTGTGGCAATCGGGCTGTCCCCACGGAATCGGATCCTCCACGTGAAGTCCGCCGTGGCCAATGACCTGTCCACTGACAGATCCTCCAAGTACCAAGGCCGCCCCAAGCGCTGCAAATCGGTGGGTGCGTGTCAACATGTTGATCTCCTATCAATCGCAAGGTGAAGAGAATCCCTCACACTCCAATGGGCGAGAAATGGCCCGCACGCCCGCACACGCATTCCAGGAAGTTGCCACAATGCCCCGCATGGCCAAGACAGGCAGAAAAGATGTGGTTGCTCAGGCATTCGGACTTCCAGCGGCCGAAGCAGAACGTGTACTCCAAAAGCACCTCCGCAAGCGGCCACGCGATCTCGCCGCCGCCGAAGCCCTTGCGGACCTGCTGGCAGGAAACAATCGCCTTGGTGAACTGGCAGACCGCCTTCCGGGGCTCGCTCGGACACGGTCGGCCACCGCAGGGCTTCTTCGATACGCCAGCGACGCCGCCGTCCTGCGGGGCGATCACAGCACCGCCCTTGAAATGAGCACGCTGGGTACCGAACGATTTCCTGAGGACGCCATGCTCTGGTATCGCCGCGGCCGAGCGGAACTCGCGCAGGCCAACGCTCCGGCGGCCGCCAAATCGTTCAAGACCGCTCACGACTTGGAGCCCGACGACACCATCATTCTGGCGGCCCTTGCCGATGCCGATCTGTCGAGGGGGTCGTTTCCGCTTTCCGATCAGTACGCCATCGCAATCCTCAAGCGGGAACCAGATGTCGCCTCCCATCATGCCCGCCTCGGGACCGCGCACCGACTCAACAACAAACTCGATGAGGCCGAGGCATGCTTCCGAACGGCGATCTCACTGGACCCATCGCTTCCATCGGCGCACGCTGGCCTTGCCGAAACCCTCGAGTCGATGGGCCGCAGTGAAGATGCCTCAGATCAGTTGCAACCAATCATCGAGGCGGGCGACCCCTCCTTCGCGGTCGTGTCTGCCTGGGCGCGGATCCGTCAGCGGCTCGACGATCGACCCGCCGCCATCAGGGCGATGGAAAAATACCTCGCCTCCAAACGCGGGCTCCCAAGCCACATCTCCAAGATGACCATGCAACTGGGTCTGGCCTACGAGAAGGCGGGAAGGCCCGATGACGCCTTTCGCTGCTGGACGCAAGGCAACGCGACCCATCGGGGCCGATGGAACCCGCAGGCCCACGAACAACTCGTTGATTCGATGATCGAGACCTTCACCGCCGATTCACTCCAAACCCTTCCGCGCGCCGCCCCAGCGGCGTTCACGCCTGTCCTCGTTGTCGGCATGTATCGCAGTGGCACGACACTGACCGAGCAGATTCTCTCGGCGCATCCGCAGATCACGCCTGGCGGCGAAAGCCCCGCCATGCCCGACGCGGCTGGACATCTTGCCATGGCACTGGGTGGAATCAATCGTTTCCCACGCCACATCACCAAGGTGACTGCCGCGCAGGTTCAAGAAGCCGCAGCCGTCTACCACGAACGCATTCAGTCACACGCCGGCACCGGGAACTTTGTCGTGGACAAGTTGCCGATGAATTACCTCAACCTTGGCATTGCCTCCATGATCCTGCCAAATGCTCGCGTGCTGCATATTGTCCGCGACCCGATGGACACCGCGCTTTCGTGTTACAGCAACTCATTTGCATCGCAGATGT
>CAYYGU010000066.1:0-8203 GCA_964471525.1 uncultured Isosphaeraceae bacterium
CCAACCAGCAAGGCGCCAATCTCTTCGGGCCACGTGAAGTCGTATCGCTTGTGCCGCGATGCCGCGGTCCACGATTTGAAGGCCGATGGCTTCGCCCAGCCCCACTTGAGTTCTCCGGTGGGGCAGGCGGCAACACAATCGAGGTCCTTGAGGCAGGCTGGGCTGACAACAGCCCCGTAGTGCTTGACCTCTTCGTGGACGCGAATATCCGACGAGCAGGCGGCGGTACACGCGGCGCACGAGGCGCAGTCGGCCCCGGCCTCAAGTCGAATCCTGCTCGGGGCGATTCGGTCCGAGAGCGAGAAGATGGCCCCATAGGGGCAGACGTAGCGGCAGAAGGAACGACTTCCGAGCAGGTAGACGATGATGCCACCCGCGATGAGAAAGGTCAGGATGGTGATCCCGGGACCGGGCAAATTGCGGAGAAAGTCGGAAGTGATGAGCGAACCAGAGATGACTGGATCTTTATCCAGATCTTCGGTCACACGCAGTTCCGGGAAGGGCTGGCCTCTGGCAATCCGCTCGATCTGCGGCCAGAGGAACATGAGGGCCATCACGGCGAGCGGCCCGAGCAGCAGCAGACGACTGCGAACCGGCTTGGGGCGAAGCCCGATTCTGCCGAGTCCCCAGGATGTGAGATCTTGGAGGGCCAGGATGTGGCAGCCCCATGAGCAGAAGAATCGCCCGAAAATCAGGGTCGAGATGACGATGAGGCCCATGAAGATGAATCCCACGGTCACAATGCCCCGTTCCAGCGTGAACATCGCCTCGTTGAGTTCCAGCGGCGCTAGAGTCTCGCCGATGATCAGCCATGTCGCGATGTGGATGGCAATGATGACGTGGACCAGAATCAGCACGATCGCCCGCCGCCGCCCATAGCCGCGGCGGGGAGGTGCTTCGGATGTGGGGCGTGGGGTGTGCATAAAGAGGGTCGGTTCGTCCAGTATGGCGGAAGTATCGACCGAAACCAGCCTTTGGGGGGGTTGAAAGATCCGAATCCCGCGGTTGATCTTCAGTGCGGGGCGATTGAGGCCGATTTGAAGGCCGTCTCCCCTCTGCCTGCACTGGAGTCCCACACATGCGGTATGGAACGCTCGCCCTCGTCTGCTCGGTGATGATCGCGTCCGGTGGCGTCGCGGCTGCGGAGCCCGATGATGTGCCGACGCTTCGCTCCAGCGCCGAAACGGGCGATCTCCAGGCTATGCGAGCCTTGGCCGAAACGCTGCTGGGTACGGAAAACGGTGCCGAGGCGGTGTACTGGCTTGAGGAGGCGTCCATCGGCGGTGACCCCGAGTCCATGCACCGGCTGGCTTCGATGCGATTCGCTGGCGCCCGCACCTACCGCGACCAACGCGAGGCGGTGACGCTCTGGAAGGCCGCAGCGGTCCTGGGCCACGCCGATGCGATGTACGACCTTGCCGTGTGCTACCGCGATGGCCGCGGGACGTTCCGAAGCGAGGTTCGGTCCTCCATCTGGTTCAAGCGGGCGGCTGATCGCGGCCGCCCCGAAGCGATGACGGCGTGGGGTCGCTGCCTCTTCGATGGCATCGGCGTCATGCGGGATGAGGAACTGGCGGTGGGGTGGTGGACCAAGGCCGCCAGACGAGGCGAGGTGGATGCCATGGTCGCCTTGGCGGTCGCCAGTGGAACGGGCCGTGGAATGGACCGCAGCGAGGCAGTCTCCGCCCGTTGGTGGAGAAAGGCCGCTGGCAGAGGATGCCGGGTGGCGATGCTGGTCACGGCGGCGAACTACGAGATGGGCATGGGCGTCGAGCCCGATCCGGTGGAGGCCGAGGCCTGGTATGCCAAGGTTCGCACGGCCCTGGACGAGACCCCCCAGACCCGCGGTCTGGTACTGGCCCTGCCCGAGTAGGGCGTGGCCCGAGCGGGCCTTCTGCTACAATCCAGCCCTTCGGCCCCGTCGTCTAGCGGCTAGGACGTGAGGTTCTCATCCTCAAAACAGGAGTTCGATTCTCCTCGGGGTCATTGAGGCGGCCCCCGGGCCGCCTCCGCTCGCCTGTTCGCCTGTTCGCCTGCTCGCTCCTGCCCCCTCCGCCCCCCTCCTCCTGCCCCCCCAGCCCCCCCAGCAAGGCGAAAAAAAGCCCCAAAAAACTCAAAACACCCCCTAGACACCCGCCTCCCATCCTGTACTCTTCTACGTGGAAGCGGCGTCCAGCCCACACGTTGGACGACCATCAAGAGAAGCCAGCGGCACTCACGTGCCAGTGGTTTGGTTTCATCCCGCATAGCGGGAGGAGAAGAAGACCAATGAAAGCAACAGTACTGCTCGGAACAGTTGGTGCGCTCACGCTCGCCGGTCTGGCCCAGGCAACCCCATTTCAAGGGTTTACCATCGAATCCCTTGGCAACACCGGAGACGGCGAAACGTACCGGATGTATGTCAATCTTGATGATGGTGCCCGTATCGATGCCGTGTTCGGCAACTCCGTCGGCAACCTGTCGATCGGAACCCAAGACGGCATGAACTTTTACCAGAATGGGCTCGGAGGCAATACGTCGCTCGCCATCAACAGCGGGTTCTTCCCACTGGCCCCCTCGCTCGAATGGGACTCCTATGTCTCGGTCGGCGCCTTGTATGCTGACGGTACCCCGTTCGGGAACAATGCCCTGATGGATATCGGCATCGACTTCGGTTCGTTCGAAAGCGGTGGCACCCTTGCGACCGACAACGGTTCGTGGTTCGTCACGCCCGTGGACCCTCAGGGTGAAGAACTCGGCGGCATGGTCTTCATCGGTCAGTTCACCGTCATCGGTGGCACTGGCGATGGATATGCCGACCTGACCGGTCAGATCAGCCTTCAGGGTAAAGACGCTGCAGGCAACACCTGGCAAGAACTCGGTGTTACTTGGGTTCCCGCTCCGGGCGCCCTGGCCCTCCTCGGCTTCGCCGGCCTCGCCGGACGCCGTCGTCGTCGCTGAATGTGACGACAAGGATCTGCGTCCCGCGTGGGACAACGATTCTGCATCTGCGCAACACTCGACCCTGCCGCGGCTCAGCCGCGGCAGGGTTCTTTTTGGCTCCGCTCCCCCTCAGGCGAGGGAGAAGAAGCGCGAGACTCCGCTCCCCCGCGTGCGGGGGAGCTGTCCGCGCCTCGCGGACTGAGGGGGTGCGGTCCAATGCGAGGACCCCCTCTGTCGCTGCGCGACATCTCCCCCGCAAGCGGGGGAGAAGAAACGCGGATACAGAGCCAAGAGTGGGGGTGGCGGTTTCTTGGCAAGGCCGCCCTCCGGGCGGCCTTGTCAATGGCGATAGTTGGATTCGAACCAACGACCTAGGGCTTATGAATCCCTCGCTCTAACCAACTGAGCTATATCGCCGAAGACGAGCAGTGTAGGGATCCCGAAGGGGTGGAACAACCGCCGTCCGTCACCTGACTTCCGCTACCGGAGGATTCCACGGGTCGATGGTGGAACCGCCGCAGCAGGATCTCCGTCCTCTTCGGGCTGCTCCTCTGGAAGCCACCGCTCGGAGATCTCTGTCCGGTTGAGGGCCGGATTCGCGCGGCGGACCGCGGCGGCGAGCAGGCCCATGAACATGGGCTGCGGATGCAGGGGACGGCTTGTCAACTCGGGGTGGAACTGGCCGCCAATGAAGTAGGGATGGGCCGCACGGGGCAGTTCCATCACCTGCATGATCGGATGCTTCGGATGGCGCCCGGAGAAGATGAGCCCGGCTGCCTCGAGTTGATCGATGTGCCCGGGGTCGACTTCGTATCGGTGGCGGAACCGCTCGCGGATGTTGGTGTCCCCGAAGAGGAAGGATGCAAGCGTCCCGGGGGTGAGTTCGACGTCCTGCCCGCCGAGCCGCATGGTGCCGCCGAGGCCCTCGATGGCCTTCTGCTCCGGCAGTTCGGAAATGACCGCATCCTGCTGCTCGCCCGGTCGGAACTCGGTCGAGTGGGCCCCAAGAATGCCCGCAACATGCCGCGCGTACTCGATGACGGCGACCTGAAAGCCGAGGCAGATGCCGAGGAAGGGAATCTTCTGCTCGCGGATCCATTTGACGCTGGCGATTTTGCCCTCGACGCCCCGCTCGCCGAAGCCACCGGGAACAATGACAGCATCGAGATCACAGGGCATCAACTCGGCTGCGACGTTCTCGGTGGTGAGACATGAGACGTCGATCCATTGCACATCAGCCTTGATCGACAGGTGCGTGCACGCGTGCTCGATGGCCTTGTCGATCGAGGCGTAGGCATCTCGCAAGGCGGTGTACTTTCCAAGGATTCCCAGCGTGATGCTGTGGCGACGGGTTCCGGTGATCCCCATGGCGTACTTCCGCCAGGCGTCGCGGGCGCGATCTTCGTCGAGCGGCTTCACGAGATGATGCCGATTGAGAATGGTGAGCACTTCGCGGTCGAGGCTCTCAGCCCGCATGGCCTCAGGAATGGAGTAGATCGACTCGCGATCATGCATCGAGAACACCCGCGGGAGCGGAACGTTCGAGAACATGGCGACCTTCTGGCGTACCGTTTCGGTCACGGCATGTTCCGCCCGGCACGCGATGATCTGGGGCTGGATGCCCGATTCCATGAGCCGCTTGATGCCGAGCTGTGCCGCCTTGGACTTCTGCTCACCCAAAGCCGGCGGTTCAAGCACGTAGGTCAGCGCGACGAAGCAGAAGTTCTCGCCTCCCTCTTCGAATGCCAATTCTCGGAGCGCCTCGATATAGAAGCCGTTTTCGTAATCGCCCACCGTTCCGCCGACCTCGATGAAGACGACATCGACCGGCCCACCATCGTCTCCGCCGGTCATCGCCAGTTCTCGCAGTCGGCGTTTCACTTCGCCGGTGACGTGCGGAATCATCTGGACATCGCGTCCGAGATAGCCGCCGCGGCGTTCACGCTCGAGGATCTCGGAGTAGATCTGGCCGGCAGTTGTGAAATTGAGCCGGGTCAAGTTCTGATCGAGCAGCCGCTCGTAGGTCCCGAGATCCATATCGCACTCGGTTCCGTCGTCGAGGACGAAGACTTCGCCATGACGATAGGGATTGAGTGTCCCTGAATCGACGTTGAGGTAGCCCTCCAGCTTGATCGGCGAGACGCTCAGTCCCTTCCCCTTGATCAACTTCGCCAGCGACGCGCTGAAGATGCCCTTGCCAAGGCCGGACATGACAGACCCCATCACGACGACGAAGGCGGTCCGCCCCGGCTGATATCCATCGGGGATGGGCGAGAAGAACTCGGTGGTCTCGGAGGATTTGCCGAACTGACCAAGAAAGCCCTCGTCGGTCGGCTTCAGGTCTTGCGTCTTCGATTGAGCGGGATTGGGCCGATCATGGTGGGGCATGATTGATCCTACCACAGCGGTGGCGAGAACGCCGCGGAGTTGACCTCCGTAGCTCGGAGATCGACAATGGGGACAGATAGGTGGTTCGCGGGAGCGCCCCGTTTGAAGTGCGAACCCGACCTGCCAGAACCGCGACGCTCCCCTAGACTATCGCACCCCCTTCAAGAGGAGTCGGCGTGAACTCATGCTTGGTCTGTTGGCACTCATCGGAACACTTCTGTCGCCCTCTCAGGGGGTTGAGGCCCTGCTGTCACCCCAACTCATGGACCAAGATCTGGCCATCGTCATCGAGACGATGGATCTTGATCCACAACAAGCTGCGATTTGGGAGGGCTTGTTGAGTGAGTACATCGCACGCTTCGATGAAGCGCAGGCTGAGGCCGTTGACGAGCTCAAGGCGCTCGATCCAGAGACGCTTCATGCGGCATGGGAACCACCTGATTGGAACACATGGCGTTCGGCCTGGCGGGAAGTGCGGGGCGAAGCCGCTGCGATGAAGGATGCAGATGAGGCGACATTGTGGCTCGAAACTCGCCAAGAGTGGGCGCGTGATGAGTTGCGGGACCTGCTCAGTGAGTACGTCTCGGTTCCATCGAGCCGAACCGACACGGTGAGGGCGTGGCTCGGTCACCGATCTCAGCTTCGGCATGAACTGGTGCGAGACCTCGAACTGGTGCTGGACAAAGGCCGCGTGGCGCGGTGGGGCCTCGTTGAGGCCGCGCTGGCGAGGCAGCGGACGCCGTTTGGGGAAGTTCTTCCGGGCGAACTGCTCGATCTGGGCAAGATTGCCCGCTCGCAGTTCGGAACTGACAATCCAATTCCACCCTCGCTTGCCACGCTCATTGCCGAGTATGGCGTGGCCTGGACTGATGCGCTGGCCGTTCGAGATGCAGAGCTTGAGGTTCTTTGGCCGATCAAACTGGATGCGATCGACCGCAGAGATTGGCTGGGGCAACTCCATATCGCCCGCCGCGAGGCGGCGGCAAGGCAAACGCTCGTGGATGTCAATCTCGAGTGGTATGAGCGGTTCACGGACGCGTTGCTGCCCGAACGGATCAATCCCTTTCAGTGGGCAGTCAACGAGCACATGCACCCTGAGATCTTTCTGCCGCCTTTGGCTGAGCGGGTGATGAATCGACTCCTTGCAGACCCCACGCTCGACTCCGACCTTCGCTCCTCGCTGATTCAATCACGGATCGAGTTTGGCGCCCCGCGATTGTCCGTCGCGGCCAACGAACGATTTGCCAGCCGGCACGCGGCCCCGAGGCGGCTCGTCGCGCGGGCCGAGCAGCGAGCGATGGCCGATGTCTTTGGCCCGACGGCACTGTTTCAGTTGGAGAAACGCGGCGAGTTTGATCCGCTGTCGGAGGTGACTCGTTTGGCGAATCGACGCCGCGCGATCGACGCCGCGTGGCTGAAGCGTGTACGGGATCTGATCGGCCAGCAGCGTTGGGCGGATCTGCCGGACGAGGTGAAGCGTCCCCCCAAGGTGTTCCAGCAACAACTCGTGGATGAACACGGCGAACCGCTTCCGCTCAGGATCTTGCCATGAGCCTGCGAATGCTACTGCTGGCGATCATCGCGATCGGCGTGAGCAGCCCACCCTCATCGGCCGCAACACGCCTCCCTGGACTCCAGCCATCCGAACTCGGCCGGCTGGTCATCAACCCATCCGATATCCGGGCGCTCAACGCATCGCTGGAACTGGATACCGCCACGCTGCTGCAGGCGCACGAGGCAATGAAACGCTATGAAACCGCTGTGCAGGACGGCAGCCGTGAGGTGCTCGCCGCGCTGGCGGCATTGGAGCCAGCCGAGGCGGTCGCGGCAGCGGCTCGCGAACAGGAGCGAACCGCCTGGGTAGAGCAGGTCCGGGATCGCATCGAAGCTCGGAGGCGGGCTGGCGAGTTTCGGGACAACCCTGGGGCGGCGCGTGAGGCGTGGCAGGAGGCGATGGACGAGGCCGAGCAGGAGGCCGAACTCGCACGCCGCGACACGGCGCAGATCGAGGGGTGGGCCAACGCGTTTCCCAAGCAAGCCAGCGTGCTCGCGGCGTGGTACGACACCAAGGCATCGCTCACCGCGGCCTTGCATGCCGACCTGATGGACCTCGTGGGAGCCTCGCATGAGGCCCAACTCAATCGGTGGTGGCTCAAGTCCCGGCTCGAACATGCGATGAAGCGGGGCAGACTTTCCGGCGAGCAACATGACCCATTCGGGGTCGCCTATGAGCGAAGTGACGCGTCCGAGCTCGCCCGCGAGGCGTGGCAAGCGGAGCATGTGGTGTTGATTGACCGTCGTGATGCCGCGGTACAGCGCATTCCACTGATCGCCGCAGAGGCCGTCGCGCGCGGCAGCCTTCGCTCATACAAGAACGCCGTTGACGAGGCGATGGCCGCACGGGAATCGGTGCGAGCGCATGCCACGACGGGCGCCGAATTGGCGGCGCTGCTTCTGGACGATGATGCCGCAGCGAGATACCTCCTGGCCGCAAACAAGCAGGCCTTCCCCGGTGTCTGGCGGATTGATCGCGGCGTGCGGGCCCTTGATGCCGCTTTGCAGGTATCCACGCTTGACCAGTCGCAGCGGGGGATGGTTGCGGCGCTGCGGATGGAGCACCAGCAACTCTGGGAAGAACTGCGATTGCGGCATCTCGACGCCGTCCGCGCCGAAGAAGGCCCGCAACTGGCCGATCAGGATGTGCAGCGGGCGATGGTTCTCTTTGGTGGCGAGTTCACGCCGCGTGGCACGCCGATGCTCGACGCCTCCTCGCGGGAGCGACAATCGCTTTCCGACGACACGATGATGCGGCTGCGGGGAATCCTCACCGACGCGCAGTGGCAACGGATCCCTGGAACGCGGACCGAACCAGCGCGAGATCAGACTCCGCCGA
>CAYYGU010000067.1:0-8140 GCA_964471525.1 uncultured Isosphaeraceae bacterium
CACCACATTGGGCGGTTCAGCGTTCGCAGTGGCTCGGAGCGTTCCATCGGCTTCGATCCACTGGACACCTACTCGGGGACCACAGCCGCCCCCCTTGATCGCACGGAAGACTGGAGTGCGATTGTTGAATTCGGTCATGCATTTTGGCAGGTATTTCAGAATCGCCCACAATGCATGGTGTACTGCCCGAATGAGAACACGAATCATCGCGACGCTCAGAAACTCCCAGAACCACCTGTGGGGCGAGGCAAGGTCGCAAGACGTTGACGGTGAGGGCACCGCCCATGGTTGAGTCCCGTGTGGTGGACTGGCCGACGCCTTCATCCCAACTTCAATCCACTTCGAGGTTCGTCTATGACCGTTCGTTCCATCATCCGCCTCCTTGAACAGCATGGATGGCGGCACGTCCGGCAGCGTGGGAGCCATCGCCAGTTCAAACATCCAACACGCAGCGGCATCGTCACTGTGGCTGGACATCCGAAAGACGTACTAGACCCTAGTACGCGAAAGAGTAACCTGAGGCATTCAGGAGTCACACCATGAAGTACACCGCCGTTATTGGAAGTACCGCAACCGGCTTCTCTGCTCACTTTCCGGATCTTCCGGGTTGCATTGCAACCGCAGCGACACGCGAGCAACTGGACGCGCGGCTGCATGAGGTGTTGACTGTACATTTGGGGACCATGCGGAGGGATGGGCTTGAGATACCAGACCCTGATACCCGCGCCGTTGAGATTGCTGCCTGAATCACCCGCCTCGGTCGCGGGAGCGGTGCACCACGCTATCTTCGAACCTCGACTCCCTGATCAGGCATAGAACCATGCCCGCTGGGCACATCAGCACGGGACCGCGCGTACCCACGCATCGCCGCATCGACCGCCTCGAAGAAGGCCTCGATGTCGGCGGGCTCACCCTCGACCTCGCAGCGGACTGTTCCGTCGGGTTCGTTTCGCACCCAGCCCCGCACGGCGTGGGATGCAGCCACTCTGCATGTCGTCCAACGGAAGCCGACACCCTGCACCTGCCCGCGGAAGATCACGGCGCGGCGGGTGCTGCTCATGCGAGCGAGGCCATGACCTCTTCCGAGATGTCGGCGTTGCTGTGGACTTTCTGCACGTCATCGCAGTCTTCGATGAGATCGATGAGTTTCAAGACCTTCGCAGCAAGTGTCGCATCACACGCGACCGTCGTGTCCGGGATCATCGTGATCTCGCCGCTCACCGTCTCAATGCCGGCGGCGTCAATGGCGTCTTTGACGGCAATGAAAGACGGCACGTCGGTTGTGACTTCAAACCCGCCGTCGTGATCGACGATGTCATCAGCCCCCGCTTCGAGCGCCACTTCCATCAACTGGTCCTCGGTTGCCTTGCCCGCCTCGATGAGAATGACACCCTTCGTATGAAACCCGAACGAGACCGCACCGGTCTTGGCCATGTTGCCACCATGTTTCTCGAAAGCGTGGCGAACGATTGGGGCCGTCCGCTGCACATTCTCGGTCAGGCAATCGACGAGAATCGCCACGCCGCCAGCGGCGTACCCCTCATATCGGATGTCCTGATAGGTGGCCCCGTCGCTGCCCTCACCGCTGGCCTTCTCGATGGCCTTCTTGATGGTGTCTTTCGGCATGTTGACGCTCTTGGCGTCTTCGATGGCATACCGCAACTTGAGATTCGTATCGGGATCGGGATCACCTTGCTTCACCGCTGCCATGATGGCGCGGCTCGCTTTGCTCCATGCCCGGCCCTTGACGGCATCCTGCCGCGCCTTGCGGTGTTTGATGTTCGCCCACTTGCTGTGACCGGCCATTGGGGGAATCCTCCTGATGCGTCAGTTCGATTCGTCTTCGATCACACCGAGTTTGGCTCGAAGGCGAGGCGCCGTGTTTCGGAACTCCAGATCATACATCTCCTGCGGAGACATGACGCGGATGCCCCAATCGCTTGTCTGAATGAGACTGTTCGTACGAACACGGTCCGCTTTGAATCGCGGATGTGAGAACAACGACAGCGCGTGCCGCCATGTACGGCGAGCCGCTTCCTCTTGCCCAGCCGCCGACTCAGCCTCGCCCAGATGTTCGAGAATCACAGGATCCATCTGATCGGACACGCGAGCCGCCTCGCGCAGCAGACTCAGCGCGCCCCGACCTCGCTGGTCATCTTCGAGCCGACCCTGTTGCACCCTCAGCCAACCAAGGCTGTCCAAATTCGCCGCCGATTGCGGATCCAGTTCCCATGCCGCTTCTATCATTGATGTTGCTCGCGGCAGATCAACGCCCCGATCCAGCAACAAATACCCAAGATTGTTCAGGGCCAGTGGCAGGTCCTCATCCTGCAAAATGGCCTCCTCAAGCAACATGATGGCACCATCCACATTGCCAAGCGTGGCGTGAATGATCGACGCCTGCGTCCACATTTCGGCTGGCCGCAGCGGCTCACGAAACTGTGTCCGGAGCCGCAGATCGGTTGGAGACAAGGATCGAATCAACTCGGCAGTCGCAGACGCATCTCCAGCCGCCGCATCAATCGCCACACAGGTGGAAGTAAACCGGCCGCGATCACCGCGATTGGTCAGTTTGCCACTCAGAAGTCTGGCGGCGGCAACTTCCCGTGCCAACTTCCGAGAGCCCTCACTTGTCAATCGCTGGAGAACACCAGCCCACTCAGATCGCTGCACATGATCGCCCGGAAGCGTCACTGCCAACTCCATGAGGTTCCGCCTGGCATCGCCAAACAAACTGGCCGCGGCCTCTGTTTCGCCGACTCTGTGAAGTTGCACAGCAAGCGCCGCATTCCATCTCGCCAATGCCAAGCCGGTTCCGTCTTGGTCAGAGGCATGGCGACGCAAGAGCAATGCCAAAGCGTCGTCATGTCGGCCAGCGTAAATCGCCTGCGCGGCAGCGACGCCGATGGCATCCGGATCCTGAGGGCACAACAGCAACCGGTGTGCCCATGCCTCACGCACCAAAGACCGATCACCAACTTGCTTCCCAATCCTGCCCAAGCCCAACCATGCAGCTTCGTTGCATGGATCGGCGGCAACCGCCTCTTCGTAGGCCTCAATTGCCAATTGAAGATTGCCCGCCAACTCTGCCTCGCGTCCATTGGCCTGCGCCATGACGCTTTGCCGGTGCGTGGTTGACATCCACGGCTGACCATCCGTGACGACCGCTGGCTCCGCGCCATACCGATCCCACAAGGCGTCCATATCGATGAGCGGCTCTGCCGCCACGGTGGCCGAAAAGGCGAACAGCAGGTAGAGGATTCCGGCCATCAGCGGGCGCGCGATGTGGGCCGCTTCTTCTTTGAAGCCGGCTTCTTGGCAACCTTCTTCTTGGTCACCTTCTTCTTGGCAACCTTCTTCTTGGCCACGGACTTCTTCGTCACTTTCTTCTTTGAAGGCGTCTTCTTCTTGGCAGCGGCCTTCTTCGTTACTTTCTTCTTGGCAGGTGCCTTCTTCTTGGACGCCGCCTCCTTTGCCGCCGCGGCAGTCTGCCTCGCTGCCGCCCGCTGCTCGGCCTCGATCGCCGCCTTCTCGGCGGCTGCCTTCTTGGCTGCTGCGCGTCGGGCCGCCTCGGCCTTTTTTTCCTTGGCGATCTTCTGGGCCTCGGCGCGGCCGACAAGAGCCTTGGCGCGAACTCGCTTTGTCGTCCGAGCGGCTGCCTGGGCTGCTTTGCTGCGCTTCTTGGAGACCGCATCGCTCTGCCCGTTGACCCACGCCTGTAGTGTGGCATGGACATCGAGCGCCCGATCTGACTTGACCTGCCGGCCCACCCAACTTGCCACCTCGCTCAGGGTGGCAGACTCATCCACACACTCGGCGTTGGAGAGCATCCAGCACAACTGATCGTCGATGGGCACATTTCCGATATCGCCGCAAAGCAGGAGCCACCGAGCGGCCACGAAGGGCGTCATGCCATCGAGCGACTCGATTGACTCTCGGAGATCGCGTTTGCCATGCTCAAACTCCGGATCCATTGTCACCTCGTGATGCCGCTGGTACAGATGATTGAGCATCATCTTGAGTCGCTTGCCCCGCTCCAGCGCCAACTCGGAGGTATCGCGGCACATCTGCGCAATTTCAGTTGGCGTGGACACTCGCAACTCGTGCCAGTCAAGCACCTCCTCGGTAAGCCACGACCAGGCCTCGTCTGCCTTCGATGATGTGGACTCCCACACCAACTGGGAATAGATCAAGATCTCGACCGGATCGTCCATCTCGGGTGGATAGGAACTTTTCCTGAGCTTCTTGACGTGGGCGGCGAACTTGACGCCGTGTTCCTTGGAGTTCTTCACGATGTTGCTTCCTCGCTATCGGGAGGGGATTCCTGATCCTCTCGCCGAACGGCTTCCTGAATGGCCCCGAGTACCTGAGCCTCTTTCTTGATTGATTCGTCCAACAGAAACTTCAAACGCGGAACGCGTCGCATGCGAACCTCGTCCCCCAAACGCCGCCCAATCCAGCCAGCTGCCGCGTTGAGTCCATGCAGGGCTGAGTCTGCATGTTTGGCGGGCAGCACCGAACACCACACTCTCGCCTCGCTCGAGTCAGGGCTCACAACCACCCGCACGACCGAAACAAGTCCACGAATTCGCGGATCATTGAGGCCACGGCCCAGAATCTTCTGGATCCCACGCTGCACTACCGCATCAACCTGTTCCTGATGCCGCGTCATCCGCGTCGCTCCACCTGTTCAAGATCCAGGACGCACTTCGTGCGATACATAGCACTCCAGCACGTCGCCGGCCTTGATGTCGTCATAGCCGTCGATGAGCATGCCGCACTCCTGACCGGATTTGACTTCCTTGGCGTCGTCCTTGAATCGCTTCAATTGCGACAACTTGCGATCATTCTCGATCACGATGTCGTCTCGGGTCACACGAATGAGCGCGCTGCGTTGGATCGCTCCACTCGTGACATAACACCCGGCCACCATGCCGACCTTGGATACGCGGAAGACCTCCCGCACCTCGGCATGGCCGAGAATCTCAATGCGATGCTCCGGCTCGAGCATGCCGGTAATGGCCTTCTCGATGTCATCCGTGATGTCGTAGATGACGTCGTAGTATCGAATGTCCACGCCGGCATCGTCCGCGGCCCGGCGTACCTTGCCCGGGGCCGTCACATTGAATCCGATGATGATCGCGCCGGAGGCGTCGGCAAGCGAGACATCAGATTCACTGATGCCGCCGACGGCCGCATGCTTGAGAGAAACGCGGACCTCTTCATTGCTCATTTTGGCGAGCGCGGCGGCAATCGTCTCGACTGAGCCCTGCACATCCGCCTTGAGAATGATGGGCAATTCCTTCTTGCCAGCTTCGCTCATGTGATCGAGGATATTGTCGAGCGTGACCCGCTCGCGGGTGAGCGATCGCTGCCGCTCCGACGCCACGCGTTCCTTCGCCGCAGACTCGGCCTCACGCAGGTTCTTCACGACAAAGACCTGGTCGCCTGCATCGGGAACGTCTCCAAGGCCTGCGATCGTCACCGGATCCGAGGGCAAGGCCACAGCAGTCCGATCCCCGTGATCATCGACGATGTCACGAACACGGCCAAAGCCGCGACCAGCAACGATGTAGTCGCCCTTCTTGAGTTGCCCCTGCTGCACGAGAATGCTCGCGACAGCGCCGCGCCCTTCCTGTAACTGCGCTTCGAGCACGGTTCCCTCTGCTGGGCCGTCAAAATCCGCGGTCAACTCAAGGAGCTGCGCTTGAAGATCCAGAATCTCCAACAAGTCAGAAACGCCCTCGCCCTTGATGGCGGTGGTTTTCACGACTTCGGTATCCCCTCCCCATTCGACCGGGTTCAGTTCGTGCTCGGCGAGTTGACCGAGAATGCGCTGGATGTTCGCATCCGTCGCTTCGGGCTTGTCAACCTTGTTGAGAGCCACGACGATCGGAACTCCCGCAGCCTTGGCGTGATTGATCGACTCGGCCGTCTGCGGCATGACGCCGTCGTCGGCAGCGACAACAAGCACCACGATGTCCGTCACCTTGGCGCCCCGCGCACGCATCTCGGTGAATGCTTCATGGCCCGGCGTATCGATGAATGTGACCAGACGCTCGTCGTCACCGACTGTCACCGGAACGCGGAAGGCGCTCGTAGCCTGTGTGATACCACCAGCCTCACCCTCGGCGACCGAAGCGTTGCGTATGCTGTCGAGCAGGGACGTCTTGCCGTGATCGACATGACCGAGAATGGTCACGACCGGCGAGCGTGGCCGCTCATCTTTCATGTCGCGCTCGCTGAATGACTCTGCGATCTGTTGCTCGGCGGTCTTGGCCTCAACGACCTCAAGTTCCACACCGAAGGACAACATGCACTCGACCGCCACATCCGGCGGTAACGTCGAGTTGATGGTGACATCGTGCTCTTCATTGATGAGCCAGCGAAGAATGTCCCGTGCTTTCACCCCACTGGCCGCGCTCATTGACTTGATGGTCAGTGGCTCAGGGAGCGTAATCGCACCACCGAGATCCAAGGCCGACTTCGCCCGCGTGCCGGTTGGGCCGGACGCTCGCTTGGTGCTGTCTCGCCGAACAGAACGGAAATACCCACCGCTTCGGGACAGCCGCTGCTCGCGCTCACGCAAGTCCTGCTCTCGCCAGTTGCGTTGACCGGCGCCCGTCCCTTGCTGCTGTTTGGTGTCGCGGCCCTCATTGCCCCGCTCCGCTGTGCCGCTGCGGCGGCGATTGCGGCGGGAGGATCTGCCCCGATCGGGCGCGTCGATTGGTGGAGGACCACTGGGACCGGGGCCTACGGGACCGCTGGGACCTCCACTCGGGCCGCTGCGAGGCGGACTCTTGGGGCGAGGTGCGCGAATATTCTCCGGCTGCTCAACACGAATAACCTTGGGGCCAGCCAACTGCGTTTTCTTCGGCTCTTCGAGTGTACGACCGAGCTGCTCGACCTTCTCAGGGCGTACCGGTTCGTTTGGAACAGGCTTGCCTGTGGGTTTCTCTTCTGGTTGATCGCTCGGGGGCTCCACTGTTGGGACGCGACTTGGTGGTTCGATGACACCGGTGCCTCGCGTCGCCGAAGGCGGCGGTTCTGGCGGCGGTGTTGGCGCTACATCGACAGGAGCGACGGCCTCCGTCGCGGGCTTTGCAGGCGCTCGCTTGGCAGCCTTGGATCTTGTTTTCTTCTTGGCCTTCGCGCGGGCTTTTTCCACATCGACCGGCGCGGCCGTCTGCACAGCGGTGCCACCTGCGGCAGTTTCGCTGAACCACTCGCGAATCGTGGCAGCAAGACCGATCGAAATCGCCGACATGTGGTTGGTGATATTCGGCACACCCTCTTCGCCGCACTTGGCAACGACGTCTTTCGACGCAACACCAAGTTCCTTGGCGATCTGGTGAACCCGAATTGTGGTGCTTTTCTTCGCCACGAAGTTCGCTCCAAGACAGCACTCACCGCACCCGCGGTCAGCCCTGCATGTCCTCTCCACCGGGTTTCTCGCTGGAATCCTCACTGCCCCCATCCAGAATGGATGCTGCAGCCGCTTCGGCCTCTTCCTCAACAGGCTCGGAGGTCTCCACGACGGGTGGGGCCTCTCCAAGAATCGAGGCGGCGGCCGATTCGCCTTCGACACCGGCCACTTCGATCGCCTCGGCATCTGACTCGGCCTTCCGACGCTCTTCCTCTTCCTTCTCGATCCGCTGTTGCTCCTCGACGAGTTTGGCCTGCTCGGCGCAGGTCGTCAGCACCACTTCGCTGAGTTCCTCGGACATGCCTACATCGTTGATGAGCGTCGCCTGACCGACATCCTGCACATCAAAGACGCTGATCATGCCGAGCGCCCCCATGCGGTCGAGCATCGTGTCATCCACACCTTCAATTGTCTTGATGGTGGTTTCGAGCGTTTCGAGGCCCTTGGCAAACTCCTCTGGGGTGAGAATGTCGATGTCCCACCCGGTCAAGCGGGCCGCGAGCCGAACATTCTGGCCGCGACGACCGATGGCCAGCGAGAGTTGGTCTTCCCGAACGATGATCGTGGCGCGACCGAGTTCAAAGCACAGACTGACCTCGTTCACCTCGGCGGGCTTGAGCGCATTGCCGATGAGTACCTGACTCGACTCGTTCCAGCGGACAATGTCGATCTTCTCGCCGCCGAGTTCATCGACGATATTGCGGATTCTGCTGC
>CAYYGU010000068.1:0-7670 GCA_964471525.1 uncultured Isosphaeraceae bacterium
AGATTCTGATGCAGATTCTGATGGATGGCGTGGGGAGGAGTGGCCGATGAGGGTGGCTCGCAGTGTTCGCTCGTACAGTGCATCTCCCATGAACTCGCCGACAGAGAACTCGTCGCCTGCCGCTCCTCGAGTCGTGCTCATTATCTCGAATGGGGCACCTTTGATTGGCGATCCTGCCGTGCTGGGGGGTCGGCCGTGCCGCCATGGCATCCTCAGAATGCCGCACCTGCCGCTGGCCGCCCTGGCGATGACGGCGGCAACCGGGGTGGATCCGCTGGTTCACGACATCGTGACCAGCACCGTCGTGCATCCGGCGGATCTGACGACAGGGCCGGCCACCCACGCCGACCGCCGCTTCCCCGCCTTCTGGACCGATGCCGCGCGGAGCGGCCTCCGCACGCTGGCGATCGACTGGCCTGCGAGCGAGGATGATCCCGATCTTCCAGACGCCATCACCCCAACCACCGTCAACACACGCGTCGGTGAGGCCGAGGCCGTCGACTCCGACCGCCTGGCCGCCTGCGTTCCGCCCGATGCCAGCGCCGAACTGCAAGACGCGGCGAGGCACTTCCTGACGCGGCTCGATGTGACATTCGCCGCAGCAGCGGAAGCGATCAACTCCGAGTCGCCGCCGGACCTGCTTGCCATGGTGCTGCGAGACTCCAACACACCCGTTCCTGATGCGGCGATGTCCTCGGCCATGAACGAGAAGTTGGACGCGTTGGTATCGCATCTCCCAGCCGACACGCCGGTACTCATCGTCCGGCGATGGGTTGACGAAAACGGCAATGCCACTCGTGCCATGCCCTACGCCTTCACGCTCGTGGGCGGCCCGCAGACCGAAGCCCCCGACACGCTTCCTGGTCTGTCACTCTCGGCTGTGGGCGGCGGCACTCGCCGCTTGGCCGGACTGCCGTGCCCCCATGGTGTCGCGGTGCCGCAATGGAAGTTCGTCACATGGGCCGACGCCGACTCGAATCGCCCCCTTCCTCAAGGTGTTCGAGAATCAGATACCGATTGGGATTCGCTGGTGGACCGCGTGCAAGCCATGCCGGAAACACCTGCGAAGAAGAAGGCTGCCCGCTGCCTCACCTATCGATTCGCCACCTTGGCTTCGATCGCCGTGACCCGGCAACGGTGGAGCGAACTGAAACCGCTCGCTCGGTGGCTGGTCTCGCTTCGGGGCGATGTGGTGGACCACTGGCTGGCGGTGTATGCAGCCAACCGCCTTGGCGACTCCGACGCGGTGCCCACGCTGATCAGCGCCATGGCCAGTGCCCACCCGAACAACGATGTTACGACGATCGCGCGATGCATCGTGCTGGCAACACGGGACCCAGACACGACCCGAGCGATGCTGGACCCGATCGACGCCGCCACGCTTCCCGCCGCCACGGCCCTCGGAACGCTCGGGCGGCTCAGCCTGCTTGTTGGCCTGCATGAGCCGGGGGCCGACGCGATCCAGCGAGCCATTCAGCGCGGCGTCGCCTGCGAGGCCGATCGCGGGATCCTCGCAGCGCACCTGCTCAGGCAGGGTCAGCCCGAGCACGCCCGGCAGGCCCTTGGTCGCCTCGGTGGTCCCAACGGTGCCAAGCACTGGTGCATCCTTCGGCTCCGCATTCTGCTGGCGCTCGATCACAAGGATGCAGCCGCGCAACTCGCTGAGTCCATTCTCGATCGCTTCCCAGCAGAACCCACGGTCGTGCAGCTCATGCAGACGATCTAGGTCAGGGGCTCGGCCGATCGACCCGCAGAACCCTGTTGGTTGGCACATCCCTCAGGCGTACACGATCGCCACCCGGCCACAGGACCCGCACCTCTGAAACCCGCGTGTGCTCACCAAGACCAAAGTGCACCCTGGGATCACGGGCCGTGAGATAACTCGACCCGGCCTGCACGAAGCCCGTACGAGTCAGGTCGCCTACGTCCACTTCAACCCGGGCCCCGATTGCAGGCGCGCCGCTGGCGTCCCGGGCATCGACCAGCAACCAGTTTCCGCGATCCGCAACCGTATTGGCGAGCACGCGCGCGGGCGCATTGCGGTTGAGGACCACAATATCCATGCCACCATCGTTGTCGAAGTCGGCGAAGATCGCGCCGCGACTCGTTCGCGCCGGAAGCGACGTGATACCACCATGGTCGATCGGTTTGAATCCCATTCGATCCGTGCGGCCCTGCAGAAGCAGGTTGTCGTGGGCGTAGGGATCACCCTCGGTCACGTCGGGGTCAGCGAGTACCGCCCCGTTGGCCGCGAAGTAGTCGAGACGACCATCGTTGTCGAAGTCCACGAGCCCAAGACCGAATCGGGTGTATCCGAAACTCTCACCCGACAATCCCGCCTGCGATGTCATATCGCGAAAGTAGGTCCCCTTGTTGATGTAGAGCGAATCAGTCTCGCCCTTCAAGTTGCACACAATGAGATCGGGCGCGCCGTCGTCGTTGACATCCGCAACGCTCACCCCCATGCCCGCCTTGGCAAGACCGGTGTTGTCACGATCGCAGGCCATATTGAACCCTGCTTCCTCGAAGGTGCCGTCGCCGTTGTTCTGCCAGAACCTGTCCGGCATCGTGTCGTTGGCCACGAACATGTCGGTGGCCCCGTCGCCGTTGAAATCTGCCGCAACCACACCGAGCCCATACCCCTGAACCGAGCCAATACCACTCGCCTCGGCCGCGTCGGTAAAGCGGCCCTCGCCGTCATTGAGGTAGAAGAGATCGGTCGACGGCGGATACCGATTGGGTTTGCAGTAATCCGGTGTTTCCAGATCGTTGAAGCCGATGCCAAGACACGGCAGCACGGTCTCGGGCGACCACTGCACATAGCGGCATACAAACAGGTCCAAGTCGCCGTCGGCATCGGCGTCGAGGAAGGTCGCGCTGGTCCCCCATTGCTCGTCTCCAATGTCACTCTGATCGCTGATGTCGGTGAAGTGTCCGTCGCCGTCGTTGCGAAGAAGAACATCGGCATCGAGGTTGCTCACGAACAGATCGACATCCCCATCACCATCGATATCACCTGCCGCCACGCCCGAGGCGTATCCGACATCGCCCGCGCCGCTGCCCTCGGTGACGTCTTCGAAGGTGCCATCGCCCACATTGTGAAGCAGTCGATTACCACCCTCACCCGAAGCCTGAAGCAGGTAGAGATCCATCCAGCCGTCGTCATCAAAATCCAAGGCGGCGCCCCCTCCGACGATGATCTCCGGCATCCAGTGCTGCTTGCTGAGTTCGGTGTCGAGCGTGAACTGCACGCCCCTTGCCTCTTCCTGGGACTCAAACCAAGGCGAACCGGTGTGGGTTGACGGAGTCGCGGCACGCGCCTCTTCCTCGGGCTCAAACCACGTCGGGTCGGTCTGGGTTGGCGGAGTCGCGGCAGCGGGCGGTTCGGGCTCGCCGCCACAGCCGGCAAGCAGCAACATCAACCCGAGGTTCGCGGCAGCGAGGGGTCTGCTCATGATCGAGCCTTCTGAAGCGCGGCGTGAATCTTGGGAATAGAGGGATGCCTCGGGGCGACTTCAACGAGCCGCACCAGGGCCGCTTCGGCGGCTTCGAGATGACCACGCTTGATTTCGGCCCGCACGCGAATCGCCAGTGCTGCCGGCGGAGGATCACCAAGCATCGCGTCGGCCGCGTCCAGCACCGCCACAGCCTCGTCCGCCCGCCCCGACTGCACAAGGGCCACGGCCACATTGGTGCGGTGCGATCGCACCAGCGGTTCCGACTCGACGCACAGTTCGAACTGCGCAACCGCCGGACCCCACTGCCGAGCCATGGCAAGTGCCTGCCCCAACACGGCCCGGGCGGAGGTCAACTGGGCATCCAACTCGATCGCCTTCGAGAGATCGGCGATGGCCGCAGACAGGGCCGCCTTCGTGGGGCGAGTCGACCCCACCCGAGGCCGCATCCGCAACATGCCCAGTTGCTGCCACGGGGCCGCCCAGTCCGGCTCGGCCGCGGCGAGCTGCTCAAAGTGCTTCTCCGCCATGTCCGGAAGACCTTTTTTCAGAAGCATGATGCCTTCAAGCAGCGGACCATTGGGGTCGTCCGGGTAGAAACTCACAAACCGCTTCAATGCCTTGTCGGCTCCGGCGAGATTCCCCTGCTCCAGCATGGTCAAGACGCGGCGGGACTGCATCCTCGGATTCGCCTTGAACGCCATGGCCCACTGCACCCACGGATCGCTGTAGAGCGGTGTGGCATTCCCAGCAGCGTCGGACCACTGCTTCGCCTCCGCCGCCTGACCGGATGCCCGCATCAGCCTGACCAGAAGCCAGAGCACATCGCGGTCGGCTGGGTTCTTCTGCAGCAGCGGCTCCAGCAGCGTGATGCCTTTCTCGGGCGTCTCGGATTCCAGATAGAGACGGGCACGCACGCGAATCGCGTTGCGATCGGTCGGGGCAAGGCGGATCGCCTCGTCTGCAAGATCAACCGCCCGGGGCAAATCGCTGTGTTCCATGGCCACCCACGCCGCCCGCCACCGCAGATGCGGTGAGGTTGCGTCGAGTTCCATCGCAGCGGTGAAGTCGTCGAGGGCTCCCGAGAGATCGTATTCGTCGCGGCGAACCATGCCCCGCAGATACCACACCATGGGCTGGGAAGCATCCCATTCCAGCGAACGGCTCAACGCGGCATCTGCCTCCGCAGGGAAACGGTTGGCGTAGCAGGCGCGGCCGAGGTCATTCCACGCCGCGGGGGATGTCGGGTTGTTTTCTACCTTGCGAATGGACCGCTGCACAATGTCTGCCACGAGCGGATCGGCGGCCGAGACATCGGGCCGAGGTACATCAACCGACTGACCGCACGACACCACGGTGGTTGCCACCACCAGCAACGCGAACATGCGAGTCGGCATCGCGATCACGTCCCCCGCAACCCGACTTCGGCCGCAGGCACGTCCCGCACCGTCGCCTCTGCGAGGATTCGCTCGGCCGCCTTGGCTTCAAAGACCTGCTTGGCGACCATGTCGATGTGTCCAGCATCCACGATTTCCTTGCGGGCATCTTCGGGCCGAACGCCTCGCAGCGCCGCCATGGCACGAATCCGCGTCTCGACATCGTGCTCAGACAACTTGACACTGAGTTTCCGCTGCAGCAGCATGGCAACCACGGTCCGGCGGGCCTGCTGAAGCACCCCGCCGGCCAATCGCTTCTTCGCGTCCTCTGCAGCAGCCTTCGCCTCGGCGGGATCCATGCCATCCTCAATCGAGGCCTTGATCATCTGCTCCTGCTGCTCCGAGACTTTCTCGATGACCACCCGGCGGGGAATCGGCGGCGTCATCGGTTCCACCAACGCCTCAAAGACCGCATCGGTCATGTACTGCTGCTGCTCGACGCTGAATCGATGCTCGAGCGACAGTCTGACTTGCTGCCGAAGTGTGGCCTCGCTCGGGCTCTCGTAGTGGGCGACGAGATCCTCGATGCTCGCTGGCGTGATTCGTTCGGCCGAAACAAGCTTCACCTCGACCCTCATGGGTTTGCCGGTGTGCGCTGCACTCCCGAGCGCCTCTGGCACGAGCGACTCAAATGTTCGGTGCTCACCTGCTACACATCCCCGAATCGCATCAGCCAAACCCTCGATGGCGAGCCCGGCCGCCAGGGCGGGCTGCCCGTCTGCCGGAATGCGAATGCGCGTTTCAATGGGATCGGCCAAGGGCTCATCCGATTCGGCCAGCACCAGTTCGATCCGGGCGGTCGCCTGATCACCTCGGGTGAGCGGCTCCTGCGATGGAGCCGTGGTACCCGCATCGAATCGCTGCTCGGCCAATTCGGCGTCGATCATGGCCTCGTCCACCTGGAGTACCGGGCGGACGAACTCCAACGTGCCAAAGTCCGGCCACTCCAATTCTGGGGCTGTATCGATCATGGCGGCGCATCGAAAGTCGTCCTCCGGCGTTGGCTGCGGCGCCTCCTTCTGGGGAAGGAGCAGCGGTCCCCAGATCGGCGTCAGGTCGAAGCGGCCCACGGCCTCCTCAAGGCAGACATCGGCCAGAAGTCCGAAAAGCGCGGCGCCCTCATGCGGCTGATCGCCCGCTTCGAGCCGGGCGCGGATCTGATTGACACAGCCCACAGGCATTCTGAAATCGAATCGGCGGTCCGGACCCTCGGGCTCGCCTGCATCGATCACGATATCGTCGGGGTCAATGGCGGGCGCATGCAGCACGGGAGTCTCCGATTCAAAGGGCGTGATTCCACTCAGTTTCAAACGTCGATCAGCGGCGACGCCGAGGGTAGCATAGGCGTCTATGACTCCCACTCAACCACCCAGTATAGACCAGACCATTGCCACCTTGGTGCGACGACGGATGTTCTCGCTCGCCCATGAGAAACTCATCGCAGCCATCCGCGAAAACCCCAAGAGCGACGTGCTCCGGCTCACCCTTGTGGACGTCTATGTGGAGTTACTCGACTTTCACGCTGCCCGCGCCCTGCTTGAGGTGATCCTCGCGGAGAATCCGACCAATCTTCGCGCCTTGGCGAAACTGCCAAGTGTTCTTATGTCGACCGGCGACGATGAGGAAGCCATCACGCAGGTGCGGACACGGCTCGCCTCGGCCGATGGTACGCAGCAGGGGCAGCTCTGGCTCCTGCTCGCTCGACTCTACGAGCAGACCAACTCCGTGGACGCCGCCCGCGAGGCCTTGGAGCGGGTCCCCACGGAAGACCCGCTGGTCGCGGCGAATCGACAATTCGTCGAAGCGAGACTGTTGATTCAAGAGAAACGATACGAAGAATCCGTCACGGAACTCCTTCGGTACCTCGATCTGTGCGAATCCCTGCCCGCCGACTCAAACGCGGCGACGGAGTCGGACGCGTGCTTCCAACTCTCCAAGGCCTACGACCGCATGGGCGAGTACGACAAGGCGTGGGAAGCGTCTGGCCGGGGACACAAACCCTATGAGGGCTGGACGCCCGAAATCATGCTCAAAGATCTCGAGGGCATTCGAGCATTCATGACCCGCGACACGGTCCGCGGGCTCGCCCACGCGGATGAGGAATTCGAATGGTCGCCCCTGTTCATCGTGGGCATGCCCCGCAGCGGCACGACGCTGCTCGAACAGATCCTCAGCATGCACCAAGACGTCTCCAATGGCGGAGAAATGTCAATCTCCATGCGGATGATCGTCGAAGCGCAGCGACTGACCGATTCATTCCTGCCGTTCCCACAGTCAAATGTGGATCTTCGCGTGCAGGACACCAATGTGCTCGGAAGCATGTACATGGATGCGGTGCGCCCGTTCGCTGGCGATACACGCATCGTGTCGAACAAGTCGCTGGCGCTGCAGTCTCAACTCGGTTTCCTGAGTCTGTGCGTCCCTCATTGCCGCGCGATCATGCTCTACCGACACCCTTTGGACAATGCCGTGTCATGCCACACCAATAACCTGGTGACAATCGGGCATCAGTACACCACGGACATGCGAGCATTCGCCAAGGTCTGGGTCGCCCGGCGGAAACTGCAAGAACACTGGCTTGAACAACTCGACATTCCGATGATGGAGTTGCACTACGAGTCGATGGTGCATGACCAAGACGCAGAGACCCGCCGTCTGCTGGCCTTCCTCGATGTCGAGTGGAACCCCAAGTGCCTCGACTTCCACGAATCGACAAATCTTGCCAGGACGATCAGTTTCGATCAGGTCAACCGCAAGATGTACTCGACCTCGGACGGAC
>CAYYGU010000069.1:0-7272 GCA_964471525.1 uncultured Isosphaeraceae bacterium
TGGCGAGCAGTCGCCGCAGGTCCTCGCTTGACCAGTCTTGGGAGGCACCCATCGTCGTGACGAAGATCCGTTGGGTGGCCCCGGCCGCCCCAAGCCCCTCGATCCACGTGATGCGCCCATCGCCATCAAGATCGAGGCGATTGAAGATACGGGGGCGTGGCAATTCATCGGGCGTGACAACCCCGTCATGGTTGCGGTCGAGTTGCACAAAGCGGGCCGTGTAGCGGTCGGTCGGCGCGGTCTGCATCGGACCGAGCATCACCAGCAGCAGGGTCGTCTCGATCACAGTCCGATGGCCTCCGCCTTGGCGTGGGCGGCGAGTACTGGAATGCGGTCGCCCGCGACGTCCTTGGGGAGGCTCTCCAGAAGCGTGTTGATCGTGTCGCCGGGAATTCCGACGATGCGGCGAACACCGACCGATTTGAGGGTGTCGAGTCTCTGATCACTCGGGGTGCGGCTCATGGGGTCCTCCTGCCACCATACGGGGCAGCCTACCACCCGAAATGACGTGCCGTCGATCGGTCATGTCACCTGCAATCCGAAGTACAGTGGGCGTATGGTCAAGGGGTTTGCGATCGGTGTGCTGATGTGGGGCCTTGCGTGCGAAACTGGCGCGGGGACCACACTGGAAGATGTCACGCTCTGGGACTACCGAGGCACCTCGCCCTCCAAGGTGTCGCTTCCGGCCTATCACGGATGGCTGCTCTCGTGGTGCAGAGGCACGCCCCCTCCAAGATTGGTGCTCTACGTGTCGAGCCCATGCCTCGATACCGAATTCGGCACTTTCTACGATCCTTCCGCGACGCCGAGCAGCGATGCCAACCCGGCCTCTCTGGTGGACTTTCTCGCCGACCTGCATGCGGCTTGCCCCGGTGTGGAAGTCGAACTGCTGCTGGATCGGTCGAGTTTTCCGGCAAGCGGGGCGTCGGCGCCCTGCTGGTCCGGAGGGTCTGCGACGACGCACCCGTCGCTCAATCTCTCGAGCGAGTGGATCAATACGCCACTGGCCATGGACTGGCTCGGCGCGTTGATCGAGAATCCACACGTGCCTTCCGGCGTGCTCGCAGGCGTCACCTTCGACCCGGAGGTCTCGGGCGGAAATGTACCGGGCAGTTCGTGCGTGCCAGCCGGATCGCACGGTGTGAGCATGTCGTATCAACAACTCGCCGACTGGGTTGACGCTTGGAAGCAGGCGAACGGCCACACGACCCTGCGGCTGGGCATGACGTTTGAAGTTGATTCGGCCAACATGGCTAGGTTGAACATCGCGACCTTCCCACTCGAAGCGAGTCTCCAGTCGGTACTCTCCGCGGCGAGCCCGGAACTGAATTGCCAGTTGAATGGATCGGGGTACCCGTCCTGGCGAGACGGCGATGCTGGGCCGATCCTGCAATCGTGTTATTTGCAGGTCTACGTCGTGTGCGCGGAGAACGCGCAGGGTGTCATCGAGCAGGCTTCCAGTTTCTGGCGTTGGCAGACGGAAGACGGATGTGAGCAAGCCGCCTCTCCTACGCCACGCTCGCCGAGCGATGCCGCCGCGTCACTCGTTCTCAACATGACGCAGCAAGCCGGGTCGCCCGGCCCCGGAACGCTTGAGGTGGCGGCGGACGTGACGCTGACGGGCGTGGGAACCCGCTTTCTAGATTGGGCGCCCTACACACGGGTGACGGCCACGCAGCCGGACGGGACGGTGCTGCCTACGAGCGGGGAGTGGAAGATCGACACGATGACGTCCAATACCGCCGCGAGCGGGTACGGATCGAGCGACACGACGCAAGGTGCCGATCTTCCCTATCACTACTCAGAACTGCTCATGAATTGGCTGTATCCCTACGTGGACGCGGACATGGCAGCGCGGGTGTGGCCGATGTTCAGCATCAACGCCACGACGCTCGCACCATTCTTCGGCTACTGGACCGAACAGGACTTCCTCGCGTTCCTGGATGCGTTCGAGGGGGCGGCGGACGGCGCGACCATCGCTCGAAGTGTCTATTCATCGGACGGCACGACCGGTGTGCCGCTACCGGCGAACTGGGCGATGTACGACCTGCAACTGGCATGCGATCAGTGGGGGATCGGGACCTATCCGACGCAAGCCTCACACGTGCTGCCATGCGCTGCGAACTTCTCCGGCAGCGAGACCATCGACGTCCACGATCTGCTGCTGCTCCTGCAGGACTGGGGGGATTCAAGCGCGGATCTCAACGGCGACGGTACTACGGGAGACGCCGATCTGCGTATCCTGCTGTCGGTCTGGGGAAGCAGGTGCTGACGAGCCAACCCGCTGGTGGCCGTCAGCCTCGACGTCCAAAGAGTTGCTGTTCTCGGCGTACTTTCAAGCGGCACCCAGTAGAGGCTGGACGAAGGTAGAATGCGTGGCTCTACAGCGTTCTGTCCATTGGACCTTTCCTTCTGGAGCCATGTGAAGCCATGCTGGAACCGCGCACGATCATCTACACCCACACCGACGAAGCGCCAGCCCTGGCAACCTATTCCTTCCTGCCAATTGCCAAGGCATTTGTAGGACCGTGTGGTATCAATCTGGAACTTCGGGACATCTCCCTTTCGGGTCGCATCTTGGCAAAGTTCTCCGATCGCTTCCCCGAGGAGTATCGCGTCCCAGATGTGCTGTCCGAACTCGGCGAACTCGTGACGCAACCCGAAGCAAATATCATCAAACTTCCGAACATCAGCGCTTCGGTCCCTCAACTCAAGGCTGCGATTTCCGAACTGCAGACGCACGGCTACGACCTTCCTGACTATCCGGAGGAACCAGCGACCGATGCGGAGCGGGACATCAAGGCAACCTATGACAGTGTCAAGGGCAGCGCAGTCAATCCGGTCCTTCGGGAAGGCAACTCCGATCGCCGCGCGCCCAAGTCGGTGAAGGAGTACGCCCGGGCGAACCCCCATTCGATGGGCGCGTGGTCGAAGGACAGCAAGACCCGCGTGTCGACCATGGACGGCGGCGACTTCCGCCACAATGAGCAGTCGATCACGATGACCAAAAGCACAACCGCTCGCATCGAGCATGTGGCGCCGGACGGAACGGTGACGGTCCTGCTTGATGAACTCGACTTGCTCGCCGGGGAGATTCTCGACAGCACCTTCATGAGCAAGCGGGGCCTCGAGGCGTTCCTGAAGGAGCAGATTGAGGCGGCCCGCGGCGACGGCGTGTTGTTCTCGCTGCACTTGAAGGCGACGATGATGAAGGCATCCGATCCGGTCATCTTCGGCGATGCAGTTCGGGTGTTCTTCGCCGCGGTCTTCGACAAGCACGCCGAGACACTTGATCGGCTCGGTGTTGACGTCCGCAACGGTCTCGGTGACCTGCTCACGCGAATTGAGGAACTGCCCGAGAGCGAGCAACAGGCGATCCAGGACGACGTGCAGGCGGTTCTTGACGAGGGACCATCCATTGCGATGGTCGACTCCGATCGGGGCATCACCAATCTGCATGTCCCGAGCGATGTCATCATTGATGCCTCGATGCCTGCGATGATTCGCACATCAGGGCAGATGTGGAATGCCCAAGGGGCGCAGCAGGACACCAATGCGGTGATTCCCGACAGCAGTTACGCCGGCGTGTACGAAGCAGTTATCGAAGACTGCAAGAAGCACGGCGCGTTTGACCCCACCTCGATGGGCAGCGTGCCGAATGTCGGGCTGATGGCGCAGAAGGCCGAGGAGTATGGATCTCACAACAAGACCTTTGTCATGGGCGGCGCCGGGACGGTACGGATTGTGGCCGGTGGGGGTGCCACGCTCATGGAGCATGAGGTTGAGGGGGGCGACATCTGGCGGGCATGCCAGACCAAGGACGCGCCAATCCGTGACTGGGTCAAACTGGCCGTGAGCCGCGCCCGGGCGACCGGCGTTCCGGCGGTCTTCTGGCTCGACAGTACCCGTGCCCACGATCGCCAACTCATCGAGAAAGTGCAGATCTATCTGCAGGACCACGACACCGAAGGGTTGGAATTCAAGATCCTTTCGCCGGTCGAGGCGACGCGTTATTCGCTCGAACGCATCCGACGCGGCGAAGACACGATTTCGGTCACAGGTAACGTCATGCGGGATTACCTCACGGACTTGTTCCCGATTCTGGAGGTCGGCACGAGCGCGAAGATGCTTTCGATCGTGCCGCTGATGAATGGTGGCGGCCTCTTCGAAACTGGCGCGGGCGGATCGGCCCCGAAGCATGTGCAGCAGTTCATGAAGGAGAATCACCTTCGGTGGGACTCGCTCGGCGAATTCCTTGCGCTTGCGGCATCGCTTGAGCACTTGGCCGACCGCGGCGGCACGCCCTACGCCCGCTTGCTCTGCTCCACCCTCGATGAGGCGACCACCAAGTACCTCATGAACAACAAGTCGCCTTCACGCAAGTGCGGCGAACTGGACAACCGGGGCAGTCACTTCTACGTGGCGCTCTACTGGGCCGAGGCACTTGCGAATCAGGAAGTCGATGAGGACCTCGCCACTCGGTTTGCGAAGACCGCTGCAGCATTGGCGGAGGCCGAGGACGACATCGTGCGGGAACTCATCGCGTGCCAGGGGCAACCTCAGGACATTGGCGGCTACTACCAGCCCGACCCGGCGCTCGCGGCAGAAGCCATGCGGCCAGCCGCCGCCCTCAACGAGGTCATCTCCGGGATTCTGGTTGCGTTGCTGGTCGATCAGGCCGCGGCGATGGAGTGATCAGTCGGACCACCACGTTCGCATTGTGCCCCAGACCCGCGGGGGGAGGGCCAGGCAGATCAGGGCGATGCTGAGGGCGATGGCGATGAACCGAACCGTCTGGTCCACTGGCTCCCAAAACAGGGCGGCCACAATGCCAGCAATGCCGACCCACCCCATGGTCGGCCGTTTCCATGTGTTCACCCAATCACGCATCGCCCAATTCCTGCTGCCGTCCAACTGATCGCAAGGATACCCATCGCGGCGGGCGGCCGCTCGGAGGCCGGATGGGCCCGGACGGTCATGGATCACATGTTCGGGAACGCTCGGCACTTGCACCAGGGGCGGGTGACCGCCGATACTGCCCCGATGAACATTCTCCTGCTTGCTGTGTGTCTGGCATCCGCGGCATCCTCGGCCGACGGGCCGCTGGCGACCCTTCCCGATGCAGACGCTTCTCGAATTGAGCAGCGTCTTCCGGGTGTTGTTCTTGCCCCGGCCAAGGAGGTGCCGCCGCTGGCGAAGGTGGCGGACTGGTATCCGCTTCACGACGCCACCTTTCGCTATGACCGCCCGGTGGAGTCAGGGAAGAAGGCGACGCTCGTCCTCTCCTCCGGAGCCCGCTCACCCGGGACGCCGGTTGGCGCACCGGGTGATGGGTGGATGATGACCGTGTCAGACGGTGCGACGCGGTATCTCAGCGAGCGGACCGACAAAGAAGGCATCGTGATTCCAAGCGAAGTGTCCACGGCCAACAGCCTGCTCATTCGCCTCAATCCGCCCGAGCCGGTTGTCCTCACTGGACGCAAGGAAGGCGAAGAGGACAGTCGCGTGATCGCCGTCAAGATCTACGACGTGCATGATCCGACCGTGGTGACACACGCTGGTAGCGTCACCTGCACGTGGACCGATCTCGGCGGCTGGCGCGTGAAGGTGCCCCGCGGCGAGTACGACACGCGGTTGATCCGGCTGACCTACGACGGTAGCGTCGGTCCGGCCTCGGTGAGCGCCCAGAAGTATCTCTTCTTGGCGCCCGGTCTCGGCGCGGTGGCGTTTACCGATGCGCGTGAGATCTCCGCATTCCTCTTCTTCAATGACGATTCCGACCACGGCGGCGTGCTGAGGTCGATCGAGAAACACGCTGAATCTACCGCCGCCCCCGGGAATGTTCGCTGAGGGATGGGTGGGGCGAATGAACTCCCTAGCCAGCCAGCGCTCTGGGAAACAGGATGTTGTTCTCAAGGTGAATGTGCTGGTGCAGATCGACTTCGAGTTGCTCTAGGCCAGCCCACACTGCCCGCCATGTATTGCATGCGTCGGCCCGCGGCGTGTAGTCATCGGTGAGTGATCGCATCCGTCGCAGGGCGTTGCCCGTGGACTCGTGCTCGTGCTCCATCACCGATACCGGTCCGGCCGCGAAACTACCTTGGCCCGCTTGAATCATTGGGAACAGAATCTGCTCCTCTTTCATCATGTGCTCGGTCAATTCGTCCCGGAGGCCAAGAAAGACATCGAGCAGTTCCGCGAGTCGTTCAGGGTCCTTCTCGCCGTGGACGGTGTTGACCTTGCGAAGCATGGCTTCGAGGCGGGGGAGTTCTTCGTCGAGGCTGCGGTGGTAGGTGGCGACAATGTGGTCGATGAGCTCGTCCAGTGGGGCGGTATCCCACTGGGAATCTGTATCCGGGGCGGTGGCGATCTCTTGCTCGATTTCCGCGACGAGCATGGATCCGTCGATCCCTTTGGCCTGGCAGACGTCACTGAGCGGCTTGCCGCCGCCGCAGCAGAAGTCGATCTGGTGGCGAGCGAAGACGCGGGTGGCCAGCGGGTGGCGGGAGGCGATTTCGCCGACGGGCGTGTCGAGGGTGACGGTCATGGCGGGAGGCTCCTGATGCGGGGTGTGTGGGGTCGGTGAAGCCCCACAGAATACATGAGAATCTTGTCTAGATTTCACAATCGATGGGTGTCCAGGTTTTTGTCCCTGAGAATCTTGTCTAGATTTCACAATCGATGGGTGTCCAGGTTTTTGTCCCGCGGGGCCGCTGTGGTGGCGTGGGCGGGCTCGACCATCCTCCAGAGCCCCAATTCGGGCGGAAAAAATCAATTGGGGATATCTAGACAAACTAGTCGTCGATCTGTATCGTGCCATCGTTCACGAAGTAGGCGCCACGTGGCACCGAGAGGAGTGCAGGGTCATGGTCAGTACAGAACACGCGGTTTCGGAGCGACTCGCGTCGCTTCGCGATCCCAAGACAAAGACCGACTTGATGTCGGCTGGCTTGGTGACAGGTGTCACTGTGGACGACTCGATCGTTCGCGTTGAACTTTCATCGCCCCAAGGCGATGCCTATGAGCACGACGCGCTCGCCGCTGCGATCAAGCGAGAACTCGGCGGCATCGAGGGCGTCGATCGGGTGCGGGTGAGTTGGCCCAAGGATGCCACCTGCGCGTGCGGCAGTTCCAGCGGTCAGTGCGATGACCAAGGGTTCTCGCTTCCTGTGATCGATCCGGAGACGGCTCGTCTGCAGCAGGCGGGCATCGCCGAAGACGCTGGATTCGGTGAGGGCGGCCCCGAGCCACTGCCATCGCCCGAGATGGATC
>CAYYGU010000070.1:0-5097 GCA_964471525.1 uncultured Isosphaeraceae bacterium
GGCAGCCGTAGAGGTTGTCGAACTTGCTCTTGGTGACCGCGTCGTTGACGTTGATCGCCGGGAACTTCAGCGTGCCTGCTTCGGCCATCTGGTACAGGCGGTGGACGCCCGTCGTTGTTTCTTCGGTGACGCCGCGAATCGAGTCGGCGATCGGAGGCCAGATTCCGGGGTGTGTCTCGGCCAGGGCGGTGAGCAGGGAGAGGAATACTTCAAACTCCTCTGATTCGCCCGTGCTCGGGTCCGGAACGCTGCCGGCGGCGTCATACTCGGCGCCCTTGTGGACCAGCATGGTGGCGTCGCCGCCGTCATCGAGAATGAGGTTGGGCAGGGTTCCGTCGCCCCAATTCAGTGCCTGAAGCGTGCACCACCAGTATTCGGGGAGGGTTTCGCCTTTCCATGCGAAGACCGGCACGCCCTGCGGGTTCTCGGCGGTGCCCTTCGGGCCGACCGCCACCGCCGCGGCGGCGTGGTCCTGGGTCGAGAAAATATTGCAACTCGCCCACCGCACTTCGGCGCCGAGCGCCGTGAGGGTCTCGATCAGCACGGCCGTCTGGATCGTCATGTGCAGCGACCCCATGATCCGGGCGCCTGCGAGCGGTTTGGAATCGCCGTACTGAGCGCGAAGCGCCATCAATCCGGGCATTTCATGCTCGGCCAATTCGATTTCCTTGCGGCCATAGGCCACGGTTTCCGGAGAAAGGTCGCGGACTTTGAAGGGCAGATCGCACAGCAATGGCAGTCCAGTATCGAGAAAGGTCGGGGTGGCGGTCGCGGTCATGGGCGGTGCTCCTCGTGGCTATGATCCGTGTATGCGGATGAAGGGATAATACCGGGTTCTTGACTGTCTGGTCAAGGGTTCGACCCGTGAACGGGGCGGGAGACCTTGGTACACTGCCGCCCTTCGACCCAGTGAGGAGCACTCGTCATGCCCGCCAGTTTTCAATGCACCATCATGACCCCGTCCGGCGCCGCATTTGAAGGCGAGGTCACCTACGTGTCCTTTCCCGCGTGGGACGGCCAGTACGGTGTGATGGCCGGAATGGCGCCGATGCTGGGCAAACTTGGCAGCGGCTCGCTGACGATCGAAACCGCCGATGGCCGCACGACCATGACGCTGAGCGGTGGCTTTGCCCACATGCAGGGCGGCGCCCTGACGCTGCTGACCGAGCAGGCCGAGGCGGCATAAACCGCTTCTGGGTTTACACTGTTGCCGTGACACACGAGCCAGCAACCGACCATGTGACCGAGGAGACATCGACCGAGCTTGGCAGCCTCGATGCGACCGCTCGGGTTGAGGCCGTTCTGGTGACAAGCGATCGGCCTGTGCGTGAGTCCCGACTGGTCGAAGCCACCGAACTCAAAGCCGCCGATGTTCGCGCCGCCATCGAGGCGCTTAATGACGCCTACGAAGCATCCGGCCGCGTGTTTCGAATCGCTGCGGTCGCGGACGGGTGGCAGATGCTCACGCTTCCCCAAGTAGCTCCGGTGCTCGCCCGATTACTCGCAGCACGGCAGCAGGCACGGCTCTCGCAGGCGGCGATGGAAACAGTTTCGATCATTGCCTATCGCCAGCCGGTGCTTCGCGCGGAAATCGAAGCGATTCGAGGCGTGGCGTGCGGCGAAGTACTGCGTGGCTTGCTGGAGCGGCGACTGATTCGTATCGCCGGACGCGCCGAGGAACTTGGCCGACCGATGCTCTACGGAACAACCCGTGAGTTCCTTCGCATCTTCGGGCTTAGCGGCATCGATGACCTGCCCGAGGTAGACGGTTTGCAGCGAACGCCGAGTTGGACACCGCCTGTGTGTGAATCAAGTGATCCGCCGGAGCGTGCCGAGCCGGAAGAGGCGGATCCGGTCGAAGCGACTTCTACGCCCGAGGCATGATCACCCCACCGACTTGTGTCGGCGGCCAGACGGCAACGCCTCCCCGCCGAGTACACCCGATTCGAGTCAAGCCCGCGCTTGCCTATCTGCTGGCGCTTGGGCTGATTGGTCCGGCCGCCGTTTTCAAGGGCAATAACCTTTTGATCTGGATGCTCTCGGTCATGCTCTCGATGGGTTTGCTCGGAACCATCATGTCGTGGCTGAGTATCAAGTGGCTCTCGGTTCATCGCATGGTCCCGGAGTGGGGCGAAGTGGGTGAGGGCATGCGTGTGCGATATCGTGTGCACCGCCTGAGCCGGTGGCTGCCTTCCATTGGGCTTCATGTGTCGGATCGCCTTCCACCCGATCGTGTCTCCATCGAGCGGGCCGCGTGGATCATGCACGTGGGTCCGAGCGAGGAAGTGCATGGCGATGCGCGGATGGTGCCGCTGAAGCGGGGGCGGCTTCGATTTACAACGGTCCTCGTGACGACTTCCTTTCCCTTTGGCCTGTTCAAGAGGCGGCGGCTGCTGCGGCAGCGTCGGGATGTCGTGGTGTACCCCCGTCGACACCAACTCAGAGGTGGCGTACTGCGAGTCGTTGGCGCCGAGCGACTGGAAGGTCCTCGGGCCGGGCGTCGGCGTGGCCCAGGCAGGGAGTGGTATGGATTGCGTCCGTCGGTCGGACAGGATTCGCTGCGGGACATCGCCTGGAAAGTGACCGCGCACCGGGACGAAATCATTTGCATCGATCGCGCGGCACCGAGCCTGACGAGAATCCGCGTCGTGCTCGACCTGCAAACGCCGAGCAACGACCTGCAGATCGCGGCAGATCAAGATCCTGTAGCGGTCGAGGAGCAGGCTATTGAGTTGGCGGCATCCGTGGTTCAACAGTTTCATCAGGAGGGCTGCGAAGTGGGGCTGATGGTCCCCGGTCTGCTCGATGAATCGACGGCGATTCGCAACAGTTCTTGGCATCTTCACCGGCTGCTGAGTCGGCTTGCCGAACTCGACCTGTCTGCGCCGCGGATCGATTGGCAGCCGGACAACCGCCATGATCGCTCCTCTGTTGTTGTGATTCGGCCAGACCGGGTTCGGCCGATGCCTCAGTTTCCCGAGGCCCTGTACTTGACGGGCGGGCAATTGGATGAACTGCGACTTGATCGGCGGCAGCGTGAGGGTGGACCATGACGCTGCTTCGCCACTTTCCGCTGCTGAGTCATGCGTTTCTGCTCGTGTCCATTCTTGCTGCGTGCCTGGCGCAGGATGCGGTGTGGCTGCTGCTCATCGCTGGTGGCGCCGCAGCGGCAAGTTGGGTCATTACCGAAGGGCCGCGAGGTGTGCATTTGAGCCGCCGTGTATCGCTGATGCTCAGCGGCGCGACGGCCATTTGGGCAGGCGTGCTGGTTGCTGGCGACTTGGATAACCCGGTTCTGGGGCTGAGCCAGTTCGCCATCTGGATTGCGGTGATCAAGTTGTATGAGCGGCGATCATTGGAGATAGAAGCCGAGCGATTGATCATGGCCGTACTGCTCATGGTGCTTGCCTCGATGGACGCGTTTGATTTGCTCTTTGGGGTGCTCTTGACGGTGTGGATGGTGCTTGGCATCGTCGTTATTTTGCTATTCCAATTGCATTATGGAGCCGAGTTGAGCGCTACGCGGTCCGGCCACGATGGGGGCGATACGCCAGAAGATCCGACAATCGGGGCTCGGGTACGGATTCACTTCCGTCGCGTATTGGTCTTTGTGATTCTTGCAGTGGCATGCGGATCTGTGTTCCTTTTCTTGTTGTTCCCACGCGGTCTCACGCCGCAGTTGGCGGCGGCTTCATCGGCCCGAATTGCGATGGTCGGCGGAGGGCAGAAGAGCGATGTTGTGCTTGTGTCCGGCACGCGGATTGTGGAATCAATGGACGTGGTCGGTGAGGTGACGCTGATCGATGAGCGATCGGGAGAATACGACCCTCCGAAGCGGCTGTATCTTCGAACGGGAACCGCCTCGGTCTATCTTGGGGGGGGGCGTTGGACACCGCGGCCATTGAGCAGCGCGTATCGGGAAATGATCAGGGGCGGACAATGGCAGTCGGTCGCATTGGGCAAGGGAACGCCCATCTGGATGCTTCGGATCGAATTGAATCAGCCGCTTGAGTTTCTGCCAATTCCAGCGGGAACGGTCGCGATGCGGTCCTCGGAGCCGCTGTGGCTCAAGGTGTATCCGCGACGGGATACGATTGAAATCGATCGGGCCGAAGTCGGCGTGGTGCAGGCCCGGGTGACCGGGTCGGTTGCGGCGGTCGGGCCTCCAGCATCGCCAAGTGGGGTGCCTGTCGCCGTTGGAGAAGTGGCCCGGCGGGCGCTGGTGGATCGAGGAATACCGGTGGATCCACCACAGGACGACGAATCGCGGGTGCAGTGGCGGGGCAGAGTGGCCGGTGGCTTGCTCGCCTTTCTTCAGTCTTCGCGATTCACCTACACGCTGGATTTGAGCCGGATCGGCCGCCATGTTGATGTTCGGTACATGGATCCCATTGAGCGGTTTCTGCTGGCCGAGCCCTTCGGACACTGCGAGTATTTCGCCGCGGCATTTGTGGCGATGGCCCAGTCGGTCGGCTTGGAGGCTCGCATTGTGACCGGATTCATGCCGCAGCTGGAGGAACTCGGCGGGCATCAGTACATCATCAAGGACCGAGATGCTCACGCCTGGGCTGAAGTGCGGATTGAGCCAGACCGCTGGAGCCGCTTTGACCCCGCGGTTCAGAGCCGCGTGGATCGCAGCAGGGTCGAAGACGGCGTACTTGCCTCCATCGGCACCTTGTATCGACGGGTCGAGTTGTGGTGGCGGATCAACGTTCTCGGATTCGATGCTCGCCTTCAAGAAGAGCTGGCCGCGGAGACGCTTCCTGGGCCGGTCGGAGTGTTCGAGCAGATTCGTTCGTGGTTTGTCCGCCGATTCCAACAAATCGACATCGCATTCGGATTTGGCCGCATGGGTTCGATCTATACGATGTCGGCGCTGGCGGTGTGTGCCGTGACCTTGGTGCTGGTGGGCCGGGTGTGGCGTTCCCGTGTTCGGTTCCGCCGCCGTCTCGGGCTTGGGCAGCGAACGCAGGGACGCGACCTGAGCCGAACCATCGCCTCGTACCGTGAGTTGCTCGACCTGCTCGGTCGCAGCGGCATGGAGAAGCCCGAACACATGACGCCCCTGTCGTGGTGCGGCTCGATTGCGAAGACCCG
>CAYYGU010000070.1:5197-7265 GCA_964471525.1 uncultured Isosphaeraceae bacterium
GGCGAGCCGCGGTTTCGCGGCACCGAACAACCCATGCGAATCTGGACCTCGGGGTCGCTGCGGTTGGCTTCTCGGCTGGCCGGATTCGAGCCGCCCGAGCACGAGGCAGAGGCCGGAGTTCTGATTCTGCGGGCTGCGAGGGCTGACCAGCCGGACTGAGTGGCATCAATCCTGTTCACGCTTCAGCGTTCCATGCGGCCGGTCGATGCACAGGGTGGAATCCCGGGGCCTCGAACGCCCCATGAACGCATTCAGGAGGGATCCACCACCCATGCCAGCACAACGCGCCCGCACCGCCGGATGGCGGCAATGCCTGCAGCAGATCTGTGATCGACGCGGCTCCATCGAATTGGCGGTTCGTCCGCCGGGTCAGACCAAGTGTGATGCGCCGCGAGGCGATCTTCTGTTTCGCGCCCGGCTGATTTCAATCGACCACAGCACGATTCGCGTCGAGACGCCCGTGTCCCTCGGCCATGCAGTGGAGTTCGCCGAAGGCCTAGAACTGATCGCGATCATGGCGATCGGGCAGAACCGGTGGATGTTTCACACGCACTGTCTGGGCGCTGACCCAAGTACATCGCCCGGAGGTCTGAATGGTTTGAAACTCGCGGCGCCACGATCGGTCGAGCGATGCCAACGCAGGCGCGATTACCGCATCGACACCGCCGACCTGCAACTGCCCAACGTGCGGCTTTGGCCGCTGCTTGAACCAAGTTCGGTCATCGCGGCCGAGCGACTGACCGCTGTGGACTTTCAGCGGGAGCTCGACGGAACGAACGGGGAAGCGTTGAATCTTGAGATCGATGACGACCTGATGCCCACGCTCGGTCCCGAGTACAGCGGCCGCATCGTGAACCTCGGCGGCGGCGGGCTTGGACTGGCAGTTGGCACGGAAGATGCTGGAGCGATCGGTCGGCATGCCATGTGGTGGATGCGATTCGAATTGCCCCCGTCGGTGCAGACCCCCATCCGCGCCGCTGCCCGCGTGGCGCATCGCCACATGCGAAGCGATCGCTCGCTCTACTGCGGTATGTGCTTCGACTTCACGGTGAATCCTTCGCACCGCCATGTTGTCGCCAGGCAGATCATGCGAGCAATTGCGGGTCTGCAGCAGCGGCAGATGGCCTATCGCAAGGCGGGCTGAGCGTCTTCCACAGCACTTCGGCCTTGGCATTTGATTCGGCGAGTTCTGCCAGTGGATCCGAGTCCGAGACGATTCCGCATCCGACACCATAGCTCAGCGTGCCGTCCGCGATGACGGCGGTTCGAATCGCCACCGAGAAGGTTGCCTGCTGGCCGGGTCCAAGCATGCCGACCGCGCCGCAGTAGAGACCCCGGGGGACAGGTTCGAGTTCACGGGCGATCTGCATGGCGCGGATCTTGGGAGCCCCAGTAATGGACCCGGCGGGGAAGGTCGCGGCGAGCAATTGCACAAGTGATACATCGCCGCGAAGCCTGCCCACGATTTCGGCCACACCATGGTGGACGGTCGGGTGCGTGTCGACCCGCCTCGGACACGTCACGCGGACGCTCCCCATCTCACAGATTCGCCCGAGATCATTCCGCATGAGATCGACAATCATGTGCAGTTCCGCAGCGTCCTTGGTGGACGCCCACAGTTCAGAAGCGGGTCTTGTTGAGGGCAGCGTTCCCTTGATGGGCCTGCTGGTCATGATCCCATCGGCGTCCACCGAGAGGAACAACTCCGGACTGAGGCTGATTACCGAACGGTCACTGTTCGGGAACTCAAGGAAGGCACCGTAGGCCGTCTGTGGTTCGCCAAGTGCTGCGTGCGCGAAGTGGCGGGTGTCTCCGCAGACATCGACGGTCAGTTGACGCGTGAGATTGACCTGAAAGATGTCTCCGGCCCTGATGTACTCGACTCCGCGAGCGACTGCGGCAGGCCAGTCGGCGGCGGACGGCGTACTGGTTGGCGGCGTGGTGGTCAGCATCTCCTCGCCGAGCAAGGATGTCATCGCAGGCTTCGGCGGATTCCCGGTGGACCACCACTTCCCGCTCACTCGATCGTGCAGCAGGGCATCGGGACACCAGAGCATGCTGAGCAGTG
>CAYYGU010000071.1:0-7208 GCA_964471525.1 uncultured Isosphaeraceae bacterium
TCGAGAAACGCAAGACCGACTACGTCGGCATGCGGAAGCGTGCCGCCGATCCGAATGGATCGAGCGAGTTCCTGTGGGGTCCGTACGCACAAGAGTGCGGCGAGTGCGGCGCGAAGGGCATCCCCTCGCAGTTCGAGCACTGTGGCAAGTGCGGGGCGGCGTTGGCCGTCGCAATGGCAACCTGACGGGTTCGCGGATTGACAGGGAGGCGTATCGTGGCAGAGAAGCCAAGGCGAGCACTGGTAACGGGCGGGTCCAGTGGCATTGGCTGCGCGGTCGCCGAGTTCCTTGCCCGCGATGGATGCGATGTGGGCATTCTGTACCTCGGCGATCCTGCAGATGCGGACCCCGTGAAAGCGTGCATCGAGTCGCTCGGCCGAAAGGCGTGGGTGAGAGTGGCCGATGTCTCCGACGCCTCGCAGGCCGCCGCTGCGGTTGAGGACTGTGCGGGCGAACTGGGCGGGCTTGAGATTCTGGTCAACAATGCTGGCATCTTTCGCGACCAAGTGATTTGGAAGATGACCGATGCAGAGTGGCAGGATGTCATCGACATCGATCTTACTGGCGTCTTCAACATGTCTCGGGCTGCGGCGCCCATCATGCGGGCCGCGAAGTATGGATCCATCGTCAACATCTCCAGCATCAACGGCATGCGGGGCAAGTTTGGCCAGACCAATTACGCCGCCGCCAAGGCTGGCGTCATCGGCTTCACCAAGGCGCTCGCCAAGGAACTGGCACGATCCACCGTGACCGTGAATGCCGTCGCGCCGGGAATGATCCATACGCCCATTCTCGATGCCATGCCCCCCGAGGCACTCGAGAAGGCGACCGAAGAGATTCTCATTGGCCGCATCGGCACACCCGAGGATATCGCAGAAGCGGTGTGCTTCCTGTGCAGTGATCGAGCGAGGTTCATCACCGGCGAAGTGCTGCGGGTCGATGGCGGGCAATACATCTAAAGAGGAATGATGGCATGAGCGACTACCAGTACTTCAATCTCGACATCACCGGCGGCGTCGCCACGGTCACCATGAACCTGCCCCCGCTGAACGTCATGGACAACCCCATGATGTCCGAGTTCAACACGCTTCTCGATACTTTGGTTGCAGATAACACGTTGTCTGCGATCGTGATTGCCGCTGAAGGCAAGGCCTTCAGCGCAGGCGTGGATGTCGCGGATCACACGGCCGAGAAGGTCCGTGACATGATCGAACGATTCCATGGCATCTTCCGTCGGCTTGCATCCACCGATGCGATCACCATCGCGGCCGTTCAAGGTGCAGCGCTCGGCGGCGGATGCGAACTCGCCTGCTTCTGTGACATCGTGCTCGCCTCGGAGCGGGCGAAGTTCGGGCAGCCCGAAGTTCATGTCGGCGTCTTTCCACCCGTTGCTGCGGCGGTGCTGCCATCTCGAATCGGGCTCGGCAAGGCGATCGAACTCGTAGCGCTCGGCGGCACAATTGCGGCGACCGAAGCCCATCGGATCGGCCTCATCAACCAGGTGTACGCCGCAGACGAGTTCGCCGATCAGGTTGCGGCCTACGTCGATGGCATTCGGGGTCTCTCACGTCCTGTCGTGCGGATGGCGAAGCGGGCCACCATGGTTGGGCAGAAAGCGGACATTCTCAACCGGCTCGATGAGGCCGAGAAGATCTACCTCGATGAATTGATGCAACTCCACGACGCCCACGAGGGCATCGCGGCATTCATGGAAAAACGAACTCCAGAGTGGAGCCACGCCTGACCTCCCGGGAAGGCACATCAGAAAGAAAAGAGATACGAATGATGAGAGCAGCAGTATTCCACGGCGCCGATGAAGGCGTGAGAGTCGAAGAGATCCCTGTTCCGAACGTGGGACCGGACCAGGTGCTCGTCAAGGTTGCCGCCTGCGGGGCCTGCCACACCGATCTGCACTACATCGAACATGGCGTTCCGACCTTCAAGGACCCGCCGCTCGTGCTCGGCCACGAAGCGTCCGGCATCGTCGAGGAGGTTGGCGTTGACGTCGATCATCTCACAACCGGCCAGCGGGTGCTCATCCCAGCAGTGCTTACCTGCGGCAAGTGCAAGTTCTGTCGCATGGGCAAGGAAAACATCTGCGTCGACATGAAGATGCTCGGCAACCACTTCGATGGCGCCTACGCCGAGTACGTGTGTGTGCCGGCCAAGGATGTACTTGACTTGCCCGAATCGATTCCCCTTGCCGAGGCATCGATCATCGCCGACGCGCTCTCGACGCCGTACCACGCCGTCAAGAACCGCGCGCAGGTCCGCCCCGGTGACACCGTGGCCGTCTTCGGTTGCGGCGGCGTCGGCATCAATGCCGTGCAACTCGCTGCCGCGGCTGGCGCCTACGTGATCGCAGTCGATATCAACGACCAGAAACTGGAGTGGGCCAAGGAACTCGGCGCGGCCGAGACCGTCAACGCCAGCGAGGTCGAGCGGGCGAGCAAGGCCATCAAGAAGATGACCGGCGGCGGCGTCGATATCGCCATGGAAGTGATCGGCAACCCTCGGACGATCGAAGAAGCATTCGAGAGCGTTCGAATTGGCGGTCGGATGTGCGTTGTCGGGTACACCCACGAGAAGATCAATATCGTCGCAGGCAAGATCATGTTCAAGGAGATGGAAATCGTCGGCTCGCTCGGATGCCCTCCCGGCGAGTACGTCCCGCTCATTCGCATGGTCGAGGCCGGAAAGATCGATGTGTCGCGGCTGGTGACCCACCGATTCTCGCTTGACGATATTCAGGGCGCATTCGACGTCATGAAGGATGGCTGCTCGCTGCGGTCAATCGTGATTCCGTGAGCGAGATCGCGCTGAAACGAGTACCCATCGAGTCGCAGAAGCGGCTGCGGGGCCTGATGCGCGACTACTTCGTGGACCTCGACGCGGCGGCCAAGGACACCGATCGTCGCGTCGCCTGGTGTACCTCCGTCGGTCCGACCGAGATTTTGACCGCGTTTGGCTTCGAGGTGTTCTTTCCGGAGAACCACGGCGCGCTCCTCGGGGCGCAGAAGGTCAGCCACAAGTTGATTCCACGGGCGGTGGGGGCGGGGTATTGCCCAGAGACCTGCTCCTATATGAACAGCGATATCGGCGCTTCGCTCTCCGGTTGGAGTCCGCTGCAAGACATCTACGGCATTGACGGACCCCCAACGCCCGATCTGCTTGCGTACAACACGAACCAGTGCCGCGAAGTGCAGGATTGGTTCAAGTTCTTCTCCACGCGGCACGACGCGACCATTCTGGGCGTTCGGCCGCCGCTGTATCTCGGCGAAGTCACCGACGAGCACGTCGCCTTCGTGAAGGGGCAGCTTCGGGAACTCATCGGTGAGATCGAGCGCCAATTTGGATTGAAACTCGATGAGGCGAAACTCGAAGAGTCCGTCGCGAAGTCAAGCAAGGCCAGTTCGCTTTGGCGGGAGGTTCTCGAAACGGCCAGAGCGCGACCGGCCCCGCTGAGTTTCTGGGACGGACTGATCCTCATGGCTCCGGTCATCTTGATGCGGGGCAGCGACATCGCCATTGAGTTCTACGAGGGACTGCTCACCGAGATGAATCAGCGGCTCGTTGACGGCGTTGGTGCCGTGCCCGACGAGCAGTTCCGCGTCTACTGGGAAGGGATGCCCGTCTGGCCTCGGATGCGGGAACTCTCCGAGAAGTTCTTTGATCTTCGGACGGTCGTGGCTGCGAGTACCTATTGCAACTCGTGGGCTTTCGCAGACTATGAGAGCGGCGACCCGCTCGACTGGATGGCCAGGACCAGCCTGGAGATCTTCATCAATCGCGACGAGGTATACAAACAGCAGTTTCTCGCCGAGATGTTCGAGGAGTTCTCGATCGATGGCGCCATCTTCCACAATGCGCGGACATGCCCAAACAACACCAACTCACGGTTTGGAATGGCCCAGCGGGTTCGTGAGGAGATGGGCCTGCCGGTTCTCGTCCTCGATGGAGACCTGACCGATATCCGATTCTTCTCGACTGCCCAGTCGATGACCAATATCGAAGCCTTTGTCGAGCAGTTGGAGGGCCGTCGTTCATGAGCGGTGTCCTCTTCACTGGTATCGACGCCGGATCCTCGGCCACGAAGTGCGTCGTCATCGACGATGGTGGCGCCTTGGCCGGGAAGGGCGTTGTGTCCTCGGGGTTCAGTTACGAGGATGCGGCCAAGACGGTGCTGGGCGAGGCGCTCGCAGAAGCGGGTGGGACGCTTGCGGACATCGAGGCCTGCATCTCCACCGGATACGGACGGGAATGGGTTCCATTTGCGACTCGCAAACTCACCGAGATCACCTGCCATGCGCGCGGCGCTCGCGAGTGGTATCCGCAGGTCCGCAACATCATCGACATCGGCGGCCAGGACACCAAGGTCATCCGACTCGACGCGACCGGGCAGATTTCCGACTACCGCATGAACGCCAAGTGTGCCGCAGGTACCGGAACATTCCTCGAATCCATCGCCGTGAAACTCGGCATGACGCTTGGCGAACTCGACGAGCTCGCCGCGGAGTCTGAGCAGCACACCGTCATCAACAGTTATTGCACCGTGTTCGCCGGAACCGAAGTGCTGGAGTGCATCAAGGCGGGCAAGGAGCCGAAGGACATCGCCCGTGGACTGTTCCGCTCGATTGCCTCGCGCCTCTTTGAAATGATCGTTTCCCACGACGGACCGGTGGCGGCGACGGGCGGCGTGGTGGCGTACTGCGGCTCCATGCGTGCGGCACTCAACGAAGTGCTTGATGATGAAGTATTGCTTCCGCCGCTTCCTCAGTTCGCGGGGGCCTATGGCGCGGCGCTCATGGCCAGAGCAGGCCATGACGTCCGAGAGCCAGTCGGTGAGCGGTCCGCGCCGCCATGCGGATCATCGACCGAAGGGGGCTGCCAATGCTGATCGGTGGGCAACTTGGGATCCATCCACCTGGTGCCCTTGGCGTTGGGTTCTTCGTACACATGCAGGCAGAGTGCCTCATCGGCATGAGCGGCGACGGCATCACCGAAATCCTCAAGGAGGCCGGGCGGCTACGACTTGAACAGCACGGGCAGCAACAGATTGTGCCCATCCGTGGTCGCATCTTCGCGAATCTTCTCGAGGCGGATGCCAAGAAGTCGCTGCCCGAACTGCTCCTGGTCTGCTGCAACCCGAATCAACTCGGGGCCTTCACGGGCGAAGTCACAGGCTTTCTTGAGAGCCTTGCTGGGCGAGGGCTTCTTGATTCGCCGGAGCAGGTTCGGGCGCACGTGCCGATCCTGCTCATTCTGCCCAACGGCGTACTCTTCGAGTCGACCTTCGGTGAATTCCAATCGCAACTCAACGAAGCCGTCCTCATGGACCGGCTTCCAGGTGTCACACCCGAAGTGCAGGCCGCCATCGAGGCTCGCGTGGTGAGGGGAATCTCCCTTCAGGCAGGCGGGCGGCGCGGCAACGGGGCGGATACGACCTATGTGCTTGAGAAGAAGGGTTCGATTGTGTTTGCTGGTGGTGGCGAGCTCGAGCAGGAGCGGATCGGCGAGATCTTGCAAGCGCATGACTACACGTTCACGCATGTGCAGAATGTGCCGGCAACCCGCATCGAGTTTGATAAGGCGATGATTTCGATCGTGCTCAATGTTGGTGGGCTCATCCACATGGTGAAGCCCAGTGGCGAGTGCATCGATCTTCGAATGGGCGATCTTTGTGCGGACCAGCGCAACGATGCGTTTGTGAGTCAGATCACCAAGGCGGTATTCGATGTGGGGCAGGCCAATGGGGCTTACCCATCGGATGCAACATGGGAAGAGGTGTGGGAAGGCCATCGCAATACCATTCTGAAGTACAAAGGACATGTGACCAGTTCGGTCAAGGATCTGTCCGCCGCCCTCAATCGTGGGCTGGAGAGCGTCAAGCTCTTCACAAACGAAGAATGGATTCTCCAACCGCTGCAGCGATATGCGGCGCTTGCGGACATGCAGGCCGAGCGATCTCTGTTCAAAGATCTGGCGAAGCAAGTGCAGCAAGCGATGGCCCGGGCCATCAAGTTCCGCCGGAATCAGGGCGGAACCGGGGCAAGGAGCAGAACAATGAAACTAAGCGCACAACGCAATATCAGCATCGATCTCTACGAGGACGGTGATGAGCATCTTGTGTTGGTGGGTACGTTCCACGACAGCGAGCACCTCATTCGTCTTGAACTCACAATTGGCGTGGCAGACCGCCAGATACTGCGAAGCGATCTGAACATGATTCGCTCGCCATTCCCGGTATGTAGCGAGGTTGAGAAGACGGCCCAACTCCTCGTAGGCCTTCGAGTCGAGCGAGGCGTGTTGAATGAAATCGGTTCCCGGCTCGGTGGCCGCGCCGGTTGCTCGCATATCAGGGAAATCGCCGCATCAATCATGCAGTTTGTCGCGACCTACCTCGTGCGGATTCGCGCTGGCGTGCGGCCTTTCGATGAGGAGTTTCTCCGCGAGCCAGCTGAGGACCGATTTCGTCTCACTCGAGAGTTGCTGCAGGACAGTTGCCTTGCATATTCGCAACTCACCGCCCACGGACTCGACGAGAAAGTCGGCATTCGACGAATCGGTGAAGAGCATGGTTCGCCCATCGAACTTGGCGAGCATGAGGACTCCATTGGAGTACTTATTCGGGACAGGATGGCCCGGTGGGGCGACCGCGTCTGTACGAAGTATCGCGTACTTGACGATGAGCGTGAACTCACCTGGAGCGAACTTGGAGACCGCGTTGCCCGGGTGGGACGCCATTTGATCGATCGCGATATTCGCCCCGGCGACCGCATCGGCATCGTGTCCGAAAACCGGGTCGAGATGTTGATTCTGGAACTCGCGATTCAGTCGATCGGTGCCGTCACGGTTCCTGTGTTTGCCGGATACCCGGCACCATTGGTCGGATATGTCATTCGCCACGCGAAGCCGCGAATGCTGGTCGTGTCGAGTATGAAGCAACTCGACAAGATCGATCGCAACCAGCACGACTTTGTTGAGTCCTGTTTCTGTATGGATTCATCCGACGCCACACGCGCGTGGGGCGCGGTGGACTTTGACGCCTTGCTCGCCGAGGGCGGCGCGCCGCTGCTCGAATATGAGAGCCGCGTCAATGCGGTTGCTCCGGACGATCGTTGTCTCGTGATGTACACCTCTGGTACGACCGGGCCGCCCAAGGGCGTCTGTCTGAGCCACCGAAACCTGATTTCGCAGCAGAAGGCGAT
>CAYYGU010000072.1:0-2221 GCA_964471525.1 uncultured Isosphaeraceae bacterium
ACATGCTCGGCGTCAAGGCCAATCCCATGAAGCACATGGGGGCCGCCATGAAGATCGCCACGCAACTCTTCCTCGGGGTGCGCCCGCCAGCACCGAAGATCACCAAGTTGCATGCGTCGCTGCGGCACCACGCAGACGAACTCGAGGCACTGACCCGCGAGTTCAGTCACCAGGTCAAGATGGCCTTCAAGGACCACGGCGAAGATCTCGTCACGGCGCAGATGGTGCAGCGACGGTTGAGTTGGTGCTCGATTTGGCTGTTCGCGCTCACATCGGTGCTGTCCAAGTTTGATCGCGATATCCGCAACGGGCTCGACGGAGCCTCGCTGGAGCACGACCGTGCAATCGTCGACCACTGTGTCGCCATGGCCAGGCACGAAATCCACAACGAGATCCGCGGCCTGCGAAACAACACCGATGTCACGATGCAGCGTTGTGCCGATGCTGCTTGGAGCGAACTGCCATCGATGCCCCACGGCGAGTACCACATTCCGGAGTTGACACCGGTCGAGGAAGCCCGAGGAAAGGGGCGACCCGTCGATACCGAGAACATCCAACAATTCGGAGGGGGCTCCATCGCCACCGAATTCGAACAGGTCTTCGGACAAGGAAGTTGATCCTGGAATTCCAGGAGGAGGGCGTACTGTGCATGTATTCGGGCAGATGATCGATCGCGGCCACGAGCGGGTGTGTTTCCACCATGACCCCCAGACGGGTCTCCGCGCCATCATTGCAATCCACTCGACGAAACTCGGCCCAGCCCTTGGTGGCACCCGCCGCTGGCACTATGCCACCGAAGAGGAAGCGATCTTCGATGTACTCCGCCTCTCCGAGGGAATGTCTTACAAGGCGGCGTGCGCCGGACTTCCAATGGGCGGCGCCAAGAGCATCATTCTGCTTCCCGAACATGGTCATCCCGCCACCGAGGCCGAAGCTCGAGCGATGGGACGATTCGTGGACACACTCTCGGGCGATTACATCGCAGCCGAGGATGTCGGCCTCAATCCACAATTCATCGACTGGATGGCGATGGAGACCGATCACGCCATGGGCGGTGAAACCGTCTCCACCGGGGGCGACCCCTCCCCCTTCACCGCTCAGGGAACCTTCAATGCAATGAAGGCCTGCCTGCGGCATCTCAGGAAGGATCGCGACTTCGCCGGGATGACGGTCGCGGTGCAAGGCCTCGGGCATGTCGGCATGGACCTCTGCCGAATCCTCCATGAACAGGGTGCCGCGCTCAAGGTTGCCGACATCAACGAATCTCGCGTCGCGGACGCTGTCGATTCATTCGGCGCCGAAGCCGTGGATGCCACTCAGATCTTGCAGGCCAAGTGCGACATTCTCGCGCCCTGTGCCCTCGGCGCGGTCATTGGTCCAATCGAGGCGCGTCGCCTTCAAGCAACTGTTGTCTGCGGCGCTGCGAACAATATTCTCGTTGATCCCGAACGGGAGGGTATCTCGCTGGCCGAGAAAGGTGTCCTCTATGCGCCGGACTTCGTCGCCAATGCTGGCGGCCTGATCTGGCTTGCTGGCCTGCATCTCGGATACAGTCGCGAGGAGTTGGACCGCCGGAACGACGCCATTGAGGACACGATGCTGGAAATCCTCGACGCCGCCACCGACTGCCCCTCGACACACCACGCGGCCATTGCGGTCGCGGCGTGTCGGTTTGCGGAAGAACCATCCATAGGGAAGGAGCCCATGCATGCCAGTTGATTGTGCATTCGAGATCGCCATTGAACGGGTTTCTATTCTCGACGAGCACGGCGTGTTTGATGAGTCGCTCGGACATGGTCTCATTCCAGACACCGACGTTGTGAAGTTGTATCGCCACATGAGCATGTGCCGGCACTTCGACGAAATCGCCTTCAAGTTGCAGCGATCGGGCCGAATGGGAACCTATCCAGAGAACCGCGGTCAGGAAGCCACTTCTCTTGGCGCCGCCTACGCACTTGAAGACAAGGATTGGATGGTCACCTGCTACCGGGAGAACGCGGGGCTGTTCTGGCGTGGTGTAGACCCCGAGAAGATCCTCCTGCACTGGATGGGCGACGAGCGGGGCAACAACATTCCGGTCCGCGCTACGCCGCTGGCGATTCCGATCGGCACGCAGATGCTGCACGCCGCTGGGCTGGGGTGGGCATCAAAGTACCGAGGCGAGGATGGCATCGCCTGTACGTTCTTTGGCGACGGCGCCACAAGCGAGGGTGACTTCCAT
>CAYYGU010000072.1:2321-7140 GCA_964471525.1 uncultured Isosphaeraceae bacterium
TGGCATCGCCTGTACGTTCTTTGGCGACGGCGCCACAAGCGAGGGTGACTTCCATGAGGCGATGAACTTCGCGGCGAACCTCGACTTGCCCGTCATATTCGTGTGTCAAAACAACTCGTGGGCCATCTCCACGCCGACGGCCATCAACTGCTCGGCCCCAACACTTGCCCAGCGAGGCCTCGCCTACGGCATGCACTGCGTGCAGGTCGATGGAAATGATCTCTTCGCCATGGTCAAGGTCATTAGAGATGCCGCCCACCGCGCCCGCACCGAGAGCCGGCCGACGTTTATCGAGGCAATTACGTACCGACTTGGCGATCACACCACGGCCGATGACGCCCGCCGGTACCGCGATCAGGATGTCGTTGACGAGTGGGCAGCGAGAGATCCAATGATCCGACTGCGGAAGTGGCTGGAGCAGCGGGATCTCTGGGACGAAGGCCAAGAACAAGACCAGCGGGCGGAGAATGAGGCCTACGTCAAGGGCGTCGTTGAACGGGCTGAGGGCATCGAACCGCCCGCGACCGACGATATGTTTACGTGGATGTACTCGGACACGCCACCGACGCTCGAGATGCAGCGGCGGACGCTGCGAACGAGCAGCCTCGGACAGGGCATCGACGGATCGGGATCCTGACACAGGAAGGCGAACGCACCATGGCAAACCTCACACTTGTACAAGCCATCAACCTCGCCCTGATCCAGGAAATGGAGAAGGATGACCGGGTGATGCTGATGGGCGAAGATATCGGCGTCAACGGCGGGGTCTTCCGTGTCACCGAAGGACTGCATGAGCGGTTCGGTTCTTCCCGCGTTGTCGATACGCCACTGGCCGAATCGGGCATCATCGGTACCGCCATCGGTCTGGCAATGGGCGGGCTGCGGCCGATCCCTGAAATCCAATTCGAGGGTTTCCTTGGCCCCGCCTACGATCAGATTTGCACGCACGCAGCGCGGATGCGATCGCGCACCCGCGCGGGGCTCACGGTGCCGCTGACCATCCGCGTACCTGTGGGCGGGGGCATTCACGCGCCTGAACTGCACAGCGACAGCCCCGAGGCGATCTTTACGCACAATCCGGGCATGAAGGTCGTGATGCCGTCTTCGCCCTATGACGCCAAAGGGCTGCTGATCAGCGCCATCCGCGATCCGGATCCGGTGATCTTCTTCGAGCCCAAACGCATCTACCGCGCCTTCCGCGAGGAAGTACCCGAGGATGAGTACACCGTTCCAATCGGTCAGGCTCGGGTTGTCCGAGAAGGCGGCGAGATGACGATGGTGTCGTGGGGCGCCACGGTTCTGCAGTGCATGAATGCGATCGAGGCATCTGGGAGGGACATCGAACTGATCGATCTTCGCACGATCAACCCGTTCGACATGGAGACGGTCGCGGTGTCGGTCCGCAAAACCGGACGAGCCGTCATCGTGCATGAAGCGCCGATGAGTTGTGGGATTGGCGCCGAACTCTCGGCTCGCATCATGGAGCAGTGCTTCCTTCACCTTGAAGCCCCGGTGCAGCGGGTGACTGGTTTCGACACGATCATGCCCTATTACAAACTCGAACTGGACTACATGCCCGATGCCGAGCGGATCGGCAAGGCAATCAGCGAGACAGCGGCCTACTGAAGCCGAGAGGATTGCATCCAATGGTGATGAAGCAACCAGACGATCGCTCACACTTCCTGCTACCGGACCTCGGCGAGGGTGTGACCGAGGCCGAACTCATCAGTTGGAAAGTCGGCCCTGGCGATACGGTCGACGAACACCAGACGCTGGCCGAAATGGAAACCGATAAGGCACTGGTCGAAGTGCCGAGCCCGTGGCCTGGGACCATCAAGGAACTCAACGGCAGCGTTGGCGACATTATTCTGGTTGGCTCGACGCTGGTGACCTATGACATCGGCGGCAACGCCACCGAGCCGGTTGCGGCCGCAGCCGTGGATGCCTCCACCCGGGAAGATGCCGGAACCGTCGTTGGCAATGTCAGCGAGACGCTCTCGATGCCCTCCAGTTTCACCCGGGCCAGCGAAGAGAACGTCGCACCATCCGAGCCAACGCGATCACTGGCAACACCTGCCGTCCGACGCATCGCCCGCGATCTGAATATCGACATCGATGTGGTGTCTGGAACCGGTCGCGGCGGACGGGTGACGGCCTCTGATATTCAATCGCATGCAGAACCGAAAGCAGCCATCGCGCCCACCTCGCCTCCCGTTCAGGAGGAGATTGCCATCGCCACTCGCGTCGCCCAGCCCATCGAGGGCGTCTCCGAGCGGATCCCGTTCCGGGGTGTGCGGCGGAAGATCGCCGAGGCTTTGCAGCACTCACTGAAGACGGCCGCCCACTTCTCTGTCACCGAGGAGGCGGACATCACCGATCTTGAGCGGCGACGCAAGGGCCTTGAAACGCTGCTTGGACGCCGCATCAGCCCGCTTCCATTCGTGTTGACCGCCGTATGCAAGGCGCTTCGGATACATCCACGGATGAACTGCACCGTGGATGACTTTGTCGAGGAAATCCAACTTCGAAGCGTCGTGAATCTTGGCTGCGCCGTAGATACGGACCACGGGCTGATGGTTCCGGTCGTCAAGAACGCCGACGAACTTGGTCTTGTGCAGCTTGCCGACCGCGTGGGGGAACTTGCCAAAGGCTGTCGCGATCGGACCATCGACCGCGAAGACCTCAGCGGCGGAACATTCACCGTCTCGAGTGTCGGAAACTGCGGCGGCATGTTCACGACACCGATCATCAATTACCCAGAGGTGGGCATTCTCGGCGTGGGCCGTGCCCGCGAGCAGGTGCTGACCAAAAACGGCGCCTTCTACGCCGGTTTTGTGCTGCCCATGAGCCTCTCATGCGACCACCGCGTCGTCGACGGCGCTGAAGCGGCACGATTCCTGACGACGATCAAGGGATTGCTCGAAGCGCCAGAGAACATCTTGCCGACCGTGTGATCTGCGGCGACTACGCCACGAATCAGGGACTGACGGCTTCGAGCGCAAACCACGCGTCCGCAGCGTGTACCCGAAACACCGCATGATCCGGATCGTGATCGAGCACCAGCGTCCACGACTCGGTGGCGGCCCGCTCAAGCAGAAGTCTCTTGGACAGCATGTTCTGATACGGCAGCATGTCATAGCCCATGCTGTACGGGGCGCCAACGTGGTGGCGGGTGGGACACACGTCACCCGGGAAACAGACGACGCCGTCGGCGGTGTCGATCAGCACGGCCTGCTGACCCCATGTGTGTCCGGGCATCGGCCATGAACGCACCCCCGGAAGTATGACCTGCTCGCCGTCGAGCAGGCTCACGCGATCTGCGATTGGATCGAGGTGGGTGCGAAGATAGGTGCCGGTCATGGTGGATCGGTTCGCAATCGCATCGTCCCACTCGCGGCCCTGCACGTGGACCGTTGCCCGCTCGAAGATCGGCACGGCATCGCCATCTTCTGCCTTGGTAAGACCTCCGGCGTGGTCAAAGTGCAGATGCGTCACGATCACATCGGTGATGTCCCACGGGGCGATCTCCTGTTCGCCAAGTGCGTCGACGACCGTTCGCTCTTCGATCGCAAAGATCGAGCGGGACTTGTCTGACCACTTATCACCACAGCCGGTCTCCACAAGCACGACACGGTCGCCACATCGCAAGAGCAGGCAATTTGTCTGCAGTCCGATGCGGTTGGCCTCATCCGGCGTGGAGAGTTTGGACCAAATGGCCCGCGGAACCACGCCAAACATGCCGCCGCCATCGAGCCGCAGCGTGCCCGCCCGAAGCACCGTCCAATTCCAGCAGGAAACCTCAGACACCGACGGCCGCATGTGCTCGCACGAAACTGATGATCGTCTCGGCCACGCGGGTTCGCTGCGCTTCGGTGAGTTCGGAGTAGATCGGGATGGCGATACTCTCGGCAGCCGCCTGTTCGGTCCACGGGAGTTCTTGCGGCGGCACGTCACGGAAGCAGTCCTGCATATGCAGCGGAACCGGGTAATAGACATCGTGACCGATCTTCTCGTCCACCAGGTGTGCCCGAAGCTCGTCCCGCATCGCTGCGGGAAGGCGCAGCACATATTGGTTGTAGATGTGCCGGGATGGAAGTTCCGGGCAGGCGGGCGTGAGGATCGGTAGCTGGCATCCGCTGAGCGATCCCGTTGTATCGCCGCCGCCTGCCTCGTGGAACATCTGGTCATAGTGCGCCGCATTGGCAGCGCGAGCATCAGACCATGCGTCGAGGTATGGCAACTTGGCGTTCAACACGGCTGCTTGGATGGCATCGAGCCTGCTGTTGAGGCCGACCTCGCGGTGGTAATACTTCGGATCCATGCCGTGGTTTCGCAGTCGCCGCAGATGGTTGGCGGTGTCTTGGTCGTTCGTCGTGATCATTCCGCCATCACCAAAGCCACCAAGGTTCTTCGATGGGAAGAAGCTGAAACACCCGGTCGTGCCGCGCGATCCAGCAGCAGCGCCGGTCGCGTCACGCGAACCGATGGCCTGCGCGGCATCCTCGATGAGCGGTACACCGAGATCCTCGGCGACCGCAGTCATGCCGCACATATCGACGGTTTGCCCAAACAGATGCACGGGCATGATGGCTTTCAGGGAGGTACAGGTCACAGCCGCCGCTCGCACGCTCTCGGGGGTGCAGTTGTAGCTCACCGGATCGATGTCCGCCCACACTGGTCTGGCACCAAGCCGCCAGATGGAGCCCGCCGTTGCAAAGAAGGTGTAGGAGGGGCAGATCACCTCATCGCCAGCACCAACCCCCACGGCCATCAGCGAAAGCAGGAGGGCATCCGAGCCACTGGCGCAGCCAACGGCGTG
>CAYYGU010000073.1:0-7081 GCA_964471525.1 uncultured Isosphaeraceae bacterium
TCGTTGGTGCCGAGAAATGTCTACAGATGGTGGTCGGAACCCAACCCAACAATGCCCGCGCTCGTCTGTTCCTCAAAGATGTGCATGCATCCAAGGACATGTACTACGACGAGGCCGAGGCGCGTGATCTTGCCAAGCACAACGCGCTGATGGACACACCGGTTACGGACTTCGAGTTGTCGGTTCGTGCCCGCAATTGCCTCAAGAAGATGGACATTCGAACCCTTGGTGATCTGCTCAAGGTTTCCGAAGCCGAGTTGCTCTCCTACAAGAATTTTGGCGAAACATCACTTGTGGAAATCAAGGCGATGCTTACACAGCGTGGTCTTCGTCTGGGCCAAAACCTCGAGACGCAATACCACCGTGTTCGTGCCGATGTCTACGAAGACCTTCTCGAACTGGCCGACGAAGAGACCTTGAATCGTTCGATCACAAGTCTCGACTTCTCTGTTCGATCCCGCAAAGCGCTGCAACTGCTCGGTGTGCAGACAATCGGTGATCTAGCCACCCGTACCGAAGCCGAACTCATGGGCATCAAGAACTTTGGCAATACCAGCCTTGTTGAGGTGCGGGAACGACTCGCGACGGTCGGTTTGGATCTCCGAACGCTCGAGTGAGCCCGCTGCGTATTGTCATGAGCGGATGTATCGCCACCATTCTGGTGGCGGGGTGCGATCGCCGCGTGATTCCAACGACCGACCGTGAATCAGAGAACGCTCAGACCACGACACACAACGACTCGGTTCCGAGCCAAGAGCCACGTGTTCGGGTTCGGCTCGATCGGGTGAGCGGTGATACTCCCTCAATCACCATCGGTCAAAAGGGGCAGGCGATGGTGGTGAGCGCTGGTGAATTCGAGTTTCGGCTGGAGGGTGTGTCTCGGATCGGTCGAAGCCGCGGGCGATGGAGCGTGGCCGGCGTGGATTTGCCGCGGCCCATCGCAGATTCCGATGTGGTTGAGATATCCAGCCCAACGCCACTCTCTCTTGGTTCACATCCGACGCGACACTACGAAGGCATCATCAGATGTGTGTCAGATCAAGAATCACCTCGACTGGATTTCGATGTGATCAACGTGGTCCCCATGGAGCAGTACATACCAGGCGTTTTGGCCGGTGAGTTGTATGAAGGATGGCACGACGCCGCCTTCAAAGCGCAGGCTGTTGCGGCGAGAAGTTATGCCGCGTCCCGATGCCAACAACGGAAGTCACACGCATGGGACGTCACCGATACAGCCTCCTCGCAGGTGTACATCGGGATTCCATCATGGGACCAAGCCAAGCGGACTGCAGCGGCCACAAGCGGTGAAGTCCTCACGTGGCAGGGTGAAATCGTGCCGGCGTACTTCTCCAGTTGTTGTGGCGGCCGTGCGGCGACAGCGACCGAAGCGGTTGGTCCAAATCCCATCAACACCATCCCACCACTCGATGGACACTCGAACCCTGCATGGTGTACAGAGGCGCCGCGGTATCGATGGTCGGGTCCGTGGAACCCATCCAAGGTGTCACGGGCGATTCGCTCATGGGGCCGGCGTGTTGGTCGAGAGGATCTTGCGAAGATCGGCGAGATCGTCTCAATGGAATCTGTGTCACCCAATCGTCATGGCCGTCCGACCAAGATTGAAATCACCGACGCGATCGGAGCAACTGCCACCATCCGGTGCGTGGATCTTCCAGGTGTGTTTGCCGAGGGCAACCTTCAGCCGCTGTCATCTGGCTGGGTTGATGCCGAGGTGAAGCGAGGTGTGCTGGTTCTCAATGGAAGCGGATTCGGCCATGGCGTCGGTCTGTGTCAATACGGCGCCGAGGCCATGGCGGCCTCGGCGCTTCAATATCAGCGGATCCTTAGGTTCTACTACCCGCAGGGCGAGCTCACGAGGGCGTATTGATCCCAACCGGATCGGACAGTGCCTGCTGCAAATCGCCCTTGGGCTGCACTGGGAGAAACTCGGCAAACGGATCGCCATCGTTGGGGCCATTTTGAATTCCGGTTTCTGGGGCAGCATCGGTATTCAACATCAATTGGGCGCGGTGTTCATAGTCGTTCTGGCGGCCACGCTCGCTGAGCGCCTGAAGCGTGCCCTCTTGAACAGCCTGCAATTCAGCCAGTCGCGTTTCGATCGCCCGAAGGCCCTCGGCATTGCCGGGCGCCTCAAAGGCACGGAGTGTTGCCTGTTGTGATTCGGTGAGTGCGATCAGCCGATCATTGCGCTGAATAGAATCGATCTGTCGGTCGAGTTGCCAAACCTGTGCCTGGTAGTCGGCGAATTCATGCTCGATCTGGTCAAGCAAGGTGGTCAGCCGCTCACGCTGGGTCTGCAGCATGTCGACTTGCCGCTGATCCGACACAAGGCGTTCTTGGTAGGTTTCACGAATCCCCTTGATGCGGCGGCCCTCGCGGTATGCGACATCGAGGTTGACTCCAGAATCCCCTTTGACCAGCGAGACGCTGTGGATCCCGTGATGCTCGGCGGACTGCACTTTGAGGGCGAGTTGTTCCAAGTCCGAGCCAGTCATCGCGACGACTCGCCGAGCGACGTCGGCATCATGGGCGAATTGGTCGAGTTGTGTTTCGACCCGCGCGATCTCTCCGCGAATCTCGGCGATGCGGTCCGGATAGGCCTCGGCCAGTTCATACAGTCGCGTTCGAAGGGCTTGCGCCTCTTCAACGTCGATGTACTCATCAACCAGGGCATTGGCCTGATTCTGAATGCTTCCAAATGCGGATGCAACCCGCTGCGGGCCAATGATGAGTGTGATACCACCCAGAGCGAGTCCTCCGACGATGGTCCAGCGAACGATGGTTTTGCAGATGTTCATGGGTCTGTTGTCCTTCCGCCACCAAATCAGTGGCCTCGGGATCATTGTTGGGAGTGGTGGCGGGTTGGTTTCACTGGAGCAAAAAACGATCCTCTTGGGGCCAATACCGGACTTCTAGCCGGTTTGCTCAACACTTGTGGCGATTGTGAGCGAAACTGGACACCGCACACTCCGAATGAGAGTGAGAGGATCCCACCTATGCACCACATGACGACAACGTTCGTACGCCGGCTCCGCGATCGCGATGAGTCGGCGTGGTTCGAGTTGTGGCAGGTCTTCGGCCCCGTGCTTCGTGGTCAACTCATGAAGTGGGGCAACGGACGCCTCGGCATGGAAACGGTGCGTGACCTCAGTCAGGAAACTCTCGCGTCGCTCAGTAAGTCGATCGAGCGATTCGACCCCACCCGCGGTGTGCGGTTCAGCACGTGGCTCTTGGCAATCGCCAAGCACGCCCTCAGTGACGAAATGGATCGAAGGATGGCACTCAAACGCGGCGCTGGCAAGCGGCCGATGCATCTGGAAGAAGACTGGATGGGTGGTCTCGGTAGTGCCGTGGATGAGCAATACGAACGCCGTATCTTCGAGGCCAAGGTTGCTGCGGCCATTCGTCAGGCCGAATCGGCTGGCGACTTTCTGTCGTTTGAGGTCTATCGCATGCGGGTTCTTGACGGCCGAACCGGTCGTGATGTGGCGACTCAGATCGGCGTAAGTCCACCAACGATCAGCAGGCATCTTCAAAAAGCCCGAGGTCATCTTCGAACCAAGTTGACCGAGATCGTGGCGACATGGAGCTTTACACCAGAAGAAATGGCCGAGGCGGAACTGGCCGGTCTCTCCGCCAATGACGCCATGTTCGACGAAGCGATCGCCGAGATTTGGCACAACGCCGCCTCCCTTGCAGACGAGGGCACAAACAGCTGATTCCGATGTCCAAATTCCTCATCATCCTGCTTGTCATTGTCGCCACGGTGATCGGCGCTGCCGCCATCGGCGTGCTGCTTCGGCATCTGATTGCGCCGATACTTCGTGGAATCACGCGATGCATTCAGTTCATTGGGTTGGTGGTCATCGAGTTGATTCGTGATGTGATCGCGGCCTGTGTTCATCTGGTTGTCGCCGCACTGACACTTCCTGTCATTCTTGGCACGCTAGCGGTTGGTCGCTGGGAAGCAGCAGGCGGCATGGCGCGTCGAATCGGTGGTCGTTTCCGGAAGGTCGGGCGGCGGGTTGGGGGCCTTGTGACACGCTCAGCCACCTCATTACCCACAAAGAAGGCGACACCGAGGCGACCGAGGGGTAAGCCCGGCGAATTCCCCGGTTGGAAGATCATCGGACAACTTCAGGCTGGTGGTTCGGGCGCGATCATGCACATCGCTGAGCCGACCGCAGAAGCCCCACCCGACGCGCCGAATCGTGTCGTGATCAAGTGCTTCGACACATCGGAAGGCACACCACTGGGGCACATGATTCGCGAGTCCCGGGCGCTGGAGGGCGCGAAGAAACTCGGACTCATCATCGAACACGACCATGATGAGAATCGGTTCTGGTACATCATGCCATTCATCCCAGGAACACATCTTGCGGAGACGGTGACTTCGATGCACGCTGACGGCGTTCCGCTTGATCGGAACACCTTGTCGACAACACTCGGGTGGCAGCGTGACTTGCTCGCCACACTGCACGAGTATCACACCGCTGGTGTGTGGCACAAGGATGTGAAGCCCGAGAACATCATCACGAACGATACCGGTGCGCACTTGGTTGACTTTGGCCTTGTAACACCCCTGCAATCGGCAATGACCCTCACCACACATGGAACGGAGTACTTCCGCGACCCCGAACTCGTCCGGCAGGCACTTCGTGGCGCCAGGGTTTCGGAAGTTGATGGTGCGCGATTCGACATCTACTCCGCAGGTGCTGTTCTGTACTACATGGTTGAGGGGACGTTCCCGGCACACGGAAACCTGAGCCGCTTCGAGCGAGAGGAGGCCGATGCGATTCGATGGGTCATTCGCCGGTCCATGGCCGACTACCACCAGCGATATGACTCGGTCGAAGCGATGCTTGCCGATATCACCTTCCTTGCTGGCGCGAGCGATCCACGCAGCGTGCGACCAGCGGACCTTCCGAGTTTCGGCGGACAACCCGTCAATGCCGATGCGACCACAGCGCCACCGCTGTCGGTGAGGTCGACATCTCGGCGGCCGCGAATCGAGGTCACCGACTGGTGGTCGGGTGAGTATCTGGTTCGCGACGCTGTACCAGGCGCACAGCCACCACGACCCGATGCTTTTTTTGCTGCGCGGCGAGCGCGAGAAATAGCCCGGGCCGAACGTGATGCCAGACGGGCTGCCCGCCGCGACCGACGCCGCGCTTCTGCGAGGGGCGCATTGGCATTCCTGGTTGGGTTGATGGTGTTGGGTGGTGGGTACTTCGCAGTGACGGTTGGCCGGCGCGGCGTCGCACCAGAGAGTGTGGTGATGGTGGAGTCATATCGTCACACCTTGCCCCAGGGAAGTGGCCAGGCACTGATCATCAGCGACCATCCGCGGTTGATTGAATCCATGACGCGGGTTGCCGATCAGTTGGAGGATGGTGGCTGGAATTACACCGCTAACGCGGACCTTGAAGCTCGGTTCCGCCGCGGTCTGCCTGTCAATGGCACCGAGTCGGCGGAGTTTCCACATCGTGCGCGGCAGGTCATGCGGGACCATGGCCTCTCGGCCGCTGCGGTCGTGATGGCGCCAATGGACGATCCTGATGGTGTCGAAGTTGTATTCGTGACCCCAGACGAGATGAAGACCTATCGGCTGCCAGGGTTGGCTGCCGAGGCAGGTGACGTACAATCGTCACCATGAGCAGCAGCACGCCAGGCGGAACACTCCGAACACTCATGTCCAGCGGCGTTGTGGCCGCGCCTGGCGCCTTTACCGCGCTGGTTGGCCGGGCGGTCGCCCACGCAGGGTTTGATGCGGTCTATATCTCTGGAGGCGCGACCGCCAATACTGCCGGGGTTCCCGATGTGGGGCTTCTGACACTGACCGAGGTCTGCCGAACCATTCGTGAGATCTCAGCCGCCTCGGGACTGCCCACCATCGTCGATGCAGACACCGGATACGGCGAAGTGGAGATGGTTCGTCGCACCACGATCGAGTACGAGCGGGCCGGGGCGGCGGCGATGCACATCGAAGACCAGGTGTTCCCCAAACGATGCGGGCATCTCGACGGGAAGACGTTGATTCCCACCGAGGACATGGCGGCGAAATTGACTGCTGCCGCGGCGTCGAAGTCCGATGACTTCGTACTCATCGCGCGGACCGACGCGCGGGGCATCGAGGGACTCGATGCCGCGATCGAGCGAGGCAATGCGTACCGAGAAGCGGGGGCCGACATGATCTTTCCAGAGGGGCTCGCCAGCGAAGATGAGTTCGCCGAGTTTGCCTCGGGGTGTCCTGGCCTACTCCTGGCCAACATGACCGAATTCGGCAAGACGCCGATCATTCCACTGTCACGGTTTGGTGAACTTGGATATGACATCGTGATCTTTCCAGTCAGCATGCAGCGAATTGCCATGAAGGCAGTGACCACGGCGCTGGTGGCGCTCAAGGCACAGGGAAGCGTCGGGGCCATTCTCGACGACATGCAGACACGACAAGAGTTGTACGATTTGCTTGGGTACACACCCGGTACCGAATGGGCGTCATAGCGGGCGGCAACCCCACCACGCGGTCCCTTCCATTTCTCAACGATTCTGATAACATGGCGTGGCTGTGACGCATGCGGTGGGTTTCGTGGGGAAGCATGCGGCGCACAAGTCCGATAACAGCGGTGTTATTGGTAGTTTTGAGAGGGAATCAAGTTCAACATGTCGAGCGCACCTGTGACAACAAAGCCCGCAGATACACGTGGTCTGGCTGGACTCTCAGCTGGTGATACGAGCGTTTGCTCAGTCAACCAGACCCAACTGATCTATCGCGGCTATGAGATTGCCGATCTCGCAGCCAACGCGACCTTTGAGGAAGTGTCATACCTGCTGCTCGTCGGACACAAGCCCTCCGCGGAAGAACTTGCTGCCTTCGATGCCGAACTCAAGACCGAACGCGCCATCCCAACCGAAGTTCAGCGGGAGATCATTCGAATTGCGAATGAGACGCCAGACGCCCATCCGATGAGCGTACTGCGAACCGCTGTTTCGCTGCTTTCGCACATCGATCCCGACTGCGAAGACAACAGTCCCGAAGCAGAACTCCGAAAGGCCATGC
>CAYYGU010000074.1:0-7029 GCA_964471525.1 uncultured Isosphaeraceae bacterium
CAGCATTGTGCTTGACGGGATCAGGCCAGGCGGTCACGATCAACCCATCATTGGAGGTTGCTGTATGAACCGAGTACGAAGGGATGGATTGGCCCTCACCGCATCGCTCTTGATTGCCGCGGGGTCGGCACATGCAGCGTGTGAACTGAGTTTCGGCGAGTACGACATTGCCCCCCACGGCACTGGATGGGTTGATGTGAGCTGGCAGTGCGAGCAACCTGTCGCTGGCTTTCAGTTCGATGTGTCGGGCATGAGTATGAGTAGTGTCCATGGCGGCATCTGTGAGGATCTCGGATGGTCACTTAACCACGATGCCGATACGGTCCTCTGTTTCGCAATCACCGAGCCCGACATTCCACCACTGGATACGCCTACGCACTTGCTGACTCTTGAGGTCACCGCAGAAGGCGATGTGCTCGCGTTCGCCGAGTCCGTCATCTTCGCGCAGTCCGACGGCACCGTGATCGATGTGGACTGGACCGACACCATCGTCCTCGACGACTGCCCGGCCGATGTCTACCCGCCTGATGGCGGTGATGGTCAGGTCGGTGTCGATGAAGTGCTCGCCCTCCTTGGCGACTGGGGAAGCGCCGGAAGCCCATACGACATCGACGGCGATGGCACGGTCGGCGTGAATGACCTACTCGCCGTCTTGGAAGGCTGGGGCGCATGTGGATGAGGTTCGGACTGCTGATCGCGGTGACCCCGCTGGCCTCAGCGAGTCCGTGTCCGGTAGAGATGCCGATACCGACCGAACTCGATGTCAACGCGATGCTCGGCTCAGCCGTGGCGATCGATGGTGATGTGGCCGCGGTCGGCGCGATGCTGGACAGCGGTGTGGCGTGGGCAACCGGGGCGGTGTATGTCTACCGGAGAAACGGTGGCAGCTGGCAGCAAGAGGCCCGACTGACGGCAGACGATGCCGATTGGGGCGACATGCTTGGCGTGAGTGTCGATGTTCAGGGCGGAACACTTGTCGCGGGAGCGTGGTTCAACGACGCCCAGGGCAGCAACTCCGGCGCCGCCTATGTCTTTGAGCGAGATGGCGGGGGCAATTGGGTATTCACACAGAAACTGATCGACCCAGCGGGCGGACCTGAGGATTTCTTCGGTCGCACCGTGGCGCTCGGCCCTGACTACTGCGCGGTTGGTGCATCGCTCGATGACGAGCAAGGCATGTCGTCCGGTTCGATCACCGTGTTCGATCGCTCGGCTGGCGGCTCATTTGACTGGTCTACGAAACTCCTGCACCCTGGCGGCGGCGAAGGCGACCAACTCGGACTCGCGCTTGCAGCCGATGGCGATCGAATCCTCGGCGGGGCGCCGTGGTCAGATGATGGCCGCGGGGAAATACACGTGTGGGAACGATGGGGCGGTGTGTGGACACCCGTCTGGAGCATGACCAATGCGATGGGGAATGCAGACGACTACTTCGGCTTTGCCGTTGCCACAGAGAATGACCGTATGGCGGTGGGCTGTTACCGCGACGATACCGCCGCGACCGATGCCGGGAGCATTTGGATTCTGGAAGGCGCGCCCGCCAAGTGGAACATCACTCAACACTTCGCCCCATCGCCGCTTCCGGGCGATCAGTTCGGCGTCTCGTTGAGCCTCTCGGGCGACAGGCTGCTTGTCGGTTCGCGGTTTGGATCGGTCGGTGGCATCCCCGCTGGCCGGGTCGACGTCTTCGGCAGAAGCGGCACCGGCTGGTCGGCGGCGGATGTCCTCCTGCCGACCGTACCAGTCGCGGACGCGGAGTTCGGCTGGTCGGTCGCTGCTGGTGGCAACCATGCCCTGATCGGCGCCCCACAGCAACCCGACCGCGGCGACGTTGTGGCCTTCGCTGGTCTGACGACCGCGTGCGGCTGCGATGCGGATCTCAGCGGCGATGGCGTGGTTGGCGTCGATGATCTTCTCGCCATGCTCGAAGCGTGGGGTACAACCACCGACGGCGACATCAACGGAGACGGCACCACCGGCATCGACGACCTCCTCCTCCTCATCGCCGCGTGGGGACCATGTGGGTAGCGGCGGAGGGGGTTCTTGCTGATCTGGGCCGATGACGACACCGAGCAGGGCGCGAGCCACGCCTCCTTCAAACTCGGCGCCGGCGGCGAGGAGATCGGTCTCTTCGGCGCAAGCGGCCTTCCCATCGCTTGGTGATCTTCGTGGCGTAGGTGACCGACCAATCCTATGGGGGGCTCTCAGATGGCGGCCGATCGTGGGGCGTGTTCGTCAGCAGAACACCAGGGCAGTCCAACGATGGAAGCACTCCCTGCCCGGGCGATCTCAATGGCGACAGTGTGGTCGGCGTAGAGGATCTGCCCCAAGTCCTCGATCGATGTGGCGATCCTGATCCGCTCGTTGATGTGGATGGTTCGTGCCTGGTGGATGTCGGTGATGTGTTGGTGCTGCGCTCGGAATGGGGCGGCTGCGAGGCTGCGACCGGAACCGCCACCGTTGGCGGCGCATCGGTGCTGGTATTCGATTGCACGGCACTGATTCAGATCAAACGGGTTCATGGAGCACGGCGCCGCTCATGCGAATCTGATGCGGTCACCCAACATCCGTACAATGCCTTCTGTGCCTATCCCCCAACGTACCCCCCGGAGCGCAGGATGACAGAACGCGTACGCGTCGAGGCTCGTGTCCACTCTGAGTATGCCGTCGATTCCTTCACCAAGATGGACGGGGGCATTCGGTTCTATGGATTCGTCAATGCCGTGATCCTGAAGGCTGGTGAGCATCCCAAGGTGCTCGACTTTGGGGCTGGTCGCGGGTGCTTTGATGATGTCCGGAGGTCTGGTTTCGCGCGGCATCTTCAGGATCTTCGCCACACGGGGGCCGAGGTATGGGCGGCCGATATCGATCCGGTGGTCTTGACCCATCCATGCAGCGACCACCAAGTGCATTTTGATCCCTCTGAGCCGCTGCCCTTCGAGGACGAACAATTCGACGTGATCGTCAGCGACATGGTCTTCGAGCACATCGAAGACCCCGCGGCGATGACGGCGGAACTGAAACGGATCCTCAAACCGGATGGCTGGATCTGCGCCCGCACACCGAACAAGTGGGGCTATCTCACGCTGTGCTCGCGGATGATCCCGAACACCCTGCATGATCGGCTTCTGAAGCACATCCAGCCATTCCGGAAGGCCGAGGATGTGTTTCCGACCGTGTATAAACTCAACTCCCCTCGAGACATCAAGAAGCAGTTTCCACGCGACGCGGTGTGCTGGTACTACGACATCGCCGAGCCAGCCTACCACTTCAATAATCGCTTGGTCTATCGCTTGTTCTTGCTGTTGCACCGACTGCTGCCGCCAAAGTTCGCGGTGTGCATGTGCGTGTTCGTACACAAACGCGGTGCGAACGAGACTGCCTGACACCGCGGCTCATGGCAACCCTTCTCTCCGCTGCCGACCTGAGTAAATCATTCCCATCGAGCGTTTTGTTCGAAGGCGTATCGATTTCGATCGAAGAGAAGGATCGTGTCGGGATGGTCGGTCCCAATGGCGCGGGAAAGTCGACGCTGCTGAGAATCCTTGCCGATCTCGAGTTTGCCGATGAGGGCGACATCACCAAGCGGCGGGGACTGAGCCTGGTGTATGTCGAACAGGATGATCGGTTTGCGGACGATGCGACGCCGCTCACCGCACTCTGCGCGGAACTTTCGGATCGTGGAGGGGAGCGGATTGATGTCGAAACCCGCGCGTCCATCGCATTATCCAAACTCGGGTTTGAGGATTACGACCAAGCGGTCTCCACGCTCTCGGGCGGCTGGCGAAAACGACTCGCCATTGCGAGGGCGCTTTGCCACGAGCCGGATGTGCTGTTGCTGGACGAACCGACGAATCACCTCGACCTCGAAGGCGTACTATGGCTCGAAGGATTTGCCGCCCGCGCCACGATGGCGATGATCTTCGTGACGCACGATCGGCAGTTCTTGGAGAACGTTGCGTCGCGGATTATCGAAATCTCCCCGGCCTACCCCGGCGGCATGTATGAGGCGGCTGGCAATTACTCGCAATTCATCGCGAGGAAAGCGGCCTTCCTTGATGCGCAGGAAGCAGCCGAGTCGGCGCTGGCCAACAAGGTGCGGCGCGATACGGCATGGCTTCGGCAGGGCATTCAGGGCCGGCAGACCCGAAACAAGACACAGGTCGAGGCTGCCGCCGATCGTCGCAGCGAACTGCGGGCAACCAAGGGCCGGAACGCGGCACCACAACAAACCACGACGATCGACTTCCAAGCCACCGAGCGGAAGACCAAGAAACTCCTCGCTCTGCACAGCGTTGCGAAGTCGATGGGCGGCCGGCGACTGTTTCATTCGCTTGATCTCATGCTGACTCCCGGTCGGCGTTTGGGGCTGCTCGGCGCCAATGGCGCGGGAAAGACAACGCTGCTTCGACTGATGGCCGGGACGCTTCATCCGGACGCCGGAACCATCAAACGAGCCGCCGATCTGCGGGTTGTCACCTTCAGTCAGCACCGCGACACGCTGATTGACACGCAAACCTTGCAGGAGGCGCTGTGCCCGGTGGGCGACATGGTGGACTACCGCGGCAAACAGGTCCACGTGACCGGCTGGGCGAGACGGTTTCTGTTCGAGCCAGATCAACTCGCGACAAAGGTCGCCAACCTCTCCGGTGGAGAGCAGGCGCGGCTGCTGATTGCCAATCTCATGTTGGAGCCGGCCGACGTGTTGCTGCTCGATGAGCCGACCAATGATCTGGACATCCCTTCTCTTGAGGTACTTGAGGAGGCGCTGTTGGAGTTCCCCGGGGCGATTGTGCTGGTCACGCACGACCGCTTCATGCTCGAGCGGATCGCAACCGAATACGTCGGACTTGATGACCGCGGCGGCATCAAGGAGTTTCAGACATTCGAGCAGTGGGTGACGTACCGCCACCACGCGGCCGGAGATGAAGAACGTGAGGCACCACCCTCCGCGGTGAAGTCGGCTCCAGCCAAGGCTCGCAAGACGAAGCGTTCGTACAAGGAGGAGCGGGAGTATCGAGGGATGGAAGGGGCGATCCTTGCGGCCGAGCAGGAGGTCGCCCACTTGGAAGCCAAGTCAGCCGACCCCGCAATGGCCACCGATCATGTGCTGGCGGCGGCGACGTTCAAGTCGCTCTCTGAAGCGCAGGATCGCGTCAAGAGGCTCTACGCGAGATGGGCCGAGCTTGAGGCCTAAAGCCCCGACTCCAAGGCGTGTTCGGTCGCATCGACCAGCGACTCGCCGCCATGCACATCCTTGACTTCTTCGAAGGCTTCGGCCATCAGGGGCAGGCTCTTGGAGCGTGGAAGCGAACACCGAATGGCAGTCCATCCTATGAAGAAGCCCCACGCAAGCATGCCGACATCGCCCCACGGCGATGGAAGAACGCCGATGCCGCCGTCGTAGGCGCTGAGCCAACTCGCGAGGAACAGCACGCCGAGATAGGGAATGAGCCACATGCTGTGCTTGAGATGCAGATCGGCGATCTTGACATTCATCTTGGGAACCGTGATCGCCAGAAGTACGAGCCCGATGAGCAGCACGACGACAATCGGGGCATTGGCTTTCCATCCAGCCCAGTAGATGACCAGCGTCGAGAATGCGAAACCGAGCAGGCAGAGGAACATGCCACAGGGCAGTCGAAATGGGCGGGGGAGTTCCGGGTACTGCCTTCGCAGCACGCCGAGTCCGAGTACACCGATGCCACCAGCGAGCATGGTGGAGGACGCGATGATGCCGGCAAGCAGGCTCCATGCTGGTAGAGGTGCGAGCAGGATCCAGCCCACAACGAGATTGACAATGAGCGCGTTCAGTGGAATGCCGCGACCGGCGATGCGTCCAAACCATGACGGGATGTTGCGGTTTCGGCTCATGGCCATCAGCAGCCGCGATGTGCCGGTAGTGTAGATGAGTGCCGTGCCGAATGGCGAGACAGTCGAGTCGATGTACAACACGACAGCGAGCCACTGCAGTCCGAGCACCGCTGCAAATGCGGCGAATGGTCCGGAGGGGCCCGTGAACACAACAGTACTCCAACCACCGCCCGCGAGTTGTTCGGAAGGAACCACCCCGATGAAGGCGCACTGCAAAAGGATGTAGATGGCCGTGGCAATGAGAATCGACCCGATAATGGCCCGCGGCACATCGCGCTGCGGATTCTTTGATTCGCCCGCCATCTCGATGACGAGTCGGAAGCCCAGCAGCGAGAGGGCCACGCCACCGAGCGACACGGCCGCGAAGATGCCAGCGATACCATTCGGGGCGAATTCGTGACGTGTGAAGTTGCCCGGGTCGAATGCGTACCCGATCAAAACCGCTGCCGTGCCAATTGGCACGGTGATCTTCCACCAGGTGATCCATGTGTTCGACTCAGCAAGCCAGCGGACACCGAAGGTGTTGATGATGGTGAGTACCAGCAGAATGCCCGCTGCGATACCCGTCCCTGCCAGCGAAAGTGACCTCGTGCCGTCATGAATGACGGTGAGCCACGGCAGAAGGTTGCCGAGGTACTCCAGAATCGCCATCGTCTCGATTGGTGCCACGGCGACGTAGCCCAGCCAGCACACCCAACTGCACACGAAACTGACGGTGCCGCCAAAGGTGATGTGCGGATAACGCGACAATCCGCCGGCGATCGGTAGCACCGAACCAAGTTCGGCAAATGTCAGCGCGATGACGCCCATGATGAAGGCGCCAATCAGCCAACTGATGATCGCGGCTGGGCCGGCCAGTTTGGCAGCGTACATCCCCGCGAACAACCAACCACTGCCGATCATGCCGCCGAGGGCGATGAACAACAGGCCGAGTCCGCCAATATGGCGATGCAAGCCGCTGGTACCGTGGCCTGTCATGTGGGTGTGTGGTCCTTCCGAGTGGCAGGATACATAACGGCCCGCGTGATGCGACAGCAGGCAGCACACCCCCTCACCGCCTTTGGCGGAGCTCCCCCGCACGCGGGGGAGCGGAGTCTCGCGCTTCTTCTCCCCCGCACGCGGGGGAGCGGACTTCCATATTTCCCCTCCCCCACA
>CAYYGU010000075.1:0-6993 GCA_964471525.1 uncultured Isosphaeraceae bacterium
CCGCCTTGGTCCGATGAGGCCTGTTTGGGTGGAGGTTTGGTGGGTGTCCAGTATTCCAGCATGGTTGGGGGTTTGGTGGGTGTCCAGTATTTGAGGGTGGGTGTCCAACATTTGGCTCCATCACCGCTTGGGCCCTCCGAAGAACGCACATCACCTCATATCGGCGGGGGCGGGAAAAGCGGGGGGAATCGATCGTTGAGGCCTTGTGCTGGTCGCAAAACCTGCCATGATGAGGAATTGCGGCACCTTGTGGAGAGGGGCGGCCGCGAGAAGTAGTGAGGAGTGTCCATGTTCACATACCGATCGACGTGGCTCGCAGCCGGTGCTTTCTTCGGCGCGGTCCTGGCTGGGGCCGCTGATGCGGCCGTCCAATCACAAGCTCAAATCGACGCATCAAGGGCCTTTCGCACCGCCCATCCGCAGGTTCGGATGATGCACATCGGGCAGCGAATCCACAAGATCGGCGACAAGGCGATCGCGACGGGTCGCTCGGCCAAGGCATCCGCCGAGGCGGCCAAGGCCGCGGTATCGCCGATGCTTGGCGTCGATCCGGATGCGTTCATCGAAGTCGGTCCGTTCCCCAGCGGTCAGCATGAACTCGGGCTGATGTACCAGCCGGACACCGATGATTACAAGTTCACCGCCTACTACTGGACGCAGATCGCAGGCGGTCTTCCCGTGTGGCGCAGTCGGCTCATGGCCCTTGTTCGTAATGACAGTGGCTTCCCGACGGTTCAAGTGACAAGCGATGTACGCGACGTCAGCGGATTCATCGCGCCTCAGCGTGCGATGGCCGATCCGTCGCTCGCCTATGCAGCGGCCGCCACATTGATGGGCCGCGACGTGCAGATCAGCGACCCCCAGGTCGTTGTGTTCGCAGGCGTCGAGGACATGGTCATTGCCCCCCGGGCCGCCATGGTCTTCGAGTCATCGCTTGGTGACACTTGGAACCCGGACGTCTACGAAAAACGCCTCTTGGTTGTGGATCTTGAGAACGGCCAGATTCTGCATGAAGAGAATCGAATCCTCCATGGCGTGTCGGGCACGGTGCAGGGCATGAATACCCAGAGTTCCGGCGCCGACGAGTGCGAAGAGGAAGTTCCGATGCCGCTGCCCTATGCCAAACTCACCGCCGGTGGACAAACCACCAATGCCGATAGCAAGGGCTTCTTCGAACTCAATACGAGCGGGAATGTCACGATCAATTCGCCGCTTGAGGGCTTGTACTTCAATGTGAACGAGAGCAGCGGCGATGACTCCATGAGTACGCCGGCAAGCGATGGCGACTACGTGACGATGACCCACCACGAGGCCAACAACAACCAGCAGTACCGCGCTCAGATCAACGCCTATGTGGAGTCCAACGAGGTGCGTGACTACATTCTTCGGTACAGCCCCAGCTTTCCGGTGATCAACAATCAATTCAGCTTCCCCGTCAATACAGGCGTGAGCGGCACTTGCAATGCGTACTACGATTACTCGTCGATCAACTTCTACAACGCTGGTGGCGGATGCAACAACACGGCCTTCTCTGTTGTGGTGCATCATGAGTACGGCCATCACGCGGTCGCCTCGGCGGGGTCCGGCCAGGATGCCTACGGCGAAGGCATGGGTGATGTACTCGGTGTGTTGTTGACAGGCGATAGTCAACTCGCCCGCGGCTTCTACCAGGGCGACTGCGCCAACGGCATCCGAAACGCTGACAACACCAAGCAGTATCCATGCTCGGGCGGGATTCACGACTGCGGCCAGTTGATATCCGGCTGCGTCTGGGATGCGATGGAATTGGTCGAAGCAGCCTTCCCGGGTGAGGGTCTCGACATCGTTTCAAGCCTCGCCATCAACTCGATGCCCATGCACGTCGGTGGCGGCATCGATCCGACGATCACCTTCGACTGGCTGACGCTGGACGACGACGATGGCGATCTCGACAATGGAACGCCGCACTCTGAGCCGATCCTTGCCGCCTTCGCGCTGCACAATATGGATGATCTGCCGGAGCCTTTGGACAATGATGACTGTTCAACCGCCCGCGAAATCACGTGGGGCAGTTGGGATGTCAATACGATCGGCGCTCTGTCCTCGGGTACGCCGGTGGACGAGAGCCAGTGCTCCGGCACCTACATGACCGCGTGCGATCCCGACGTCTGGTATCACCTGATTGCGTGCGGAACCGGCACGATGAGCGTGAGCACCTGCGACACCGTGACTTTCGACACCGATCTGGCCGTGTACACGGGCGACTGCGACAGTTTGAGCCAGGTTGCTTGTAATGGTGACGCCGCCGGATGTGGCGGCTATACCTCCTATCTTGAGGTGAGCGTCAACGAAGGTCAGTCCTACTTCGTCCGCGTCGGCGGATGGGAAGGCGCCACCGGCACCGGACTGCTCATCGTTGATGGCCCCGGCGACCCGTGCGAATCCGAGCCGGTGCTGACGATCAGTTACCCGGACGGTCGGCCCGATTACGTCGATCCCAACGGTGGGACTACGGTGGCTGTTCAGATTGAGAACGGGACCGGAAGCCCGCTGCCCGGCAGCGAGAATCTGGTGTACCGCGTCGATGGTGGAGGTTGGATGGCCGTGTCGCTCGACGGCGATGGAAGCGGTGGCTATGTCGGCGTCTTCCCGGCGGTTCCTTGCGGGGCGACCATCGACTGGTACATCGAAGTGATGGTGGACGAGGTTGGTGAGGTCACAAGCCCGGGCAATGCCCCGTCGGATCACTGGGCCGCGGTCGCCTACACCGACGTCATCGTCGCATTTGAGGACGACTTCCAGACCGATCAGGGCTGGGATGTGTACGAAGGTGCCGGTACGGGCAACTGGGACCGCGCAACGCCAGCAAACGGTGGCGCCCGGTGTGACAACCCGACCGACTACGACGGATCGGGCATGTGTTATGTGACCGGTAACGGCAATGATGAGGATGTCGATGACGGCACGACCATCTTGACCAGCCCGGTGATGGATGCCAGCGACGGTGGCACGCTCAACTATGCTCGGTGGTACAGCAACGGCGCCGATTGCAGCGGGGCCGATCCTCAGAATGACATCTTCGAGGTGGAGTTCTCGGTGGATGCAGGCGAGTCGTGGGCCAACCTCGAAACGGTTGGTCCCTCCGGCGGCGAGGTCAGCGGCGGCTGGTACGAGAAGGCCTTCAATCTCGACGACGTCGCTGGCTTTATCCCGACGGCAGAGTTTCGCATTCGATTCGTCTGCGGCGACTTGAACTCGGGCTCGGTTATCGAGGCAGCCGTTGATGCCGTGTCGATCACGAAGCCCGACTGCGGTGATCCGTGTCCGGGCGATCTTGACGGCAGCGGCGATGTTGGCGCCGATGACCTGCTTCAGGTCATCGGGGCGTGGGGGACCCCCGGCGGCGATGCCAACGGCGATGGTACGACCGATGCCAACGACATCCTACTGCTGATCAGTAGCTGGGGACCGTGCGTCTGAGCACACCCCCGATCTCGGTTGATTCTCATGCAGGGCCTCCGCTTCGGCGGGGGCCCTGTTTGTGAGGCATGACCTGATTCAGATGATAAAGCGATTCAGAGCGGATCCAAACCGGGAATCGGGCGAAGAGGTGGTAGCAACACGGCCATTTTCTCTTGTACGGGCCACGTTGTGTGACACAGTCAAGAAGTGCTCGGCCCTGCAATGGGGTGGATTTGGGACCGAGCCAACGAGGAGTGCCCATGAATACGTTTCGTCCCATGTTGTGCGTGACCGGTATCGGCATGCTGCTGAGTATGTCGAGCCTCGCCGCCTCTTCCTCAATCAATCAGGTGGAAGCCTCTCGTGACTTCCGCGCAGATCATCCGCGGGCCCGAATGGCCTCGGATGGGTTCGGCGTCAAGAAGATTGTCGATCAGGCCATCGCCACCGGCAGCACTGCCAAGGCTGCTGCAGTGGCAGCCAAGGACACGATCGCTCCCATGCTCGGCGTCGACCCCGACGACTTCATTGAGGTTGGCCCGTTCCCCAACGGTCAGCACGAACTGGGGCTCATGTACCGGCCCGAGACGGGAGATTACAAGTTCACGGCCTACTACTGGACGCAGACCGCCGGCGGAATTCCCGTGTGGCGAAGTCGACTCATGGCGCTGGTTCGCAACGACACCGGTTTCCCGGTCGTGCAGGTCACCAGCGATGTGCGTGATGTCAGTGGATTCTCCGCCCCGCACCGCGCTGTTGCCAACCATGGTCTGGCGATCGTCGCCGCGGCAGCGAAGTTCGGCGGTGATGTCGCCATCAGCGAGCCCGAGGTGGTCGTGTTCGCGGGCATCGACGACATGCGGTTTGCCCCCCGCGCCGCCATGGTCTTTGAAGCGACACTCGGCGAGGCCTGGGAACCAGACACCTATCAGAAGGAGTTGCTGGTTGTCGATCTGGAAACCGGCGCCGTGCTGCATGAAGAGAATCGCATTCTCCATGCGACCAATGGCACCGTGTCGGGCTTGGCGACCGATGGCTCGGGCGCCGACGAGTGCCACGCAGAGGTCTCGATGCCGCTTCCCTACGCCAAACTGACCCGCAGTGGCAACACGGCCTACGCAGACGCCAACGGCAACTTCAGCATCGGTGGCTCGGGCAACATCACCTCGAAGATCGAGGGAACGTGGTTCAACGTCAACAACAACTCGGGCTCCGACGGCTCGCTGACGCAAGGCGATAGCAACCCGAACTTCGTACACAACAGCGCCAATTCCGACGCCAAGCTGCGTGCTCAGGTCAATGCGTACGTCGAGTCGAACACCGTTCGGGACTACACCCTTGCCTACGCTCCGTCATTCCCGGTCATCGGAAGCCAGAACAGCTTCACGGTCAACACGGGCGTGAGCGGAACCTGCAACGCCTATTACGACTACAGTTCAATCAACTTCTACAACGCTGGTGGTGGCTGCAACAACACAGCATTCTCTGTCATCGTGCATCATGAGTACGGGCACCATCTCGTCAGCAGCGCGGGCTCCGGCCAAGGCGCGTATGGCGAAGGTATGGGCGATGTGATGGGCGTTCTCATCACGGGTGACAACCAGCTGGCCCGTGGTTTCTATCAAGGCAACTGCAGCAGCGGTATCCGAAATGCGGACAACACCAAGCAGTACCCGTGTAGCGGCGGGATCCATGACTGCGGCCAGTTGATCTCTGGTTGCGTCTGGGACGCGCTCGAACTCCTTCCCGAATCGGTCGTGGCAGAACTCGCCATCAACTCGATGCCACTGCACAGCGGCGACGGCATCGATCCGACCATCACCCTCGACTGGCTGACGCTCGACGACGACGATGGCAATCTGGATAACGGCACGCCACACTCCACCGAGATTCTCGCCGCCTTCGCGCTGCACAATATGGACTCGATTCCCGAGCCGCTCGACAATGACTTCTGCTCGACGGCCCGCGAGATCACGTGGGGATCATGGGATGTCAATACGATCGGCGCCCTCAGTGATGGCGACCCGTATGACGACGCCCAGTGTGGCGGAACCTACCTCGGCGAGATGAATGCCGATGTGTGGTATCACCTGACTGCCTGCGGAAGCGGCACCATGTCGGTGAGCACCTGCGACACCGTTGATTTTGACAGCGACATCGTGGTCTACCGCGGCGATTCGTGCGGCACGCTCTCGCAGATCGGCTGTAACGGCGACGGCAGTAACTGTGGCGGATACTCCTCGTACACCACAGTCAGCGTCACCGAAGGTGATTCCTACTACATCCGCGTCGGCGGATGGAGCGGTTCATCGTCCGGCACGGGACTACTGGTTGTCGATGGGCCTGGCGATCCCTGTGACAGCAGCGAACCATGCACGGGAGATATGGACGGCAGTGGCGATGTCGGTGCCGACGATCTCCTCGCGGTCATCGCTGGATGGGGTTCCCCGAGCGGCGATGTCGATGGCAACGGGACGACCGATTCCAACGATCTGCTTCTGTTGATCGCCAGTTGGGGCTCGTGTCCCTGACCTCGGTGTCTTGATACCTCTGTGTATTCCACAGGGCCCTCGCATCAGCGAGGGTCCTGTGACATAGGGGCTCAACCGGGTCGTCTCGCCGCTGCCGCAAGGGCGATCGCAAGCGCGTCGGCGGTGTCGGGCTGGGTTGGTGGCGCAGACAGGCCAAGAAGGGTGGCAATCGCGTGTTGAATCTGCTCCTTGCTCGCGCGGCCATTGCCCGTGACGGCTCGCTTGATCTCGGCTGGGGAGAGTTCGTCGATTTCGATGTGCTGCTGTTCGGCGGCGAGCAGCATCACACCGCGGGCGTGTCCCATCTGCATGGCTGTCTGAGCCCGATCGCGATGGACGAAGACCTGTTCGATCATCACCAGATCAGGCTCGGTCTCTTGCATGAGGTTCGTCAGTTCGTTGTGCAGATAGGCAAGTCGCTCCGGGAGCGGCTTCTTCTGCGGGACGCGGATCACGCCAGCCTCCACAACAGTGGACGACTGCCCGCTTGCGTCAGAATTGATGCAGCCATACCCGGTGAATCGAAGACCGGGATCGATTCCGAGGATCCGCATACTCAGGCGCTCGCGGTGACGGGTTCTGGGGCGGTGTCGGACTCAATCACGCCGTCCCGAAGTCGCACGATGCGCTGGCAGCGTGTAGCCATCTCGTCATCATGGGTCACCATCATGATCGTCCGGCCCTCGCTATGGAGTTCATCGAGGAGTGACATGATGGTCTCGCCGGTTTCGGTGTCAAGGTTGCCGGTTGGTTCGTCGGCAAGCAATAGCGGGGGATCGCCAACGAGGGCTCTGGCAATTGCAACCCGCTGTTGCTGACCTCCGGAGAGTTGATTGGGTCGGTGACTCAATCGGTCGGAGAGTTCGACGCGATCAAGTACGGCACGGGCCGTCGCGTGCCGCTCGGCTCGCGGTACACCGCGATAGAAAAGCGGAACCTCGACGTTCTCAACGATCGTCAGTTCAGGGATGAGGTTGAAGGACTGAAAGATGAAACCGATTCGCCGTCCTCGGATCGCGCT
>CAYYGU010000076.1:0-6920 GCA_964471525.1 uncultured Isosphaeraceae bacterium
GATAGATGATCGGATACAGGTGCAGGGCCTCGATGAGTACGATCGCCCAGAAGCCCCCGTGTCCGATGAAGTCCACCCCCCGGTCGGTCAGCCCAAGCCAAATGAGTAATTCACTGATCGCCCCGTGGCGGCCGAGCAGGTGATGCAGGCCAATTGCGCCAACGAAGGGCGGCAGGATGAGTGGCACCAGAATGACAGCATTGAAGGCGGCCTTTCCGGGGAAGTCGCACTTGACCGATACCAGGGCCAGCGGAATCGAGATGAGAAGGGCAGCCGTCGTCGTGAATACTGCGATTCCCAGCGCGTTGAGCAAGCCGATGCGGGTAGACGGGTCTTTGAGAACCGTCAGCACGTGATGCAGCGTGAAGCCGCCGTCCTTCCCCTCGAAGCCAACGGCTACCGTGAGCCAGATCGGGTAGATCAGGAAGAGCGCAAAGCCCAACAGCACAAGGGCGAGCAAGAGATAGGACCCAAGCCGGGCGCGTCGCATGGCCGGCATGGTAGTGCAGCAGAAATAAGGTCAGGTACTGCCCACGGGGGTGGGGTGGGGATCACCCACAACAGTTCATCTGTGGCAAAGGCCCCGGGGCGGCCACGGAATCCTTCTGCGGTTCAGGGCGCGAGCCAAGCATCAATCAGAAGATAGAGATCGACCGCGTCAACCATGCCCGAACCATCCAGATCGGCTCCGCAGAGATCGCACGATCCCCACCGTCTCAGCAGTTCCAGCAGATCGAGCACGCCGATGGAGGCATCGCCGTCCACATCGGCATCGATGACCGGATCACTGCCATACCACGCGATGCCCACGGGAATGTCATCGCCCCCAGAATCGCCCCCGGAATCGCCATCGGGGCGCGTGATCTGCAGGATGTACCGCCCCGGCTGCAGGCCGGTGATAAAGAGGTGTTCGACGTTGTCGACGGTGCTGCGGCTCGCGATGTTTCCGCCGTCGAAACTGTCTACCCCGCGGACGCCGATCAGCGTGGAGATCTCGCCGTTTGCGGTCAGCCGCAACAGTTCCAAATCCATGTCGGCGAGGGTGAAACTACCGAAGTTGTTCGCAACGACGCGGTTCCAAGTGATGAGGGCGGAGAATTCAGCGGTGGTTCCGGCCGATTCGATGAGCCACGAACGCTGCTCATCGGGTGAGATGGTCTCCAGCGACCAGCCAGCCAGCCCAGCAGGGGCTTCGCCCGATGCCGCCCCCGGCTGCTGTCCTGCAGACATCACCAGATGCGATTGGTTGACGTCGAGGTGCCCGGCACCGACGGTGGCATCCAGTGGTCGATCAGTCAGCCCCCGCTCGTTTCCGTCCTCTACTGCGCTATTGGTCCATGTCCCCCCGGACACACCACTGTGACTGGCGGAGACCATGAGGATCGCCTTGACGACCTCTGGGGCTTCAGCCTCGACCGGAAGCGATTCGTCATCGCGTACCTGCTGCACGAGTATGGCGGCGGCAGCCGAGATGGTGGCCGTTGCCTCGCTGGTTGTAAAGAGCGGTCCGGTGATATCGGGTTTCATCCGCCCTGCGCCGTCATAGCCCGCTGGCACATCGCCCGACGCGTGCTCGCCGTCGCGGCGGCCCACGGCGATGGTGTTGAAGCCATAACTGAGCAGAGGCTGCTGTTGATCGCTGTTGTTGAGGCCCACAACAACGATGACATCATCTCGCGACACCACCCAGTCCAAGCGGCGGAGCAGATCGTGGTCGGCTTCAGTGTTTCCAGTTGTTCCCACCCAAGCGTGATTCCAGATTTTCTGAGCACCCATGGCTTCATCGGGCGGTGTTCCTGCCCCCTGTCCAGAGTGCATGTAGCCGGAGGCCTTCCAACTGTTGACGGTCCAGGCATTGATGAAGGTTACTCCCGACGCTATTCCATCTTCGAGGCTGTAGCACTTGCGACCAACCATGGTGGCGTGGCTTGACGGTGAGTTGGTACCACCCGAGCGTTTGGCAATGAACTTTCCGTCGAACTCTGCGGGAATCGACGAGTTGTCGAATGCCACGTAGCGACCGTTCCCGTCGGCAGCCTCGACTTGTCCAATGATGACATCGGTGCCATCCGGTACGTTCTCGGCGCCGATCCTTGCCGCCAGTTCGGTCCACCCGCACCAGTCGCGGTAGTCGGCGCGTGTGTCGGCGACAAGGGCCGCCACGGAGGCCGCGGCGAGCAGGTATTTGTTCATGACCAGACCCCGAGCATCGCCAGCAGGTCGTCTACGCCCACGAAGCCGTCGCCATCGAGATCCTCCGGACAGTCGGGGCACGCACCCCAGGCGGCGAGGAGTTGCAGCAGATCATCGACGCCGACGAACCCATCGCCATTGAGATCGCCAAAGAGCCCCTCGACGATGTCGCTGGAGTACCAGGCGAGCGCGACATCGGCGGTGCCGCTTGCGCAGCGAAGCTGCAGGATGTAGTCGCCCGGCTCCAACTCCAGCAGGTACAGGTGCTCGAGGTTGTCGATCGTGCTGAGGCTCGCGACGTTGCCGGCAAGCCACGCGGTTTCATTGCCGATGAGCGAAACGGGCATGCCGGACTCAAGGCGGAGCAGTTCAAGGTTGATATCGGCCAGCGTGAAACTAGTGAAGTTGTCGGCGACATCGCGATTCCACGTCGCCAGTGCCGAGAACTCGGTGGCACCCTCCGGCATGGTGAATCGCAGATTTCGCTGCTCACCGCTGGCGAGCGTATCGAACGACCACCCGTGCTGCGTAGCAGGGGGGGCGGCACCGGCTTCCGGGCCGCCGTCGGTCCGCCCTCCAGTAAAGATCATGTGGGCGCGGTTGACATCGAGGTGACCGGCACCGACCAACTCGTCCAGTGGACGGGCGGTTAGTCCGCGGTCGGGTCCGCTCTCCGGCGCGTTGTTGGTCCAGTTCAGACCGGATCCGCTTGGTCCAGTATGGGTGGCGGAGGTCATGAGGACGGCCTTGAGGGTCTCGGAAGTTTCGCCTTCATCCGGGAGTACCGGGTCATTCCGAACCATCTCGACGAACATCGCCGCCGCAGCGGCAATGGTCGGGGTCGCCTCGCTGGTCGTAAAGAGCGGCCCGGTGATATCGGGCTTCATGCGTCCGGCCCCTTCGTAGGGAGCGGGCACATCACCCCATGAGTGATCGCCGTCGCGGCGTCCTACAGAGATGCTGTTGTAGCCATAACTCAGCAGGGGCTGTTGCTGCGTACCGTTGTTGAGCCCGACCGTGACCAGCACATCGTCACGTTCAACAACCCAGTCCAGGCGACGAAGGGCATCGTGATCGTAATTTGTCGAGCCGAAGGAACCGACCCACGAGTGATTCCAGATCTTCTGATCGCCCATCGGTCCATCGGGCGGTACGCCACTTCCGAATCCGACGTTGAGGTACCCACCCTGAAGCCAGTTGTTGACCTCGTAGCAGTTGATGAACCAGACGCCTGGGGCGAGCGAGTTGGTGAGTCCGTAGTACTTCTTGGCAACGCCGGTGGCGTGGGCGGACGGGGTGGTCGATCCACCCGATCGGCGAATAAGGTACTTCCCGTCGAAGTCCGGCTCGTCGCCATCGGGCATGTAGTGCCCACTGTTGTCTGGCACTTCGACCTGCCCGACGATGACGTCGACCCCGGTCGGGACATTCTCAAGACCGATCCGATCGACCAATTCGCTCCATCCGCACCAGTCGCGGTAGTCCGCTGAGGCGGCGGTACTCAGGACTGCGGCCGCTGTCGCGGCAAGGGGCCATCGCATGGGTGCATCTCTCTCGTGACAGTGGTCGATCGAACGCCTCAGGGTACCACCAAGGCCGGGCTACGCAAGGGCGAGCTTCGCGGACTCAACTGGCCGATGGCGGGGGGTCCGCTTGGACCGGCTGGTTCGTCTGCAAGGCCTCTTGGATGGCCCAGAGCAGCCTTCGCTCGGCGTTTCGGTCGCGGCTGGTGGGAATCCACACCGCACCCGCTGGCGGACTCTCCCAGTTCCGATCGTGACCGGCCCGGCGTGGCCTTGCAGAGAGCGTGGGGGACCACGTGCTTCGCATGACATTGGGGGCATGTCCATGCTCGACAAAGACCCAGACCCGCAGGTCAAGCGGTTCGGCCGCCGTCGTGAGATCGGTTGTCTCGGCGGCTCCGAGGTAGTCGGGGCGGCGAAGGTCGGCTCGCTCAGAGTGAGCGAGTCCGGTGTCGCGAACGGGGCGAAATTCGACCCGAACCCGCGTTCTGGTCTTGGAGAAGGTGTTTTCAACGATCGTGCTCATGTCCATGGTGTTCAATCGCCATGGGTCGATCAAGGAGCCGCTTTGCGTCGGTCCTGATTCGATGACGCCGCTGCGGCGATCCATGAGTTCCGGCTCCCACCCACGATCTCGGACCAGGTCGACCGCCGTTGAGAAGGCCTCCTGATACTGCTGGGGTTCGATGGTGAGGATTTCCGGTCCTTGGAACGCCGAGCATCCTGCCACGACCCCTGTGAGGGCCAAGAGGGCGATGCGACGGATGGGGGGAGGAGTCATACGGGGTTGGAGTGTAGCAATCCGAGTGGATCTGCTTGGCCGGCATTGACCAAGCACGTGGGGCGTGTACTGTGGGAATGGGACCATTGGGGCGAATTGCTCGGATGGTGAGGAGGAAGAGGGTCGCACCGCGATGAATATGGTCAGGACTTTGCCCATTATTGTCATGCTGTCATGCGCCTGGCTGGTCGTCGCTGAGCAGGTTCAGGTGCCGACCACCCATGAGGACTTCTTCCAGCCCGGTACGCAGCCTGAGCCTCCAGGCATGCAGACCTTTGAGGTATCGATCTTCACGTGTACGAACTGTCACCGGTTCGAGGACGATGACAACCCGGACGAAATGACGGCCCCGTACGAAAACTGGTCGCTGAGCATGATGGCTCAGTCCGTTCGCGACCCGGTCTGGCAGGCTGCGGTGACGATCGCCAATCAGGACGCCGCGGGCGCGGGTGAATACTGCATCCGCTGCCATGCGCCGATGGGGTGGGGGAGTGGTCGTAGCACGACGGGCAACCTCGATGACCTGTGGGTGCCGGATGACACCGATGGTGTGTCGTGCAGTTTCTGTCACCGCATGGTTGATCCGGTGCTCTCTGCCGAGAATCCGGTCGAAGATGCGGACATCCTGCAGGCGCTGGTGGACGCGGGCACGTATCCGGACCCTGCACATCCCGGAAACGGACGGTTCATCTTCGATCCGACCGATACTCGTCGCGGTCCACTTGACGATGTCATTATCAATATGCACGGTACTTCTCAAATTCTGTATTCCCCGTTTCATTCCGAATCCGCGGCCTGTGCTTCATGCCACGATCTGGCAAACCCCGTATTCACGTGGAACGACACGACACAGACATTTGAACTCAACGCCATGGATGCCGCGCATCCGACGCAAAATGTCTATGAGATGTTTCCCGAACAGCGGACCTACAGCGAGTGGCTCAACAGCGACTTCGCCAATACGGGCGTAGCGTTTCCGGATGGACGATTCGGCGGTGATGGGCATCCGGATGGAGTGATGCGTTCCTGTCAGGACTGCCACATGCCCAAGACGCATGGAGCCAACTGCGTCTGGTGGTCAGATCCCAACGTCGGTACCCGAGACGACATCGACATTCATGCTTTCAGTGGCGGCAACACGTGGGTGATCGGCGCGGTACACGACCTCTACGATCCGTATTACACCGGACTCAGCGACGAGGCGGTCAACACATCCATGCAGCGGACGGCCGACATGCTCGCCGCCGCGAGCGACATGGATGTGAGCCAGAGTGATTCGCAACTTGATATTCGCGTGACCAACTGGTCTGGTCACAAGTTGCCCACCGGCATGCCCGAGGGGCGACGGATGTGGCTCAATGTGCAGTACCTCGACGGGGACGGCCTGGCGATCGAAGAGCGGGGCGCGTATGACTGGACGACCGCGACGCTCGATGAGGCGAGCACGCAGGTGTGGCAGTGCAAACTGGGCATATCGCAATCGGTTGCGGATGCCGCTGGCGTGGATGCCGGACCTTCGTTCCACCTGGTGCTGTGCAACGAGGTCGTCATAGACAACCGTATTCCACCCATGGGCTTCACCAACGCTGGGTTCGAAGCGATTCAGGCGGCGCCCGTGGGGATGGTGTATGTCGACGGTCAACACTGGTCAGACACAGCCTTTTCGATACCGGTCGGTGCCGAACAGGCGGTGGTGACGCTGTATTTCCAGACGACGACCCGTGAGATGATGGAGTTTCTCCGCGATGCCAACGTGACGGACACCCGCGGTCAGATCGCCTACGACGCCTGGGTCGACCGTGGCATGTCGGCACCTGTCATCATGGACTCGACGGTGATTTCCCTTGACCCTGTCATCGGCATTCCCGGTGATCTTGATGGTGACGGCACGGTCGGTGTTGATGACCTGCTGATTCTTCTTGGTGCTTGGGGCCCGTGCAGTGGATGTCCCGCCGACATCAACGGCGACGGAACGGTTGGCGTCGATGATTTACTGATCATGCTTGCAAACTTCGGGTAGTCCATTCTGCGCTTGCAGTGGGGTGCGCCATGGATGAGGCCACAGGTCGAGTCATAGCCGCTTCTCGCAGGCACCAGCGGCAAACGGACAGATCTGATACTCGACCCCGTACAATCCCGCACCATGCCCACCACTACCTCCACCACCCATCTTCTCGGCTTGCGGCACATGTCCCGCGACCGGCTGATCGGCTTGCTGGAATCGGCGGCAACTTTTCTGCCGATCGTGCGGGGTGAGGCATCGGGACACGATCAACTCGCTGGTTGCATCATCGCCAACCTTTTCCTCGAAAACAGCACCCGAACCCGTGTCTCATTCACAGTCGCGGCGCACCGACTCGGAGCGAACACGGTGGACCTGCTCGGCTCGACCAGCAGCACGAGCAAGGGCGAGACGCTCATCG
>CAYYGU010000077.1:0-6869 GCA_964471525.1 uncultured Isosphaeraceae bacterium
GATGTATCGGAGTAGTTTCGTTTGATATCCCCGAGCCGCTCTTCGGTGAAGCGGACTTGGGGGGGGTCGATGCCGGCTTCGGCGAGGGCAGTACAAAGCAACTCAGCGAGTTCACCGACCGTGGTCTCATGGCTCGTCGCAATCTGGAAGACTTCTCCTGAGACGTTCTCGGCGGGAGCAGTTGCAGCCTTGTGGATCGCGTCGATCAGATCGGTGGTGAAGATGAAGTCGCGGGTGGCGGTGCCGTCGCCGTAGATTTCAATCGGCTTTCCTTCCAATGCCAGGCCGATCCACTTGGCGACGACGCTGGTTTTGTGTCCGCTCTTGGGGCCGTACACATTACCGAATCGCAGGGCCACGGTCTCGACATCGAAGGTCTGGGCATAGGCCGAACAATACGCCTCTCCGGCCAGTTTGCTGGCGCCGTAGGGCGCGACCGGCTTGGGGACGATCTCCTCGTGAATGGGCGGCTCGACGTTCCCGGCAGGGGCGCCGCTGCTGGCGAAGATGAATCGCTTGGCTGAGCCGTGCCTCGCTGCTTCGAGCGCATTGAGCGTGCCTTGCACATTGGTGCGGCAGTCAAAGTGCGGGTCCCTAACCGAGTCTGGCACGCCGGTGCAGGCGGCGAGGTGGACGATCACATCACCATCTTTCGCCGCCGCAGCAAGCACATCACACTCGAGAATATCACCGACGACCAGTTGGACACCTTCGGACCACGCCGCATCCGCTTCGACTTCATCGAAGGGTGTCACCGCGGCCAGCGCCTCGCGGGTGCCGACCGTCAAGTTGTCGTAGACGCGAACAGGGCATCCGTCCGCGACGAGCGACTCGATCAGGTTGCTGCCGATGAAGCCGCAGCCACCTGTGATGAACCAGCGTCGCTTGTCGGTTTCTTGGCTGCCCACTTCACACCTCTAAAAATCTGATCGTGGTTGATTCGATCGGCATGATGACGCACCAGATCGAGCATGGCGGCCAAGCGGTCGTCGGTCAGGAAATGGGGTTCCAGACCGAGTTCGAGCAGGCCCGTATGGTCGGGATTGTAGTAGTGATCCTCGGCCTCGATGCGAGGATTGGGCAGGTTCTTGATTTCGACGTTCAAGCCGAGCGTGCCGCCCACGCGCTGAACGCGATCGGCCAGGTCATTGACCGAGAATGTCTCCGTGAACTGGTTGAACACCCGCAGCTCGCCCGGATCGACCGGGTTCTCGACCGCCAGACGGACGCAGTTCAGTGTGTCCTTGAGGTTGAGATAGCCTCGGGTTTGACCGCCCGATCCATACACAGTCAGCGGGTAGCCCGCGACAGCCTGCACGATGAAGCGGTTGAGGGCCGTTCCAAAAACTTCGTCGTAGGCGAAGGCCGGGAAGAGCGACTCATCGTCGTCGTTCTCATAGGTCTCCAGTCCATACACCGGACCCTGCATGAGGTCGGTGACGCGGATATCCCAGACCCGGCAGTAGTACCAGAGCAGATCGGTGTCCATGATCTTGGTCGTGTGGTAGAGGCTGCCGGCCTGCCGGGGAAAGAGCGACTTCTGGCTTCGCCCTCGGAACTCCAGGTCAAACCACCCTTCTGGGATATCGACATTCGGGGTTCCGTATTCGCCCATCGTGCCGAGCTTGATCAGATGGCAGTCGGGGCAGTGATTCCGAACGCCGAGGATGGTGTTGAGCGTGACGCCAAGGTTGTTGTGCAGGGTCAGGTGCGAAGCCTGATTATTCAGCATCGAATAGGGGGCCGAGGGCTGCTCGGCGTAATGGACGACAACCTCGGGCGTGGTGGCTGCGAAGATCGCGTCACACTGCTGCGGGTCGGCCAGATCAACGACGTGCACCTCGATGTCACGGCCGCTCTTCTCTTTCCACTTCGCCGCCCGCTGATGCATGTTCGGGACGGGGAAGAGCACCTCCGAGTCAATCGACTGCGCCATGGTGCGGCGGAGATAGTTGTCGGCGATGACGACATCATGACCCTTTGCGGAGAGGTGCATGGCGGTCGGCCATCCGAGATAGCCGTCACCGCCGAGAATGAGAATACGCATGGTTGAAACTCCTCCCCACGAGTGTGGGGTTGTTGCGGGTCAGTCGACTGTGACCGCTTGGACACAACTGCTTGCGAGACCGCTTTCACGAAGCCACGACCGGATTTCCTCGACTGTCATGGCCGGTTCCGTGCGTGAGACGTATGGACGATCCACGCCGGTGCGCTGATCGTCGGAGTAGTTGTATGAGATCTCTTCGTAGAGATTGCGGAAGGCAGGCAGGACCACGAAGTACCGCTCCAGTTCGATGGCTCGGGTGGTCTCTTCTTCGGTCATCAACTCTTCATAGAGTTTTTCGCCGGCCTTGCTTCCAATGATGGTCGTGTCGATGGAATACGGCTCGTGTCCGAATTCGGGGGCGAGTTCTTCGATGGCGGCTTTGGCGAGATCCGGAATTCCAACGACCGGCATCTTCGTGATGAAGACCTCGCCGCCGCAGGCGAGCGTGGCCGACTCGACGACGAGCCGGACCGACTCTTCGATGGTCATCACGAATCGGGTCATTTCCTCGTTTGTGATCGTCAACGGACCGCCCGCGCGGATCTGTCGGGCAAAGATCGGAAGCACCGAGCCGCGAGAGCCGAGCACATTCCCGAATCGTGTCGACGTGAAGATGGGGTCACCATTGCGGCGATTGGTGTTGGCGGCAGTCATGAGCCGCTCGCCCATCAACTTGGATGTCCCCATGACGTTCGTGGGATTCACCGCCTTGTCGCTGCTTGTGAAGACGACCCGCTCGACGCCGCCTTCTCTGGCTGCGCGGATGACGTTTTGCACGCCGATGATGTTGGTTCGAACAGCCTCCATTGGAGCCTGCTCGCACAGAATGACGTGCTTGAGCGCGGCAGCATGGAAGACGATGTCGACTTCTCTGAAGAGTGGTATCAGGCCATGGACGTCGCGGACGTCGGCGAGTTGCACGGTGACGTTGGGATCCGATGCCCACTGCTGATCGAGATCGAAAATTTCGGTCTCGCCGTGATCGATACCCATGATGCGTGCGGGCCGCCCAGACACACCCGAGGCGAGGTGCTTGACAAGGGCAGATCCAACGGTTCCGCAGGCGCCCGTTACGAGCACCGACTTGTTTTCAAAAGCCATCATGGATTCAAGTCGTCCTTGGCTAGGGGTTTGTAGTCCACCCGTTTGAAGGCAGCGAGGATAGCAGAAAGCCCCCCAACGGTGGCATCAATACCCCGAAGATGGTCCACAGGAGGGAAAATCAGGCGATCACACCGGTGGCGAAGGCGAAGTGCGCATCCATATCGCGAGCGTCGGACTCGAAGTCGGAACGGGAACCGTTCAAGATGGCGTTCAGTCGTTCGTCCGGCTTCACCGCAAGACTTCGCACATGCAGATTGGGCTGGACCCATATTCGCTCAAGATCGGGATAGATCGACTCCAGCGTCTCGGCAACTTCGTTGACCGACCGTGTGTGTTCGACGAGATTCCACATGTCACTCCCGCAATCGCCGCAGGCCAGTGTTGTCAGCACCGCCGCCGCTCGCTCGACATGAATGAAACTTCGAAGCTGCTCGCCACTCCCTTCGATCATCACCCGGCTTCGGAATCTCGCGTCGAAGGCCATTCGATTGACGACCGCGTCGAACCGCATACTTCGGTTGAAGCCATAGACGTTTCCGCAGCGGACGATGCAGACCCGCATGTCATCGCTGAGTCGCCGGAGCATTGCTTCTCCAGCCAGTTTGGAAACTCCATAGGCCGTCATCGGAGACGGAAGATCGGCGATGTCGGCCGCGTAATCGTTGTGTCCATAGACGGCGGTCGAGGATGTGTAGACGACCCGCCCCACATTCGATCGTTCCAGCGCGTAAGACAACTCGGCCGTGCCCCAATGATTGACTTGATCCATTGCGTGTGTTGCTTCATCCGCAAATGGCGTTTTCACCCGTGCAGCGAGATGAACGACGGCATCGATACCTTCAAGCACGCGGGGAAGTTCCGCTGAGTCGAGCATGTCACCCTGAACAAAGCGAACGGGCTGACCATTGCCGGGTCCACCGAGAAAGAAACTCCGGTTCCCACGGGAGAGATTGTCGTAGACGAGGATGTCCGAGACGTCAGGCCGATCAGCCAAGGCCGCCACGACGGAGGTCCCAAGATATCCGGCGCCGCCGGTTACAAGCACACGCATCAACTCGCTCCTATCGTCAGGTGCAGACCGCACTCTGTCTTCTTGAGCCCATGCCATCGTCCTTCACGGCTCTGGTTGGAATCGGACATCGCGGTGCAGGGCTGGCAGCCGATGGAGCGACCGTCCCCAGGATCGAGTGGGTGGCTCGGCAGGCTCCAGGTCGCTCGGTACTCGTCCATCATGGTGTCGGTCCAATCGAGCAGCGGATGCCAGCGACGGCATCCATGCGCCGCCGGGCTGAAGGCGGTCATCGCGCTGCGGTGCGCGCTTTGATCGCCTCGGATGCCGTTGATCCAGAAGTCGTTCGAGGCGAGCCACGGCTCCAGCGGCAGCACCTTGTTGAGATGGCAGCAGAGATCTGGATCGGCGGCGAAGAGTTGCTGTCCGTCCCGCTGCTGTTGAATGCGAGAGATTGGCGAGAACACGTCGACGATGTTGAGGTCAAACCGCGCGCCGAGTTCCCGACGAAACATCAGCGTCTCGGGGAAGTGGTAACTGGTGTTGAGGAAGCAGACGCTGATCCCCGGGGCAAACCGGTCGAGCAGATGCAACAGGACGCCGCTGCTGGTCTGGAAGGAGGAGGTGGCGAAGAAACGCCGATTCTCATCCCGCCACGACGAAAGTTGCGCTTCGATGGCTTTGACTTTTGATTCCAACTCTGTCATGGTCGTCTTCCCAGGTGAGCAGTGAATGGTAGTTGCTCTGGAAACCCATGACAATCAAAACATCGAGCACAGGGCGAACTTCGGATGGGATGGCGATCAGCAGTCCTTGCCGTGTACCCTTTCCTCGTTGGCCCAGCCACAGTGAGGTCGAGATCGCGGCCGTGGCCAAGGTGCTTCGATCGGGTCGAACCAACCAGTGGACAGGTCCGGAAGTGGCGAATTTCGAGGAGGCCTTTGGCGGGTTGGTTGGTTGCCCGTGCCTTGCCGTTGCCAACGGGACACTCGCGATCGAACTGTGCCTGAGAGGGCTCGGAATCGGATCCGGGGACGAGGTGCTGGTACCTGCGAGGTCGTACGTCGCGGATGCGGCGGCACCGGTTCATGTGGGAGCCCGGGCAACGTTCGTTGATGTCGATGACGCCAGCGGGAACGTCACTGTGGAGTCGCTTGAATCGGGTCGAACCGAGCGAACTCGGGCGGCGATCGTGGTTCATCTTGCGGGTTGGCCCTGCGACATGCCGGCCATCATGGAGTGGGCGGGCACGCACGGTGTTCTGATCATCGAGGATTGCGCACAAGCGCATGGTGCCCGCGTTGGGCGAGCCCATGTTGGATCGTTTGGGCATGCGGCAGCGTTCTCGTTTTGTCAGGACAAGATTATGTCGACCGGTGGCGAGGGGGGCATGGTGTGCATTCGCGATTCGGCGGCGTTCAATCGGGCCTGGTCCTGGCGTGACCACGGGAAGCCGAGGCCTGGATCGATGATCCGTTCTGGTGGCTCGGTCCGATTCGGAAGCAATCTGCGGATGACAGGCATGCAGGCTGCGATCGGACTCAAGCAACTCGACCAATTGGCGGATTGGACCGCGATCAGAACGGTCAACGCCTTGGTATTGAGGGAGGCGCTTGCGGATGTACCGTGGCTTGGTATTCCATGGCCGGGCGAAGGTGTCACGCACGGACTGTTCATGCTTGGATGTCTGGTGGATCCGTCCCAGACAGTCGATCGCGATGCGTTGGTGGAGCGTCTGCGAGTCGAGTATCCGGTTCGCACCGGTCGGGTCATGGATGTCGGGAACCACCATGCCAGCCCGCATCGGTGCTCCACGGCTGCGGCTCTGGCTGAGCGATCACTCTTCCTGCCAGTGCACCCCACGGCGGATCGAATCGACATGGAGCGGCTTGCTGATGCGATTCGCGACGCCGGGTCGTGAGGGTCGCTTCTCGACCGGCGATATCATTGCCATCGAGACCCGATGCCACTGTACTCGTGGCGGCATGTGCTCAGTTGGAGTGTTTTCTCCCGTGGCAACCAAGGAATCCAAGCAACTTGCGGATCGCATTGCCGGAGTGACCGCCCGCGTCGGGGTCGTTGGCATGGGCTATGTGGGATTCCCCTTCGCCTGCGCGATTGAACATGCGGGGTACCAAGTCCTTGGATTTGATATTGACACGAGCAAAATCGAAGCCATGAACAGCGGCGTGTCCTATCTCGGGAAGATCTGGTCGTCGCGCTTCCAGAGGCTGGCCGAATCGGATCTGTTCTCGGCGAGCGATGAAGCATCGGAGTTGCGGGCGTGTGACATCGTGGTGCTGTGTGTGCCAACGCCTTTGGCTGAGGACAACACACCAGACCTCACACATGTGATCCGCTCCACCGAGATCGTGGCGGAGGTCCTGCGACCGGGGATGCTGGTCGTACTTGAGTCAACGACCTGGCCGGGCACGACCCGTGAGACCATGTTGCCGATTCTGGAAACGGGAGGACTTCGATGCGGTGTCAACTTTTTCCTCGCCTACAGCCCAGAGCGGGAGAATCCAGGAGACGAAGTATTTGAAACGGCATCGATTCCTAGGGTGGTCGGTGGGATCGACGAGATCTCGCGCGATCTGGCCTGCGCGTTCTATACGAAGGCCGTGTGTGATGTCATTCCGGTGTCTTCAACTGAAGTGGCCGAAGCATCGAAGATCGTCGAGAACGTCTACCGCTGCGTCAACATTG
>CAYYGU010000078.1:0-6838 GCA_964471525.1 uncultured Isosphaeraceae bacterium
TTGCGAACCACCCGCGAATCGAGAATGGCGACGAGGCCGGTATCGCTGGATGTTCGAATGAGGCGGCCGATTCCCTGCCGGAATCGGCGGACTGCCCGCGGCAAACTCTCGTCCATGAAGGGAGATCCGCCCGCGGCCTTGACCGCCTCGCACCGCGCTTCGACGAGCGGGCGGTCGGGTGGGTCAAACGGAAGGCGGGTAATGATGACGTTGCGAAGCGCCGCGCCCGGCAGGTCGACACCTTGCCACAGACTCGACGTGCCGATCAGGATGCCGCCGTCGGTCTCGCGAAACTGCTCCACGAGCCTTCCGGGTGGGCCGTCGCGTCCCTGCACAAGCACCGCGCCGCCGACTTCCCCCAAGCGTGACTGGCCAGCCTTCACCAGCGCATTGATCGTGCGGAAACTGGTACACAGAACGAGCGCATCGCCGCCGGTTCGCGCAACCAGTTCAACAACCCGCCGCAGCAGCGCATCGATGTACTGAGGGCTACTCGGCTCGGGCATCGCCGAGTCAATCACCAGCCGCATTTGACTCGCCAGATCAAAGGGGCTCCCTTCTTCAAGCGTGTCGGCATCGAGACATCCGAGTCGCGAAGCGATGTGGCCGAACCCCTGCTTGCCCGCCGCCATCGTGGCGCTGGTCAGCACAAGCCCGGTCCGCCCAGTAAACAACTGCTCGCTCAGAATCGGCGCCACATCGATGACGGTGCACTTGAGGGCGGGCCTCGCACCGCGCCCGCTTCCGGGCTCGAGACCATCGAGGTAGTACACGCCCCCCGGAACGTCTTGGGCCAGAAGCCTTCGGATTCCGGTCGCCATGCCGGATGCCCGGATTGCCCATGAGGCCAGTTCGGCCCGTTCTTCCTCATCGCCGCTTGCGGTTCGTGCCGCGCCGATGGCCTCGGCCAGCGCCTCAAGTGGTCCAGACAGAACATCCTCCACCGGATGCGGCGATCGAATGCGGCCACCGGAGCCGCCCGATCGACCGTGCCAGGCAAGCAGCGCATCGAAGAATCGCCGCGTGGCACCGCGAACGTCTCGCACGTGGACAACGCAGCGGGCGATCGGGCCATCTCCATCCTGCCCGGCCAGCCAGCCTCGCTGCTCATCGCCGCTCAGAAGCCCGCCGAGCAATCGTTCAACTCCCGCCTGAGAGACTTGCATCCCAAAATGTTCCGCCGCCACGTCCTCGACGGCGTGGGCCTCGTCGAAGACGACATGGTGGTAGTCGGGCAGCAATGCAGCGCCCCCCATTCGCAGCGCCAAATCCGAGAAGAACAGCGCGTGATTGCACACAAGTAGATTGCCCGCCGCCATGCGAGCTCGATCACGCTGATAGAAACACTCGTCATGCCGTGGACACTTGCCGCCAAGGCAGTTGTTGGCTTCGCTCTGCACGTGGTCCCAGACGCTTGCCCGGGGAAGGTTCGGTAGGCTCGTCCGTGTTCCATCGCGGGTTGTTGTGGCCCAGTCCTCGATGATCTTGAGCGAGTCCCCCTCGGGACCACCGTGCCGCCCGCGACGCCGAATCGCCAAATCGAGCCGCCGCCTGCTGAGATAATTGCCCCGGCCCTTGACCAGCACCGGCCTCACAGCGCCACCAACCAGCGGCAGCAGCAGCGGGATGTCCTTGCGGATCAATTGCTCCTGCAAGGCAATCGTATGGGTCGACACCACCACGACCTCATCGTGATTGACCACCCGCTCCATCGCCGCAAGCAGGTAGGCAAAGGACTTGCCGACCCCGGTTCCCGCCTCAGCAAGAAGGGTGCCGCGGCTCTCAAACGTGCGACGGACGGCATGGGCGAGCCGCTCTTGTTCGGGGCGAACCTCGAAGCCCGGTAGCACCGATTGCAGACCGAACTCTTCGCCGAGCAAATCGACCAGTTCAGCGGCGCTCACGCGGGGTTCCTCCGATCGGGGCGTGCGCCGGTTCGCCGGGGCGACGTGGATACATCCGAGGAATGGGGCCGTCCCGCCGCACAATGACGATCGTGCCCGAGGGCGTTCGGTTCGTCGACTCGACGGTGACCTTGAGGGTTCGCAGCGCAACTGCTGCGTCTTCGATTTCCTCACCAGCCCGCTCACCCTTGATCGCCAACAGATACCCACCATCTACGACCAGCGGCACGCCCAGTTCCAGCAGCACTCGCATCGGTCCGACCGCCCGCGCGGTCACGACATCCCACGCAAAGCGTCCCCCCCCATCCGGACTGCCGAGCGTCTCGGCCCGTTCGCTTAGCACCGTGACGTTGTCCAGACCCAGCGTCGTGGCGGTCTCGGCCAGAAAGCGGGCCTTCTTGCCGGTCGCCTCAAGCAGCGTCACCGGAAGATCCCGCCGCACCATCGCCAGTGGCAGGCCCGGGAAACCACCGCCTGCGCCAAGATCGAGCATGTTCTCCGCGCGAGCCGCTTCGAGATAGGGAAGCAGACTCACACTATCCAGCACATGCCGCGTCCATGCCTGCGCCCGATCGGTGATGCGAGTCAGGTTCATCCGCGTATTGGCTTCAAAGAGCAGATCGAGAAACCGACCGAGCATGCGGACATCCTCGGCAGAGAGTTCCAATCCATAGGGCGCCGCCAACTCGTTGATCGCCTCCGGGTTGTCCTGATTGCTAGGCACTGGCATCATCCTCGGGTCCGAACTCAAAGCTCTCTCTCCACAGTCTGTTTGGCGGACGAAGTCCGACGTTGAGCAGGAGACCGATGAGTAACCATACGGCGACGAGGCTTGAGCCGCCCGCGCTGACAAATGGCAACGTCATCCCCGTGATTGGCATGACTCCGATGGTCATGCCCGTATTGACGACCATTTGGGTGAGCAGCAGGGTCGTCGCCCCCACCGCCACCAGCCTGCCAAAGGCCTCCCGGCACTGGGCCGCCACGAGCAGACCACCGAGCGCCATCACACCGAAGAGCGACCAGGTCACCAGGCCACCGAGCAAACCCCACCGCGTCACAATGACGGCGAACACCATGTCATTATGCTCTTCCGGCAGGTGATTCCAATGCAGCAAGCGGGCCGCCTCGTGCTCGCCATGCCCGCTCACACCACCTGCGCCGACGAGCGTCATCGCCCGCTGACCCTGATACCCAATGTCATCCACATAGGTGGTATCGCCGCGAACCTGCGCCCACATCGCGAGGATGCGGTCCCGCTGGTGTGGACGGAGCATCGGCGCCATCGCGCCTGCGGCGAGCAGCCCGAGCAGCCCGATCACAAGCAAGTCCCGCATCTTCGCGCCCGCTGCAATCAACATGGCAATGGCGGTCGGCAGAAAGAGCAGCGCGGTCCCGAGATCCGGCTCCAGCAGCACCAACCCCATCGGCACCACCGCGATCAGCAGCGGCGGAAGAAGTCCGCGAAGCCGCCGGTGGTTGCGACGAAAGCGAAGCCAGGACGCGATCGAAAGCACCACGGCGACCTTTGCAAGTTCCGATGGCTGCAGGTCGGTCACCACCAGATTGATCCACCGCCTCGCGCCGTTGCGGGGACGGACCACATAATCCGGCACACCCGGCATCAGCAGGAACACCAGCAGCAATACGACGAAAATCAACATCGGCCAACTGATCCACTGCAAGAAACGATGCGAAGGCCAGATGACCACGCCTGCCGCGATCAACCCAACCACCAGCAGTGCCCCCTGCTTGGGAACCAGTTCCGGACGCGTCGTGCCGATGGTTTCCAGGCCCATGACGGTCAGAATGAGTGCCGCAGCAAGACACAACCATGCGGGCGTCGCCCAGTGCACCCGATTGATCCAGGTTCGCCGGGCCGCTGGTCGCATGCCACCTTGGGGGCGAACCAATGAGGACGTGTACCGATTCATGAGTCACCACCGCTCAGATACGCCTCATCCTGCAAGGCGCGAATCACCTGATCGGCGATCGGTCCTGCGACGCGTCCCCCGGATCCACCGTACTCGACCAACACGGCGAAGGCATATCGCCACGAGCCACCCTCGTCCCCGAGCAGCCCAACCACCCAGGCATGGTCCAGGCCTTGACTCCGCTCACCCGGATCGATCACGCCATCGCCATTAACATCCCGCCGCCAAGGCGGTGCCTGCGCGGTGCCGGTCTTCGCAGCGATGCGAACCCCGTCTACTCGAAAGATTGGTTCACGTCCCGAGGGAAGCGACAAGTGATTTCCGGTTCCGTATGACTTCGCCACCACATCTTCAAGCCCAGCGATGGCTGTGTCCACGACCCGCGGCGGCAGCGGTCGGCCTTGTGATGACTCGGCAGGACGATGCCCACGCACCAGCGTCGGCGGTACGCGGCGGCCTGCTCTGGCCAGCGTGGCATAGGCGTCGGCTGCGTGCAGCGGCGTCCACGTCGTCCTCCCTTGTCCGATCGCCATCATGACTGATTCGAAGGTGTCCTCGCCGTGCCGCTCGAGCCGGTCAATGTCGGCTCCGCTGGGCCGCGAACCGCGTGCTTCGAGCGGTTGGGACCATGGCGGGCTCAGTCCGATGTCCAACCGCTCGCCAACCCCCATGCTGCCGAGCCAGCCGCTGAGTTTCGCCAGACCGAGGCGATCGCCAAGTTCGTAGAACCAACTATTGCACGATCTCGCAAGCGCCTCGACCGGGCCGAGGACACCGTGCGTGGCCATGCCGTACTTCGGGCGGTAGATCCAACACCGAGCGATGGTCGGCTGATGCTCGAAGTGGTGCCCGGTGCATTCGATCTGCTGCTCCAGATCGATCACGCCTTCACTCACCGCAGCGGCCAGAATCAGCGGCTTGATAATGGAACCCGGCGGCGCCGCAATCTGCGCCGGTCGCACAAGCCACGGCTGCAGTGCCTCTGCGGCGACCTCCGTCATGTCGCCGCGAGGGAGCGAGGTTGATGCCATCGCGATGATCTCGCCGGTTTCGATGTCAAGCACCACGGCGCTTGCCGGAAGCACCGTGCCATTGGGCAACGCCTCGTTCTTGTGCCATGGCTGAACGCGGGTCAGCCCGATGTCCGGATCGAGCACGGCCTCAAGCCGCGCCTGCACGGCGGCGTCGATGGTCAATTGCACATCGCGGCCACCCGCGGGTTCATCGCGAGACGTTTCGCCCAGATCACGATCCCGCACGACCAGACCGACCTCTCCGCGGAGTTCGTCCTCCCACGCCTGCTCGATGCCGCGGGTTCCGACGATGTCGGACCGGCGATAGCCACCTCGATCGATTTCGTCGGTGTCCGGATCGCGAAATGGACGCCGCGCCACATCTTCGGCCCAAACCTCGCCGCGAACATCACCAAGGAGCACCCCTGCGACCCTCGGAATCGCCACGGATTGCGTGGTGGCGGAGCGGAGCGGGCCGGGCATCGTCCGCAGGTCCACGTCGATGCGGTGATCGTCGTAGGGATGGATCCGGTGTCGCGCGTATCGCACGTCGAGCAGGTCATCGTATTGGGCGGCCAAGACTTCAAGTTCGGCGGCCTGCGCTTCGCCCAAGTCCCCAGCGATCACATGAACATCCGCCTGTTCGCGGATCGGACGCGGCACGAAGTCGTGGCGCTGGCCCGTGCCAAAGCGAGCCTCATGCCGCCGCCGCTGCGCCTCCCACACGACCGCAGCCATCCGCTGCACCCGGCTTCGGATGTCGTTGATGGTGGCATCCATGACGTCGCGGTCCAGGTCGGCAGCGTTTCCGATCGCCGTCCACAATTCGTCGAGTACATCATCCCAGCGGCCACGCTCAGCCTCGATGGCCTCCGCCCGCCGCTCTGGCGAGGCCATGGACCACGCTTGGGTTCCCATCGCCCGTTTCGCCGCCCTGACCGCCCGATCCTCCGCCCACTGCCCTGTCATCGCGTCCCAGGACACGGCCACTTCCCATCGGGGCTCGTCGCGGGCCAGGACGCGACCGTTGCGATCAAGAATGGATCCTCGCCAAGTCGGCAGCCACTGCGTTTCATTGAGCCGCGAGAGCGCGGTTTCCCGGTGCCGTGCCCCCTGCACGACGGTCAACCGAATCGCCTGCGCGGTCAACACGACGAACACCATGCAGAGGCATGCGGCAAGAAGCCACAAGCGGCGGTGATACATGGCGGGTGCCTTGCGGCGAGTGGCGGTGGACATGGGGCAGCGTGGACTCGGCGAGGATGAGCAGTCGTGGCAAGTGTACGTCGCAGGCGGAGGTATGCTTGGGAATCATGCAGGAACTCCCGGTGGACATCCTGATCGAAGCCTATCTGAATGGGTACTTCCCGATGGCAGACCCGGATACTGGCGGATTGGACTGGTACCGGCCCGATCCTCGGGCGATCCTCGACCTCGACTCGCTGCACGTGCCCAAGAGTCTCGCCCGAACGATTCAGAGTGGTCGCTTCGACATCCGGACCGACACCTGCTTCGACGCCGTGGTCGCCGCCTGCGGCGAGTCCGCCCTCGGCAGAGAGACGACCTGGATCGACAATCGCATCGCGGCAGCCTGCGGGGAACTGCATCGGCGGGGACTCGCCCACAGCGTCGAGGCGTGGCGAGCGGGCCGGCTTGTGGGCGGCCTGTACGGCGTCCGACTCGGCGGGGCCTTCTTCGGCGAGTCGATGTTCAGCAGACCCTCGATCGGTGGGCGTGATGCCTCCAAGGTATGCCTGGCGTGGCTGGTCGGCCATCTCCAGACCATCGGTGCGTGCCTGCTCGATATCCAGTTCCTCACGCCGCACCTAGAACGACTCGGCGCGACCGAAGTGGACCTGAAGGACTACCTCTCAAGACTCGAGACCGCCACGGCCCTGGCGTGTCACTGGAATCCTCACCCCACACACTCGCCGCCGCGATCCACCGCTGGATAGCCCGGGAATCTGAAAATCGAATCTGGAAATCG
>CAYYGU010000079.1:0-6653 GCA_964471525.1 uncultured Isosphaeraceae bacterium
CCCGGTCGTGCGCATGCTGAAGTCACCCCTTCGCTCTCACCTCGGCCGCAAGACGGCCACATCAGAAAGACAAGATGATCAGGACTTTCAGCTCACCCGCTTTGGCGGCATCCGCCGAAGATCCAGCCGCGAACATATTGTCGGCAATCCTCAGGCCGAGCTTGCCGATGCTCGCGCTCCTCCTCGGAACATCATGCGCAACGCCTCCGGCCAGACCTCTGGATCCCGGAAAGTTGGTCATGGATGTTACGGACCGTTCCAGCACATCCCCCGATGTCTTGCTGGCTGCGCTTGCCCTCCATGATGCGCCGCCCCTCGGGTTGACTCTGCCCGACCGGTGGGACCCACGCCAGGACACCACGAAAGATGTCTTCTGGCACGCTCACGCGATCGCATTCGAACCCACCGTGCAGGCATCGCGACGAAAGTGGCGCGCCGCCCGGAAGGACGCCGCAGCCCGAGGGCTTCCCGATCGCGCAAACCTTTCATTCGGGGCGGTAGACGGGGACCCCGAGCCACAAGGAGAAATCGTATCGACGATGGATTTGCTGGGACTTCTCGGGATCGGGCCGAAGGCCGCCGAGCGGAACGTGGCCATACAGATGACGGACCTTGCTCTCGGACAACTCGAGCAAAACGTCTGGGCGGCCGCCTTCGATGTCGATCGTGCGCGCGTACGGCTGGCAGCGTCACGACGCCGGGATGCCGAACTGACGATCCTGGCAGAAGCCGCAAAGAATGATCTGCGCCGCATGGAACTTCTGTATGCACGGGGGTACATATCCAACGGCCTGATCGGTCGTGCGCGCGCCATCCACGCAACCTTCGAAACGCAGCGACACCACCGCGCCATAGCCACGGTCCGAGCCCATGAAGCACTGGCGCTCGCATCCGGGCTACCACCGCAAGCTCCAGCTCTGGACACCATCGGCGATGCCATGCTCGAATTGCTTCCGGCCATGCCCGCACCATCGCCCGAGGCTTCCCACCTCCTGGAAACCCTGCCTGAACTGCGTGCGTCCCTGCTCGCATACGCCCTCGCCGAAGCGAACTTGCGAGCCGCGGTTTCAGCATGGTGGCCAAATCTCCGAATCGGCCCACAGCTGAAGATACAGTCGGACGAGTTTTTGGCCGGCGGCATCATGGCCTTGGATCTGCCATGGCCCGGAACGATCTCGGCCCGCATCGACGCAGCCGTGGAACGCCGAGAGCAATTTCAAGAAGCTGTTGAAAGCACCCTCGCCAAGGCGCTCGCCTCGGTCACGGCTCGTAGGAAGGAACTGGTGATAGTGCTGGATCACTACAAAAATCACGCACAGGTCCTCGGATCTCAAAGTGAACAAGCGTGGCGCGCCGCCCGTGCCCGCATCCTCATCGAAGAAAGCGCGGAAGCCATCGACCTCTGGGTGGATGCGTTCCGTCTCCGTTCCCAAGGTGTATTGAGCGAGATCAACGCCATGGAGCAGGTCCGCCTCGGCGACCTCTCCTTCCGCGAGGCTGCGGGCCTTCGCCCGGGGCTCGATCAGGAGGACCACCAATGAGCCCGCAAGACCGCAACATCGACCTCGAAGCCTTGGCGCGTCCAGCTGCCGAAGGTTCCGTGCCGCCACCACGGCGACGGTGGATCTGGTGGCTCGTACCGATGATCGTGCTCGGGGGTTTCGCACTGGTCTTCCTGGACACGGCCAAAGGCCTGTTATCGCAAGCCACCAGCATCACGGTCGTGCGGCCGCAAATGGTCACGGACGCCGGTCCGGGCCCCGGCTCGATCGTCTTCCAAGCAGCGGGATGGATCGAGCCCGACCCCTACCCGGTACGCGTGACCGCCCTCGCGAAAGGAGTGGTCAAGAAGATGCTGGTTGAGGAGGCGGACCCGGTAAAGGCCAATGACGTGATCTGCGAACTCGTGTCCGATGACGCCTTGATCGCGGTGGCCGCTGCAGAAGCAGCCCTCGCCCATGCTCAGGCCAACGTCACTCTCGTTCAGGTCGAAAAGAAAAACGCTCAGGAATCATTCATCGAGGCCATCGATGTCACCGAAGCCCGTGATAGCGCAAAAGCGGAGCTGCGCATGCAGCAGGCCGAGCACCAACGACGCAAGGCCGCCGCGCAGGAGGCCGAGGCCGCCGTCCGGGTAGCGGAACACGATCTGGCGACCCAGGAGTTCCTTCGCAAAGAAAAAGCCGTTGGCCCCTGGCAGGTGGAACTCGCCCAGGCGCGACTCGATGAAGCCCGGTCGCGACACACGGCCCTGCAAGCCGATGTCACACGCGCTGTCGCCGGAACCGAAAAGGCTCAAGCAAGTTTGCACAAGGCGGAACGGCACCTCGAACTGCGACTCGAAGAACGGCTCGTCCTCGACACCGCTACGGCAGCGATCCCACGAGCGCAAGCAACAGCGCTGCAAGCCCGAGCAACCCTCGACAATGCGAAATTGCAGGCATCACGCATGAAGGTGACGGCGCCGATAAACGGCGTCGTATTGATTCGCGATGCCCAACCAGGATCGGTAGTGGGGCCCGGCGCCGAAGCCACGCCGATCTGTCACCTGTACGATCCCGAAAAACTCCGTGTCCGCGTCGATGTCCCCCAGGGTCAGGTAGCAGGAGTATCCGCCGGTCAAAGGGCCGAGATCCGCTGCGACGTGCGTCGCCAACGCCCGTACCAGGGCAAGGTCCTGCGCATCGTCGACGCGGCCGACATCCAGAAGGTGACCCTCGAGGTGCAGGTCCGCGTGATCGATCCTGATGGGTTACTGAAACCCGACATGCTGTGCCAGGTAGCGGTCTATCGGGATCCGGGTTCGGGGTCTCAGACGAACAGATCAGCGGCAGTCCGCATCCCGGCCCGGTGCCTGGCGGCACCGGACAGTGTCTGGGTTCTCGATGGGAACAACGGCCGTGCCACACGGCGCCAGGTAAAGACCGGTAGCAAGGTCGGCGGCGATGTGATCATCCTCGAGGGCCTCAACATGACCGACAAGGTCGTCGATCGCGGCATGCAGAACCTCGAAGAAGGTGCCCGCGTCAAGGTGGAGGAGCGACCATGAGTTTCGTTTCTCTCGAATCCGTCACCAAGTCCTACCGGCTCGGCGAACATGTGGTCACCCCCCTGCAAGACGTGAGCCTCGAACTGGAGAAGGGTGAGGCCCTGGTTCTGCTCGGCCCATCGGGCAGCGGCAAGAGCACCTTGCTGAATCTGGTGACCGGGATCGACCGTCCCGATACGGGCAGCATCATTGTCGGCGGTCAAGATCTGTCGGAACTCTCACGCTCGGCAGCCGCCGACTGGCGCGCTCGCACGATCGGCTATGTCTTCCAGGACTACAGCCTTGTCCCGGTACTCACGGCTTACGAGAATGTCGAGATCCCCTTGTGGCTCTTCCGTATGAGCCAAGCCGAGCGGCATCGACGCGTATCTCTGGCTCTCGAGGCGGTCGATCTCGCGGATCGACACGCCCATCTACCCAAGCAGCTCTCCGGTGGCCAGCAGCAACGGGTCGCCATCGCCCGAGCCATAGTGGCTGATCCCGACCTGATCGTCGCGGACGAGCCCACGGGCAATCTCGACGAAGACTCGGCGCAAGACGCCCTACACCTGATCGAGCGCCTCAACAAGGAACGCGGCAAGACCATCCTCATGGTCACCCATGACACCCGCGCCGTGGACCGTTGCACCCGGGCGCTGCGCCTCGACAAGGGCCGCCTGAAACAACTCGAGGAGACGACTTCATGACAGCTCGCGACATCCTGCGCATCGTCCGCAAGAACCTTGGACGGCGCCCGTTGCGAACAGCTCTGACCATGCTGGGAGTCGGGCTCGCCGTCATGCTCTTGGTGGGCACCGAAGCCTTCTCCGTGGGCATGGATCAGGCTCTCGAATCGGGTGACAAGGCCCACACCCTCATCGTCTATCGCAAGAACCGTTACTGCCCACAAACATCGTTCTTGCCGGAGCGCTACGTCGAGGAGATCAGCTCCATCGAAGGCGTCACATCAGCACTCCCGGTGAAGGTCTTCCTCAACAACTGCCGCACCAACCTCGACATGATCACCTTCCACGGGACTCCGGTGGAGGACATGCTGCGCGCTCGCGACATCCATCTCCTGGAGGGCGACCTCGAAGCCTTCCGTCACGAACCGGACGCGGCCCTGATCGGCCAAGCCTTCGCGGAGCGGCGCGGTCTATCCCCCGGCGACAAGTTTCGCTTCGGTGAAATCGTCGTGAAGGTGGTGGGCGTATTCACATCACCGGACTCGACGCAGGAAAGCCTCGTGCTCACGCATCTGGAATTCCTCCAGCGCGCCGGACCGGTGAATCGCCTCGGCACCGTGACGCAGATCGAGGTGAAGATCGAAGACGCCTCGCAGGCCGACGCCATCGCTGCCGAGATCGACGCCCGGCTCGCCACCGCCGAAGAACCGACGGACACTCGCCTCCAAGCTGCTTTCCTCCAGCGCGCCACCAAGGACCTGAGAGAGATCCTGACATTCGGGCGCCTGTTCGGCATCGCCTGCGTCCTCGTGGTCATGGTGCTGGTGGCGAACACCATCTACATGGCGGTAAACGAGCGGCGGCGTGAACTCGGAGTCCTGCGTGCGGTAGGTTTCAAGGCGTATCATCTGGCCTTGATGGTGCTCGGCGAATCGGCGGCCATCGCCATCACCGGCGGGTTGCTCGGTCTCGGCGCCATGTCCGCCATCCTCGCCATGACCGGCATCGCCGTCGGCGTCGAGGGGGTGCAGGTCGGCTTCGCCATGACCACGACGGTGGTGTTCTCGAGTCTGGCCCTCACCATCGGCGCCTCGGTAGTCGCCAGCCTGTTGCCGGCGATCCAGGCTGCACGCACGGACATCATCAAGGCCATCAGGAGCGGCGGCTGATGGGACACCTTCCACTACACCACGCCTTCAGAAACGCCCTTCGACGCCCTGTGCGCAGTCTGTTGATGGTGCTCGCAGGAGCGCTGGTCTCCGCCCTGCTGGTATCGACGAGCGCTTTCGTGCGCAGCCTGGAGGCGAGCCATATCAGTGCTTCACCCCCCAACACGGCGATCCTTCTCGCGGCCGCAGCGGACAACGACATCGTCCGTTCGGCCATGAGTCCTGCCGTGGCCGAACTGGTCGCTGCCGACGTTCCGGGCATCGTGCGTGTCGGCGGTATCCCGGCTGCATCGCCGGAGATCCACATGGGAACAGAGCTCACCCTTCCCGGGGATCCGCAACCACGGCAAGCATTCGTGCGCGGCATCACCGAGCACGCGTATCTGGTCCACGAAGCGGTCACCCTCACCAACGGAAATCTCCCGGGGCCCGGAGAAGCCTTGGTAGGTCGCCTCGCCGCCGCCAAGAGCGATCTGGACCCGAAAGCTCTCGCGATCGGCCGAAGCATCGAGGTGGAAGGTGGTTCCTTCACCATCTCGGGGATCTTCGCGGCTCCGGGGACAACGATCGAGTCCGAGATCTGGCTACCCTTGTCAGAGTTGCAAGGCCACGCCCAACGCGGTGACTGTTCCGCCGTATTCGTACGCGTCGAGAGTCCGGATATCATGGCGGACGTCGATCTCTTCGCGAAACGGCGGCTCGATCTCGAACTCACCAGTATTCCTGCGGAACGCTACTACGCCGAAATGGCGGCGTATTTCGATCCGATCCTCGCACTCGCGTGGGCCATGGCGATCCTCATCGGCCTCGCGGCGACCACCGGCGGTGCCAACACCGTGGTGGCAGCCGTGCAGGACCGTGTCCGCGAATTCGGCACGCTACGCGCCATCGGTTACCGCGGACGCGCCATCGCCATGACGGTCATCCAAGAAACACTCGCCCTCGGTATGGTCGGTGCTCTCGTCGGACTCGTGGCCGCACGACTTCTGCTCGGCCAGGCGTCCGTGAGCATGGCCATGACCGCATTCGAGTTGCAAATAGACCCGATGAGCGCCTTCATCGGCCTCCTGGGCATGGTCATCATCTCCATCGTCAGCGCCACACCGGCACTCATTCGCATTCTCCGACTCCCTATCGCACGCTCTCTCAAGGAATCTTGATACCATTCATTGGAGGTCTCTCATCATGTTGAGCAAAGCAAACACATCACTCTCCACTCTCCTGGTCACACTGCTACTGGTGTCTTGTGGCGCCGACACGAAAGGTGCCGGCACGAAAGGACCGAGCCAGCTGGATCCCTTCTGGTCCGCAACAGCCTTCTCGGGAGCTCGGCAGGTCCTCGATATCCGCAACAATGCCGCGAAGGATGACAACGTCGTCGTCACCGGCCGCGTGAGAGAGTTCGTCGAGAACCGCTCGGTCTTCACCTTGACCGACGTGACCCTGAAGGCATGCAACGACGAAGATTGTGAAAACTGCCCGACTCCGTGGGACTACTGCTGCATCGAGCCCGAAGTTGTCGCCAGCAACACCATCACCATCGAGATACAAGATGACAATGGCCGACCTCTCGGGGAAGGCTTCAAGGGTTTCAAGGGTCTCAACCACCTGCAAGCCGTGACCGTCAGCGGCACGGTCTCGAAGGACGATGCTGGCAATGTGACCGTCCGAGCATCATCCCTACACTGGAACTGACAGTAGCGGAAGGCGAGTCCGCATCTCGTCCCAAACCTCACCCCGGCCCCGCCCACTGGCAGACAAGAAGCGCGC
>CAYYGU010000080.1:0-6619 GCA_964471525.1 uncultured Isosphaeraceae bacterium
CACCACCGAGGGCATTGCCCATATAGGAACTGCCGTACATGAAGCCATTGACGCGACCTCGCTCCTCTTCACGCAGCAGATCGACAGCAAGCGCATCAACCGACACGTCCTGCAGCGCCGAGCAGGCGCTCATGAAGAACAAGCCCCACGCCAGGTACGCATCGTTTGTCAGTGGATCAGGACCGAATGCCAGCACCAGCAGACCCAGCACCATTCCGCACTGAGCCAGCAGAATCCACGGTCGCCGCCTTCCCATGGAGGGCATACCGAATCGGTCGATGATCGGGCCGAAGACCCATTTGAACGCCCATGGAAGCGTCGCGATCGCCAGCAGCCCGGCGATCGATTCTGGCGTTCGACCTTCCCCGGCAAGCACCGCCGCCAGCGTGATGAACATGAAGCCGTAGGGCAGACCCTGCGTGAAGTACAACCCGCAGAAGGCCACCAATCTCCAGCCGGGCCGCTGCCGCAGCGTCCACGCCCGTTTCACTGTCTCAGACCGCGGCGGCATCTCGGTACATCGCCTCAAGTTCGCCCGCAATGCGTTCGACCGAGAGGCGATCAAACACCCACTCGCGGCCGCGCTGCCCCATCTGCGAAAGATGCTCGCGCTGCCCAAGCAGCGGCCCGATGCCTTCCACGATCGCCGATGCCGATTGATCGACCGCGACACCGCCGCCGCTGCCGACGATATCTCGCCACGTATCCACCAGCGTCGTCGTCATGACCGGCGTGCCGCACGCAAGAGCCTCGAACTGAACGAAACCAAAATTTTCCTGACTGGTCGGCAGCACAAAGAGATCCGCCGCTTCGTAGAGCGACAACTTCTCGTCTCCGCCAACATGCCCCACGAAGTGTGTGTGATCGGCGATGCCCTGCTGTTCGGCGAGCCGATGCATGGAGGCGAGGTACGCGTCGTCCCCGGTCCCGGCGACAAAGAGTTGTAGACCCGGATTCGCCTCCACCAGTTCCGGCAAGGCGCCGAGCACATGCTCGATGCCCTTCTTGACATGAATGCGACTCAAAAAGAGCAAGTGTGGACCGTCACCGGCAAGTTCGGGCCACCTCGCCTGTGCAAGACTCGGCCCGGGAAGCGTCTCAAACTGCGAAAGATCGATGAGGTTCGGCACGACACGACCGCGACCCCGTGGGAACCACTTCCCGGACTGTTCCAACTCGGCATCGGCCGTGCAGTGGACAAAGGCAGCGCCTTCGAGCACCTTGCGGCCACCAAGTGAGAGATACAACCGCTTCTTGAATCCTCGCTGCGCCATACACCAGTCATCAAGCATTCCCCTCAGACTGATGCAATACGGCACTCCCATCCTGCGGGCCAGCGCAGCAATCTGCATATTGGTGCGATCCCAAACCCCGTGCAGTTGCAGAAGGTCGGTGTTCTCGAGTACCGACCGCAGGCCTGTTAGTTGCCCCGGAAGAAAGAGTCCGCCGGGAAGCGCCGGGCGGGGAATCGTGAGGACCGCAGGGCCATCGCCATCGGCCCATTGCCGCGGCACATCCTTCACATCGGAGGTCGCCAGCGTGACCTCGTGTCCTCGCTGGTGGAGCACTCGGCTCAGATCAACGACCGCCCGCGGAGGGCCTCCGATCTCAAAATCGACGGACTCGATGTATTCAACAATCCGCATGGGACTATGAGGATACCCGCGTGATCAATTGCAAACACCCCACGCCGATATCACCATCAAGAGATCATCGGCATTGACCATGGTGTCGCCGTTGGCATCACCTACACAGCCCGGCTCACAAACGCCCCATGAACTGACAACGACCAAGAGATCACTGATGTCAACAACACCATTTCCATCGAAGTCGGAGTCGCACAGACACGATGGTTCCACCACGTTGTCGCCAAGATCGACATAGGAGCCAAATACCTGCTCCGGGCTATTCCCACAGACCTCGGTAGACAGGAGCGAGACCGCACCTCCGATCGACGCAATTCCTCCGCCCGAATTGCTGGCATCATTGTGCTGAAAGCGGCTGCTCGTCACAGCCACGCCGCCGCCCTCCGCCCACACTCCGCCGCCATCCGTGGCCTCACACCGGCGGGTGGTCACCATGATCAACTCGGCTGCGGCGCCGGCAAGGAAGAGCCCACCACCCTGCCCAGCGGCAGTGCAGTCCGCGAATGTGACAGTACCCATGTCCAGCGTGCCGCCCTGCATACTCAGCCCGCCGCCGGTGCCCGCTGACCCGCCAACGAAATCAGAATCCTCAATTCTGAGTTCGCTCTCAACTGCATGGATCAACCCCCCCATCAACTCAGCGTGCCCGAATTGGATACGCGTATCGATCATCTCAAGCAGACCCCCGTTCACCGACACGCCGCCACCGAAATCCGCATCGCCGCCCTCGATCACGCTCTCGAGCAGCCGGGCTTCTCCCTCGGTGATCGCAAGGGCGCCGCCGCGAGTCTGCCCATCGCCGTCGATGATTCCTCCGCCTCCGGTCACGCCGATACGTTCAAGTTGAAGTGACCCGCCTTCATTCACGACAACCGTCGCGCCGCCCGTTGCCGGGGGTTGCAGGGCGGCCGCATCGGATGCCCAGCCTCGAATGAGGACGTTCTGCCCATCGATTGCCACGCCTCCGGGATGTGAACCAGGCATGACATGCACGGACACGTCATCGCCAAGCACAACCCCCGTCAAGTCATCAAGATCGCCCGGAAGCAGCAGATCCAGATGTCCAGCAAGTTCGCGTTCGATCTGATTCCAGATCAACGCATTGAAATAGTCGGCCCCCGATTCACTGGAGAAATGAACACCGTTGTATTCCAAGAACACACCTCGATTGTGCTCGTAGGAGCCGCCGAGCGCAAACACGTTGATGAATCCGCTGTCCGCCCGCGCCAGTGAAATCTGATGCAGCGTCTCGGCCATGCGAACATAGCGATCGCTGCTGTCACCGGCCTGCCATGGCGACACGAGCAGGAACATCGGGTCGGCCTGAGGGTCATTCGCGAGCGATGCAGCCCGATACCGCTCGATCACACCTTCGATATGTGATCGCCAGACACCTTCAATATCGCCCAACTCGGCATCGGTCATGTTCTGCCCGAGCAGCACCAGAAAGAGATTCGGCTCACGCGTGGCGGCGAGGTAGCGACGGAGTGCCTCGTCGTCGTACTGGCCGCCCGCTGCGAGATGGTCGACGGCCCGAAATCCAGCCTCGGCAATGGCATCGATCTGGAGGCCGGGCGCATCGGTCCGCCACAACACTTGCGTGATGTGATAGAAGGTCCGACCGACCTCGCAGTTCTCTGGGCATGGCCACCCGCCGCCCGCGGCGTCGTGCAACCAGCCTTCCGGCGCGCGAACCTCTGCGCCAACCACGCCGCCGCCATTGGGTACATCGACATCCACCCAGTCGATCCATGCCCGATCGGCCGCTGGATCCTCCGGAGAAAACGGGCTGCTGCTTCCACTGACACCACCGCGGCGAGCCCGGTATGTCAACGGAGGCAAGCCAGAAGGATCCCTTGCAAACACCAGGCGGGCCCGCATGGGATGGTTCGCGGCCCAGTCGCCATCGACGTAGTCGCCCATGCGGGTCAACTCGGTGAACGTGTAGGTTGTCGATCCAGACATCCCTGTGCCGTCCGTCGTGATGTCCCACCCCCGTGTCGGCACAAACCCATCCTGTCCGTTGCTCCAGACATCGGGATCATCCGCTGCCATATCGAATACGCGACGGGTCGTGGAGAGAACCCCGGCCTCGGAGGTCAGCGTTCGGATGCCCTCATTGCTTGAGGCCGCAGCGGGCGCCACGCGTCCAACCCAGCGATCTGGCCGCCACGTTCGCATGATGCCGCCGAGCATCCTCGGGCTGGTCTCTCGAATGGAGTTGGAGTCGCCAATAATGGTCAATCGGCAGTCTTCATGCGCAATTCGCTGGGCAATCGAACCAAGATCATGGCGAAGAGGTGTCGCTGGCCACGGGCCATACGACGCGGCCAGGGCCGAGGCGGCCAAGATGGAGGTTGAAAGCAACATGGTGTGGTTGAGGCTCGCACCCCCAGTAGACCCCCTGCCTGGCCCAGTGGCAACAAGATCCCGATGCAAAAAGGCATCATCCTGCCTCCACCCCGCCTGCTCGTGCTAGGATCGTCCCCATGGAATTCAATCCTGAAGACGGCGCCTCTCGAAGTGGTTTCGAACTGCTTCCGGCTGGCGAGTACGACATCGAGGTCATCGAGTCCGAAGAGCGGACCAGCCAGAAGGGCAATCAGATGATCGCGTTGACGCTGCAGACCAAGCATCCCGATGGGTATGACTCACGCGTTTGGGACTATCTGGTCTCGGTACCCGCTGCGGTCTTCAAGATCAAGATGTTCTGCGATGCCACCGGTCTCACCAGTCGCTTTGAGGCGGGGAAATTGACGGCGGAAGATTGCCTTGGCAAACGTGCCAAAGCCAGAATCACCGTCGAGGAAGGGCGGGAAGGCTTCGGAGACCGCAACAGCGTGGCGGAATACCTGGGCGGGGGGGGCGGCGAGCCACAGGGCGAGCCACAGACCGCTGCCAAGGCGACAGCGCCAGCCCCGGTAGGCGACAGCGATATCCCGTTCTGATTCCGTGCCGGGGCTAGTCGGCGTCGGGAATGCGGATGTTCTCAAGTTCCGCGCGGTAGGACTTCGCGTTGGCGAAGTACAGCACCGCGACGAAAAGCAGGAAGAGCATCCACAAGACATTGACAAGCAGGGTCAAAAACATAGGACGGGAAGGATACCAACCTCTGCTCGACACGTCTGGCCGCCCCGTGGCACAATGCCGCGATCGAACCATCGCCCATGCCCTCTCGCCCAAGCCTGCTTCCGAACATGGACCTGCCCGAGCCGGAGCTCTCTCCAACGCGACGGGTGTTCTTCAGACTGGCGTGGCCGCTGATCCGGTGGGCCACCGGCTTCATGGCGGTCGATCACTCCTACGCCACCGGACTCACCTTCGGCGATGGCAACCTCGAGCGTGGATGCCTTGATGGTGCCGGGATCTCGTGGGAAGTTCTGAACAACGGCCTGAGCCGGATTCCCAAAGAGGGCCCGGTGCTCGTGATTTCGAATCACGCCTATGGAATGGCAGATGGGCTTCTGCAGGCACTGCTGGCCGGGCAGGTTCGGGCCGACTACAAGCAGATGGTCAATGAGATGCTCACCGTGTTCCCGAAACTGACCGAGCGGTACATTCTGGTCAATGCGTTCGACAGCGAAGAGGCCCGCGCACAGAACACCTCCCCCCTGCGAGAAGCCCTCGGGTGGTTGAAGGACGGGCATCTGCTTGCGACGTTCCCGGCTGGCGCCGTCTCGCACCGCACATGGGCCAGCACCAAGGTCGTGGACCCGCCGTGGAACCCATCCCTGCTCATGCTCGCCCGCCGCTCCAAGGCCACCATTGTGCCGATGTACTTCCACGGTCACAACGGGCGACTCTTCCAATGGGCGGGCCTTCTTTCTGCAAGACTCCGCACCGCGATGATTCCTCGCGGTTATGTCAATACGTATGGAAGGTGCATTCGGGTATCCATCGGCGAGCCGATCGATTCTGCAAGATTGAAATCGATCCATGACCGCGATGACGCAATCGAGTACCTTCGCATGAAGGTCTCCATGCTCAACGACGACTCCCACGACAATTCAGCCGCTTCCGATGCCGCCGCCCCTCCGGCAGTGACGAGCCCGGCAGCCGACTGCTTCGCTCGGGAGATCGATCAACTGCCGCCGGACAATCACTTCGGCGACAGCGGCAAGTTGAGCGTGTACATCGCACGACCAGAACACATTCCGGGCATCCTTTCCGAAATCGGTCGCCTGCGAGAAGTGACCTTTCGGGCCGCTGGAGAAGGCACCGGGAATGCGCTCGATCTTGATTCCTTTGATGCCCACTACCGGCATCTCTTCATCTGGAACCGCGCGGACAATGAAGTCGTCGGCGCCTACCGACTCGGTTTGACCGATGAGATTCTCGAAGCCAAAGGGATTGAGGGCTGTTACACGCGAACGCTCTTCCAATACGAGCAGGAGATGCTCGAGCAGCTCGGTCCCTCCATCGAGCTCGGACGGTCATTCATCCGCCCGGAATACCAACGCGGCTTCAAGCCACTGATGCTGTTGTGGCGAGGCATTTCGAACTTCGCCGCAAGGCATCGCAAATACCGGCACGCCTTCGGCGTCGTCAGCATCAGCAATGACTACCGTGATGCATCGAGACACCTCATCACCCAGTTTCTGATGGACACGACGCGGCTGCCCGAATACGAGGCGCTCGTTCAGGCGAAAACGCCCTACGAACCGCGGAATGAATTGGACATCACCGAAATGCGGTCGCGGTGCGCCACCATCGAGGACGTAGACGAGGTGGTCAAGGAACTTGAGCCCAATGGAATGGGCGTCCCGGTCCTCGTTCGTCAGTATCTCAAGCTGGAAGCAAAACTACTTGCCCCATTCAACATCGATCATGCCTTCGCAGAGGTCATCGACGGTTTGATGCTCGTTGACTTCATGCAGGTCGAGCGGCGAATCGCCCACTTCTACCTCGGCAAAGAACTTGCTGCGGCCTTTCGCACCTGGCATGGCTTTGAGCCCTTTGACGATGAAGATGAG
>CAYYGU010000081.1:0-6563 GCA_964471525.1 uncultured Isosphaeraceae bacterium
GGTGAGGGGGTGCGTTCAGCGGCACCCCCTCTGTCGCTGCGCGACATCTCCCCCGCAAGCGGGGGAGAAGAAGGGCAGGGCTCCGCTCCCCCGCGTGCGGGGGAGGGGAAACTTGGAACTCCGCGCTACCGCTGACTTTTTGCCGCCCGGAACGTGGGACGCTTGCCGTCGGGGTGGGCGCCCTTGGGGACTGGGCGGAGTCCCTCTTCTTGAAAGGCGACCCGAAATGATTCGAGGGTGGTCTCGTGCAAGAGTTGGTCCATGGCGTCTTGAACGCTGACGAGTTTGTTGTGCAGCGGGCATGGATCGCCGACGCCGCATACGCCGCCACCAAAGGGGCAGACGTCGGTGTCATCTTCTCGTTCGAAGAGGCTGTAGATGTCGATCAGCCTGATCTTCTTGGGAGGTTTGGCAAGGGTGTACCCGCCGCCCGGGCCGGGCGAGCCACTGACGAGCCCGGCTTGCGAGAGCATCGTGAGAATCTTGGCGACGAAGGGCCGCTGCAAGCCCCGCGAATCGGCGATGGCCGTGGCGGAGAGTCGGGTCGTGCCTCCGTCATAGACTTCGGCGAGCCGGGAGGCAGAAGCGATTGCGGTTTCGGTTTGCTTGCTGTACATGGAGGACAGTGGCTCCGGGGGCCCGTCAGGCGCCAGCCTTGCGGGGATGTTCGGCTGGGGCGCTCAGATGTACCGTTCGGTGGTATGGGTGACCAGCGTGTGGGATGTGGATTTCGAATCGCGTGGGGATGATCTCGATCACGGCGAAGTGATCGGGTTGCCACCATGGGTCTTGGTCGCTGCGTTTGAGCGCGTCGAGGCGGAGGTCGTGCGGTGGGGGATCGACTGCGTCATGTCGAAGTTGCTCGACGATCGAGCGCATGTGCTGCCAGTGGGCTTGCAATTCCTCCTCAGATCGTACGCTGCGGCCGATTCCGTAGAGCCGGATCTGCAGGTCGGTCTGAGGGTCGTAGATCACGACGCAGATTCGGGCATCTGTGTCGAGTTGCCGCACCTTTTCGCTCCCCGCGTCGGCGTGATACCACAGTGTGCCACGTTTTTGAGATACGCCGCGAAGCACCATGAGCCGCGCGTCGGGGCTTCCGTCGAGCGTGCGGGTACTCAACACATGAAGATGCATCGGATCCGTCGGCTGGTCGGCGGCGGCGTGGAGCCGCGTCCACACGCAGGTTGCGAGTGCAGCATCGTCCAGTGTGGAGGGGGCGGTGCCGTCGGGAATCAGCAGCGATGGCTTCACGGTCATGTCGAACTCCCCGTTGGAGCGGGATGGGCCGACAGTGCGACGGGTTGCTCCTGCGACACATCGCGGGTCGTCAGTATCGGGAGTTCATGAGATTTGAGCAGGTGCGTTGCGACGCTTCCGATGAACATGCGGTGTGCCAAGTTCTTCCCGCGGGTTCCGGTGGCTATGAAGTCGCAGCCGAGCCGTTTGGCGGTGTTGAGAATGGTGGTCGTGGGTGAGCCAACTTCGACGATGGCATCCACCGCCAGGCCGCCCCGGCGAGCATCTGCGGCGAGGCCTTCGATCAGTCTGCTTGCCTCAACCTTGCCATGTTCGAGGAGATCATCGGCGACTCCGAGAAGCCCGTATCCCATGCTCTCGAAGGAATGGTTGGGCTGCTCGAGCACATGAAGAAGGGTCAGCGAGCCGCCATCCCTGGCGCCGCTGAGCAGTCGCACTGCGGCGCTGATTGCCAGAGAAGACTCCTCGGAAAAATCTACGCACACCAAGCCGTGCAGTGCTGTGTGGCCCGGGTCGCTCGAAGGAGTCGGCGGCACCGTCAGCACAGGTGATGCGGCGGTGCGAACAAGCCGTCGCGCCGTCGTGCCAAGTCGGACCCAGTCCAGAGGCGCGTGCCCTCGGCAGCCGACGATCAGCAGATCGGCCTTCCATGAATCGGCTTCTGCGGCGAGAACCTCCCACGCGGGGGCGTGGGGGAGGGCGGCGGTCTCAAGAACGCCTTCGTTGACATTCAATTCGGCTGCCATGAGGGTGAGCGCCGCATTGGCGGCGTCAAGGACTTCGTCCTGATGGTGTCCACCACCAATCACGTGCAGGATTCGTATCCGGTTTCCCGCTCGTCCAAACCGCTCGGCGGCCCACGCGACGGCGGCATTCCCGGTTGGGGACCCGTCTGTTGCTGTCAGGATATTCATGGTGATGTGCTCCGATTCCGGCGTCGATCGCACGGGGTCGAACCTACGCGGAACGATGCTACGCGTCGCGGCGGCAGATGACTACCGATATCCAGATACAATGGTAGAGATTTCAAAGATGAGACAAGAAACGGCGTCCATCCGCCACAGCAGGGCCCCCTCGGACGGCGGTGCTGGAGCGCGATTGAGATTCCTTGAAGGCCAGTACAGCCACTTATCGCCACGTGAGGTGGCACTGAATGCAGTTCGAGCGGTTGGGATGGCTGGTTCGCAACCCGTCGTAGCCATACTCGCCGTGACAGGAGAGGCAGTCGGTCCGCATGAGCAAGGAATGTGGAATCACCGGTGGGGCCTCGGCCCAGTCCCGCTGGGCCGGCCCGGATCTGAGCAGCCCTTCGAAGGTGCTTGTTGGGAGGGGTGGGGCGAGGGTGTCGGCGATTGATTCGGAGGCTGCAGCCATCGCGGGCTGCTGGGTCACATGGCACTGCTCGCACGAGGCCATGAAGGGGTGCGGCATCGCCCTGGCGATGCGATCGCCGAGGGCGAAGCCTTCGCCGTGGCAGTCGAGGCAGGTCTTGCTTCGCGTGAAGGACGTGATGTCATGGGGGATGGTGGGCGGCGCGCCTTCGAAGGCGCGATTCTGCCGCCGGGTTGCCAGCGAGTGCGCGCACGCTGCGTCGCGATTCACGACGCGGTCGAACCGCCGCTTGGGCATTTCGTGGGCGGGAACCGGGGTCACCAAGACGCGGATGAGGGACTCCCCCGGACCCTGCTGCGCGGGACTCGCCGCATCGGAGCCGACGGTGCTTGGCTGCGATGAAGCAAATCCAGCGAGCAGGAGGGAGGCGCCGGCGATGGTCAGGACACCGGCGAGCGTCGCTGTACGGGTGAGCATGCGGGGTTGGGTCATAGCAATGCTCCCTCGGCGCGCCGCAGCGAGGCGGCGCACTTCTTGTAGTCGGGCTGCTTGGACACCGGATCGATGGCGTCGAGCGTCAAGTTGTTCACCAGCAGCCGCTCATCGAAGAATGGAATGAAGAGAGATCCCTGCGGGGGTTCGCCGCGGCCGCCGATCCAGGCGGGCAGCGTGAGTTCGCCGCGGCGGGTCCCGACGGTCACCATGTCGCCGGTCTTCACACCGAGGTTCTTGGCGTCGGTCGTGTTGATTTCGACATAGCCCGTCGGCATGGCCTCGCGAAGTTGCGGCACACGACCGGTCATCGTGCCGGTGTGCCACTGCTCGAGAACACGGCCGGTGCTGAGCCAGAAGGGGTAGGCCATATCTGGCGCTTCGGCAGGTGCAACGTAGGGGCGGAACCAGATCTGGGCGCGGCTGTCACCGGTCTTGGAGTGGTAGAAGTCGATGTCACGACCATCGGCGACGTAGGGGTCGTCGAAGCCGGAGAAGCGGAATTTCGTCTCCCGCCACGAGCCGTCCGGTTGCTGCACGACGGGCCACCGCAGGCCCCGCGTTCCGACGTAGACGTCGTAGGGGGCGAGATCCTTGTGCTTCATGCGGGCAAAGGGGCGGTACTCCTCAAAGAGGTGCCGATCGACGTTGGCGTCGTAGTAATGCGGCCAGTCCCACGCGGGCACTTCTTCGCCCTGCTCGTCGGTGACGGTGAAGATGAAGTTCCCATCCTTGTCCCGCATGCCGCCATGCCCACGGTCATAGAGCCGCTTCGCGACGGCGATGGTCTGCCACACATCGTCGCGGGCGTCGCCGGGCGGCAGGACCTGCCTGAACCACTGCTGTGTCCGCCGCTCGGAGTTTCCGAAGATGCCGTTCTTCTCGATCCACATCGCCGAGGGCAGTACAAGGTCGGCGACTTCCGTGGTCTTTGTTGGGTAGACATCCGAGACGATGAGAAACTTGTCGTCCAGGCCCTCCGCGGGGTGGAAGAGCTTGTCGAGATTGGGCAGCGTCTGAGCGGGGTTCGTCACTTGCACCCAGATGGTGCTGACCTTGCCGCCGTCCTTGGCAGGTGTGCAGAAGTTGTCCCACATCGCAACGGTGTGGGTGCCTGGCGTTGCCTTGATCCGTCCGCGAGGGAGATTCCAGAAGTCTTCGCACTGACTTCGGTGGGCCTCCTTCTTGACGATCCGCCCGCCAGGAAGCGCGTGGGCCAGCGTGCCGACCTCGCGGGCCGTGCCGCAGGCCGAGGGCTGGCCGGTGAGGCTCGTGGGCGAATCGCCGGGCGTGCCGAAGTGACCGCTGAGCAGGTGAATCCCGTGCAGCAGGGTGTTCATGGCCGTCCCGCGTGTGTGCTGGTTGCAGCCCATGCACCACAAGCTGGTGATCTTGATCTTCGGGTCACAGAAGCGATCGGCGAGGAGCCGGAGCTGGTCCTCCGGGACACCCGAGAGTTCGGACACGTATTCAATGGTGTACGGATCGAGCGATTCGGCGTACTCCTTGAAGGAACTGGCTTCGCCGAAGAGGCTGGGCGTGTCGCCGTCCTTGCGGAAGGCGCAGTTCTGTCCGACGAAGTCCTTGTCCCACGCCTCGCGGGCGATCAACTCGCGGGCGATGCAGTTGGCGATCGCCAGATCGGTCTGCGGTGTGAAGTTCAGGTAGTGGTCCGCGAAGTCGGTCGTGCGGGTGCGGCGAGTGCCGATGTCGATGAGTTCAACGTCTTCACCGCGGGCGCGGCGGTCCATGACGCGACTGAAGAGAACGGGGTGCATCTCCGCGGGGTTGTTTCCCCATGTCATGACGACATCGCAGGCATCGAGATCGTCGTAGCAGCCTGCAGGTTCATCGACGCCGTAGGTCGCGAGGAATCCGGTCACGGCAGAGGCCATGCAAAGGCGGGCGTTGGGGTCGATGTTGTTGTTCGAGAGTCCGCCCTTGATGAACTTCTGGGCTGCGTACCCTTCCGGAATCGTCCACTGCCCGGAGCCGTAGATGGCAAAGCCCGGCTGGTCGGCTTCGATTCGCTCGGCGATCACATCGAGGGCCTCGTCCCACGTGCAGGGTTCGAGTTTCCCGTTCCGGCGAAGCATGGGCGTTTTCAGCCGGTCCGGTCCATAGAGGATGCCACCAACGTGGTAGCCCTTGGCGCAGAGCAGCCCCTTGTTGACATCGGCCTGTAAGTCGCCTCGAATTGCTTCGACCCGCCCGTTTCTGGTTCCGACCTGCACATGGCAGCCCGTGCCGCAGAAGCGGCAGGGGGCTTTGTCCCAGGTGAGTTCGTCGCCATCGACGACGTTGAGTGATACGTCGGCCTCGCCGCCGTGGGCCATTTTGGCGGCGGTTACGGCTGCTGCGGCCATTGCGGTGCGGGCCATGAATTCGCGTCGGTCGAAGATCATGATGGGATCTCCCGTGGTGTGGTGTCATGTGGACTGTCAACAGGAGCGTCCAGGCCGATCCACGTGATCGCAACCTGTTGCACGCCCTCGAGTGATTCAATCGTTGTGATGGCCTCGGTCGTCTCCCGCTGCGGGGCCTGAATGGTCGCGGGGAGGAAGTGGCCGTCGACCGGCTCGCCGAGGGTGAGCCCGGGGAGCCGATCGATGGCCTTGGAAGTATCGGAGGCAAGGGCCTGATCGGCGTGCAGCGTGATGACAAGTCCGCTGGTGGGCATCAATCGGCTCCCTGCCTCCAGTGGAGGAGGCGTTTCCAATCGCGGAGTGATTTGTCCGCGATATCCAAACAGTACTCCGCTCAGCAGTCAGTTGATAGGGCGAAGAGGGAGAAATAGTGAAAAAAGCGACAGGCAATAAAGTGGAAGATGAATCAATAGACGGCGATTTGTTGCATCTGAGACTTCCGCTGTGAAAAAAGCGACGAAAGTTGGGAGAATGGCAGGCGGAATCAAGACAAGATGGTCTACATTCCGATACGTTGGTCTGCAACCGCTCGCAGTGAGCGGGAATCAGGAGGTGCGACCATGGACGCATCAAGGATGATCGGGCTGGCACTCGTAGGCGCGTTGACGCCTGGTGTGCTGGCAGGTGACGGCGATGCCCTTCGGGCGAAGATCGCCGAACTCGAGGCGAGCCAGCGGCAGACCAACTTGCTGCTTGACTCGCTACAGGGTGAATTGGACCGCGTGCGGGCCGAGTCATCGGACGATTGGCTCAGCAATGAACGAGCCGAGCAGATCCGGGGATTGGTGCAGGATGTCCTCGCCGATGCCGACACTCGCGCTTCGCTGCAAGGCAACGGCGCGACCAGCGGCTACAACAAGGGCTTCTTCATCGCCTCGGCGGATGGCAACTTCAAGTTGACCATGAATGCGAACATGCAGTTCAGGTTTGGATGGAATCATCGGGATCAGCCGGTTGCATCGGTGCCTCCAGCTGCAATCGATGACCAATCAGACTTGTTCGGATTCACGAATCAGCGAACGGCGCTCATCTTCAAAGGCCACGCCTTTGATC
>CAYYGU010000082.1:0-4219 GCA_964471525.1 uncultured Isosphaeraceae bacterium
CCCACCAAACCTCCACCCAAACAGGCCTCATCGGACCAAGGCGGCGATTCACCCCATGGGCGGTGCTGAAATCTCCAGGACGGCCCGAGCGGCGCTGCTCAGCGGAAGGCATGGAAGATCGACCTGCCGCACCCACTGTCGTCCGTCGATCTGTGGAACCCTCGCCCCGCGAGCCACGGTGGCGGCATGGACATAGATATGGATCGTTCGGTGGGTCAACTGCCGAGTGAGCCTGCTCACTCGCTTCAGCCCCTCCACCCGAAAGTCCAGCCCCTCGACCAATTCACCCACCGAAAGTTCTCCCCCACCCTCGATTGCTGGCGTCTGCCAGAGCCCCCCCCACAATCCCTCCTCCGGCCGCCGCTCCAGAAGGATGCTGCCGCGGCGGCGAATGACCACGGTGTGCTGGTGCAGCACCCCGCGATCGGGGCGGCCCTTGGCAGGCGGTATCTCGGCCGCGCGACCGGCCGCATGGGCCCCGCACAGCGCTTCCAGCGGGCAGACGCCACAAGAGGGCGATGCCGGCGAGCAGACCCTCGCTCCGAGTTCCATCATGCCCTCGTTGAGAAGCGGCGGACTCCCGCACGCATCGACCAGCGCCTCCGCCCGCGACCATATTCGCCTGACGAATGCCGGGTCTTGCTGCATCGCATCATCGCAATACACCCTTGCCAGCAGCCGCGTCACGTTGCCATCAACCGCTGCGACCGGCTGCCCGCCGACGATCGACGCCATGCTGCCAGCGGTGTACCTCCCGACCCCCGGAAGCCTCCTCAGCGCATCAACATCGAGGGGAACCTCTCCACCAAAGTCGTCCACGATTGTCTGCGCGGCCAGGCGAAGGTTGCGGGCCCGGCGGTAGTACCCCAGCCCCTGCCACATCGAAAGAACCTCCTGCACGTCTGCTACAGCAAGGTCCTTCGCCGCAGGGAACCGCTCCAGAAACGGCTCAAACCGCTCCAACACCCGAGCGACCTGCGTCTGCTGCAACATGAACTCACTGACAAGCGATCTCCACGGCGTGCGGTTCGACCGCCACGGCAGGTCCCTCGCCTCGGCAGCGAACCACCGCTCGATCGCCTGGCTGCACATCATGACATCTCGTCCCATGGCAGGTAGTCTAGAGCCGCGGTTCGGAGGATTGCCCCATGCGACTGAACACGATCATGACAGCAGCCGCCCCCCTGATGCTGGCCGGATGCCATCTGTCCTACTCGGTCACAATGACCCCGGATGGCAATTCCCTCCGACGCGAAACCACCGTGTCCAGCGAAATCGAGCCGCATGAGATCTCCGAACTGACCGATGTGTTCGGGTCGCCAGAGCGAACCACCGATCCCGATGAAACCTCGTCATCCAAGACCACACTGACCTTCCACGGCGCGGAGTCCGGAGAATCCTGGGCAAACGGATTTGGCGGGCAGGGCTCATGGCGAATCATCGACACACCCATCGGTACGGCACGCTGCTTCGTTGAGTGCCTCGGCGGCGAGACGCACATTGCCGATGACCTCATGGCGGTCCAGGGCGGCATTGATGCAGTGGAAGCATTTGTTCGCCGTCGATTGAGAACATCGCTCACCGGACACCGGCTTATGCCGAAGATGCTCACGCTCATCCGAGATCGCATCGCTCCTGATGCAAGAGATCTGGTAGTGATGGGCTGGGCGATGGTGTTTGCACATGCGTCCCTCCCGCCCGAGGCAAGGTCTGCAGCCACGCGAGACCTCGAATCGCGACTCCATGAAGCCGCCATCGCCTTCCTTTGGCAGCGTGATTGGATTACCTCCACCGAAGCTGCTGCGTTCATTGGGGAAGACTTCCAGGCTATTGAGTTGGTTTTTCCCAAGATCCTTGCTCGAGCGCTCGGCATGAACATGCATCGGGATTGGCAGGAACAGATGATGACGCTGGTGAAGGAACTGGGAGAGGTGATTCCCGAAGACATCAACGAGCAGTTGATCGAGGTGTTCACCGAGGCCGTGGGCGAGCATACGCAGCTAGCCGTCGCGTGGGCGGCGACCACCGCCTTCCTGACCAGCCGCAAGGTCACGGTGCGACTGAACGCGGACTCGCCACCTGCCACGACCAACGGCCAGTGGAATGCGAATCTCGGCGCGGTCGAATGGCAACTCGATTCCGCCCCGCTCGCCGTCGGCATCACGGCCCCGCCGCTGTGTTGGTCGGCAACGTGGGCCACACCGAACTCGACGGCGCAAGACAGCATTCTCGGTCACGTCGGCATCACAGGAGAGGACCTGTCGAGGTTCTGTCTTGCGTGGTCCCTGAGTTCGCCACAGCAGCACGATGACGTCCGCGACGTACTCAATTCATATGCCCGGGCGCGGTCGGGTACGGACATCGAAGCCGATGCCCCGGAATTGCTCCGCGAGTGCATGGCGTTGCTGCACGCGGCGTGGCACCGATGACCGCGAGGTGTGGTTTGAATTGCTTTCTGAGTGGAACACGCCATGACGGCCACATCACCGACGTCGATGACGTCCCCCTCTTGGACTGTGCGGCTGACCGGTCCCATCCCCCCACACTCCCCACTGCCCATCACAAGGGGTCAGTCACCGATCCGGTATCTGGCCCCTTGCCCCATTATCATCACACCCATGCGAATCAATACGAGCGACGATCAACTCCACCATGCCTTGAGCCTGCTCGGCACCAATACGTCTTTCGCCGAAACCGTCGAACAACTTGCCTCCGGCGGCACGCCTCACGACATGGTCCGCGCTATGGCCGCCTATCCGCCCATTCTCGAAGCAATGGAGGTGCTTGGCAACGGCATCTACCCCGGCGGCAACCTTCCACGCGAACTGAAGGAACTGATTATCCTGCAGTCCTCTATCGCCAACAGTTGCCAGTTCTGCACGCAGAGCCATGTCGATATGGCCCGGGCGCTCGGCATGAGCGAGACACCTGCGGAACTCTTGCAGCATGCACAAGACCTCCCTGCACCCCAGCAAGCGGCGCTGCAGTACGCCGATGCCATCCGGGAGAACTCCAATCGAATCACCGATGCGCAGTTCGAGTCGCTGCGAGAGCACTTCACTGAAGCGCAGATCGTTGAACTCACATTCCTCATTGGTTACATCAATATGCTGAACTGGTTCAACAACGCCCTGCAGGTGCAGTACCGCGGCGAACTCGCATCCTGACCAATAAGAACCAGCGGCGCGTCCGCCGAATGGAAACTTGACGCATCCGCCCCGCACTTTCCGTGGCCCCGCCCCTCGCGGGACGATATAGTTTCCGCTTGTGATCGCACGACTCCTCACCATCCTGCTGCTCATCGCCCAGCCCATCCCGGCTGCGCTTGGCGTGTGCGCCCCCGCCTTTGCGAGGTGGAGCGATGAGCGGAAGACGGATTGGATTGCCGATCAGCAAGAAGGCCCCAGCGACCCGCCTCCGATGGGCGACACGCCGATCGGCGAGTACGCAGGTTCAGCGACGGGTCCGTATCTGCTGGATGTCTGTCTGATCACCGAGAAGAAGCTCGGTTCGATGGGCGACCCTGCCATTGCGATGATCGACGACCGCGAGATCCGCTTCTGTTGCATGCCCTGCAAGCCGAAGTTCTAGGCCCAGAAGGACAAGTACTTCAAGCAACTCGACAAGAAACTCGCCGCCATGCAGCGGCGTGATTACCCGATGACAACAGATGTGGTGACCGGCGATCCGCTTGGCGACAAGCCGGTCGAACTCATTCACGACAACCGGTTGTTCAGGTTCAGTTCTGAGGAGTCAGCGGACACCTTCAAGAAGGATCCGGCGAAGTACATCCCGACCGTCAACGCCGCCATTGTGAAGAATCAACTTCCTCGCTACCCGATGGCCACCTGTCCAATCGGCAGGGGACCACTCGACGGCATGGGCGGCCCGGTCAACATGATCATCGGCAATCGTCTTGTGCAGCTCTGCTGCGACTCGTGCCGCAACGGCGTGCTGGAGGATCCGCTCAAGGTCATCAAGCAGCTCGATGAGGCCGCCGCCACCGCGCAGCGGGCCGACTACCCCATCGACACCTGCGTCGTGACGGGACAGAAACTCGGTTCCATGGGTGACACAGTCGAATTGACCGCAGGCGGCCGGCTCGTTCGCTTCTGCTGCGTTGGCTGCTTCTACTCCTTCGATGCCGACCCGGCGAAGTACCTGGCCAAACTCGGCGGATAGGCAGCCGCCGTCTCGCATCAATACACCAGGCAGCTGC
>CAYYGU010000082.1:4319-6560 GCA_964471525.1 uncultured Isosphaeraceae bacterium
GAATTGGCCCCCAAATGGCCCCTCTCGGCCCCAGTTGGGTGGGTGTCCAGAATTGAATTGGGTGGGTGTCCGGAATTGAATCGCGGCTCCAGTTGGGCGCGCCAATACTGGACACCCACTAATCTCACCCCGAATGGGGGTGTTGGGCCAGTCCGGGTGGGTGTCCGCCATTTCCCGCCATTTCCCCGCCATTTCCCTTCGCGATTGCATGCACCCGACATGCGGCAGCCCGCCGTTCTGCGATCGAGCGAGCAGCCACACGTTGTAGCGCGACCCATCCTTCATCAAAGACTCCTGTGGCAGCGGCGGTGCTCAACAGTCGGGCAGCACCATCTGCTGGCCGCATTCTGCATGAACGACAGACTGGCAGACCATCTTTCACACTCCGGGAACCGAGAAAATCACCAATCAGCAGACCTTCTCTTGCCCCCACCCTTCACGCGGCTGTAGGGTGATCACAGGGAAGACGCGGATCGGAGGCGCCCTGTGACAACGCAACATATTTGGACAGTGTGCCATCTCGCCATATTGATCCCGGCGATCGCCACGGCTGACGGTTTCCCAGATCGCTACGTTGTCACTGTGCTGGAGCATCCAGAAGGCAACGCCACGAAAACGCTTGTCCCATTTGACCTCGACGAGAACAATCGAATCACGGGATTTGCATTCCATGGATATGGACTCGACATAACCCGCCAACCATTCCTGTACTCGGACGGCAACGTGCAACTCGTTCCGGCCAACTGGGATTACACAGAAGGCCACCAACTCGCGGCCGACGGAACAGCCTTCGGGATTGACGAAACGACCGACAGCATCATCCACATCGCTCCATCGGGTTCAACCGCCGTTGCAAGCGCGACGTTCGGGACCTTCACCGGGCTCACGCACGTCACCACCTCCGGCTTTGTTCTGGGCCTGGACTACGACGATGGCTTCGTCTGGCAGGCAGACATCGGCTATGTCCGGTTGAGTACGTTGGAGGGCAGCACTGCTCCGACATATGCGGCAGACATCAACGAGTTCGGAATCGTCGTCGGAACCAACAATTTCAACAACGGATCCGCATCACGCGCGTTTTTCTGGGATGGATCGGCGCTGTCCGATCCGGCCCCCGGCCTCTCCGGGGCGACCCGATGCGTCGCCGTCGATCAGCAGGATCGCCTCGTCCTGGCGCACGCTCCAAATGGCTTTTGGCCCGGCGGTGGCTTGCACACGATCTACCTCGCCACGCTGGATGACGGGACGCTCGCGCTTGATGATCCGGTCGCGAGCATCGGCGCCGCCTACAACTTCAATGCCATCGCCAATGACCACGGTGAGATCGCGATGTCATGGCACACCAACAACGAAGACCCACACCTGCTCTTGACCGGCCAGGACGGAATCGCGGGCACAGCTCTCACGCTCCCTCCAGGCATGATCGCCATCGAACTGACTGGCATCACCGATGCGGGCATGGTCTACGGCCGATTTCTGGATGCCCAATACACCAGTCACGGCTTCATCGCGTCGATCGAAAGCGGCGTCCATCTGATTGGGCACCGACTCATCGGCGCACCTCCCCTCTCACCGTATGGAACGCCCCGAGATGCCAACGCCGTAGGCGCCATGATCATCAGTTGGTCGCACAACTACAACTATGGACACTGGGCACTGATCGAGCCGGCGCTCGAGGGTGACGCCGACGGCACATGGACGATCGACATCAACGATGTATTGAGCGTGATTGCCGCGTGGGGGCCACAGCCTGCGGGATCCCTCTGCGGACCGGACCTCAACATGGATGGTGTTGTCGGCGTCAACGACCTTCTTGAAGTACTCGAACATTTCGATCTCTGAGTTCACGCTCTGGTTCGACGATCCGATTGCAGCAACTTCTCGATGCGATCGAGGGTCTCGCCAATGTGAACAAGCGTGTCTTCTTGCGGCTCGGCAGCACGCTCGCTCACATGGCGCCAATGCTGGGCGCCAATACTGGACACCCACCGTATTGGCCGAATATCGGGCCCTCTCGGCCTCTGTTGGGTGGGTGTCCAGATTTGGATCTCCGGTGTCCACCAGGCGTGCCTGCCACCAGGCGTGCACAAGAGGCCCCTCCCTTCCAGACCTCGTGTATAGGACGCGGCACGCCGCCGCTGCTTGATGTGGTTGCGCCCCGTTCACTGGAGCTCGCATCGGGTTCTCCCGACACACCAGGCCGCCCACTCACGCGTCTGGCTCAAACTGGCGGCCGGGACC
>CAYYGU010000083.1:0-6504 GCA_964471525.1 uncultured Isosphaeraceae bacterium
CCGTTGACCTTGAACTCGCCCTTGCCGGGACGAACACGCACGCGAGCAACAGAAGCCTTGCGGCGACCAGTTCCCCAGAACCATCCGCCTGCTGTGGGCGTGGCCGCGACGGCGACTGCCGTTTCGATCGCGGGTGAGCCGGACACGAGCGATTCGATCGCCTCGGTCGTTGCTACGGCCTCGGTGGGAGCGTCGGTGGTGGGGAGATCCTCGGTCATCGTGTCGTTTCTCGTTGGACGGGAGCGTCCGGTTCAGGTGTGATCAGCCGATCAGCGGTGTGGTGGCCTGCGCGGTGTGCGGGTGTTCGCTGCCTGCGTAGACTTTGAGTTTCTTGAACATCTGACGTCCGAGTCGTGTTTTGGGGAGCATGCGGCGCACGGCCTGCTCAACGACACGTTCGGGGTGCTTGGCCATGACCGAACCGACCGAACGAAGTTTCAGCCCGCCCGGGTAGCCCGAGTATGACTTCACCATTCGTTGCTCGGCTTTGCGACCGGTAAGGACGATCTTGGAGGCGTTGGTCACGATGACGTGGTCGCCGCAGTCGACATGCGGTGTCCAGTCGGGACGATGTTTGCCCATCAGCACGCGAGCAATCTCTACCGCCATGCGGCCGAGCACTTGCCCATCGGCATCGATATGCCGCCACGCCGTGGTGGCTTCGCCGGGCTTGAGGAAGGTCGTCTGACGGGGCATGGGACACACTCTCCAAAGGATCTCGGCTCGCTGCGGGGTGACGCTCTGGCCGCATCGATACCGGCAATACAACAAGACGGCTGCGGCGAACCACAGCGAACCGAGGAGGATACCGCACCTACCGTGAGTGTCAAGGTTTCGCGGCGACGGAGGGACCTCGTCGGCGTGCCAGTAGCGGGTAGGCTGCCCATGATGAGCCAATCGGAATGCCGCCTGCGGGGGCCCAAGAGACCAGTGACGATCGTGTCGTGGCTCATCATCGCTGCAGCGACCGGGCTTCTGATGGTTCTGGCTGCGGTCCCTCCGGACGCGGGGGATTCCCAGTCGGTGGGGGGAGGCGATCCGATGTTGGAGATGGAGGCCTGGCTTGTCTTGGCCCAGGAGGTGATGGTCCCCGGAAGCGGCCGGGCCGCCTTCGATGAGATTGATGTGTCCAACTCGCCAGATCGCCGGCTGCGGCTGGCCGCGGTTGCGGCGGCCATCGATGGCCCAGAAGCCGGAAAGGCACTTGTGGCCGAAGTGCAGCAAGGGCTCGCGGCGAGTGAAACTGAACCAACCGACTTCCAGCGGCGGGTGATTGATGAACTCGACCGCGTGTTTGCCGGTTCGGCCAGCCAGACCGTCATTGAGGACGTGCAGGAGGATCTGGGCTGGTTCGGACAGTTGGCGGTCGTGGCATCCGAGGACGGTGGCGAGGGTCGGCAACAGCGTTTGGAATCACTGCTTGGCGATGCCATGAATACGCTGTTCGTGCTGATCGCTGGACTCGGGCTGCTTGGACTCATTGGCTTGGTGCTCCTCATTCTCGGCGCGATCAAAGCATTTCAAGGTGGGCTTCGATCGCGTCTCCATGCACTGTCCAGGCATGATGGGGTGTACGCCGAGACGTTTGCACTCTGGATCATTGTCTTCGAGATCATCTTGATCGGAGCGGCATTCGTTGCCGAGGATGTGCCAGAACACATGAGGTTGGCAGTGTCGATCGTCGGATTCTTCCTCAGCCTTGGCGTGCTGGCATGGCCGGTGATACGGGGTGTGCCATGGGAGACGGTTCGCCGCGACATCGGGTGGACCCGAGGTCGCGGCCTCGGCATCGAACTTGGGTGTGGGCTCGTGGGCTATGCCGCGGCGATCCCGATTGCGGCGGTGGGCCTGCTGCTGACATTGCTTCTTATTGTGCTCGCGGCACCCGAGGGCGGTGCTTCCTCGGCGGCGCACCCCATCGTGGGCGAGCTTGCTGGTGGCGGATGGGCCGCGCGGATACAGGTTCTGGTGATGGCGAGCCTCGCGGCTCCGATCGTGGAGGAAACGATGTTCCGCGGTGTGCTGTACCGCCAGGTACGCAGCGCCGCCGGTCGTCTGGCGCCTTGGCTCTCGATCGCGGCGGCGGCGGCGGTGACATCGCTGGTCTTTGCGCTCATTCATCCGCAGGGTGTGCTGGCGGTTCCAGCACTTGCGGCGCTGGCGGTGGCATTCAGTCTGGCGCGGGAGTGGCGAGGAAGCCTGATCGCCCCAATGGTCATGCATGGGGTGTCCAATGGCATCGTGATGGCGATGCTGATTGTGATGTTGGGGTAGCGGCGACGGCGTTCCCGGGTGCTACGTCACCGAGATCGTGGGCTGTTCGGTGGAGGCTGCTTGAATAGCAACACGCCGTGCGAGTTCACCGGCGAGACGGTCGATGGCGTTGGTGATGTCGCCGTGAATCTCGAAATTGCCAAGCGGCGTTCCAGAATCGGCGTTCTGCCGCATGGCGATGTGCAGCGGCAGGGGGCCGAGGAATGGAAGTTCCATATCACCTGCCATCTGCTCGGCGCCGCCGCGACCGAAGATGTCGTACTCGGCGCCATCATCGGTGACAAACCAACTCATGTTCTCAACCAATCCGACAACAGGCACTCCGAGCTCGCCGAACATCCGCACCGCGCGTCGGGCATCGTCCTGCGCGACCCGCTGCGGGGTGCAGACGATGACGGCGCCAGCAAGTGGCAATGCTTGCGACAGAGACAGCGGCACATCGCCCGTTCCCGGTGGAAGATCCACAATCAGGTAGTCAAGTTCGCCCCAATCGGTTTGCAGCAGCAACTGCGAAAACGCTTTGTGCGCCATCGGACCTCGCCAGATCATGGGCTTTTCCGGATCGACGAGTTTGCCGATCGTCATGGCTTTGATGCCATGCACATCGAATGGCACCAGCACATTGCCCTTGGCCATCGGGTCAAGATCATCAAGGCCGAGCATGGTCCCGAGCGATGGTCCGTAGATGTCTCCATCGAGCAGGCCGACCGTGGCGCCCGCCCGAGAGAGACCGAGTGCCAGCAGCGTTGCAATGGTGGACTTGCCGACGCCGCCCTTGCCTGCGCCGACCGCAATGACGTGCCGTACACCCGGAAGTACATCACGCGATTGGCTCGGCGGTGCCGTCGTGAAGTCGATGGTGATGTGTGATGGGGGAACGCCCGTCTCCGCTGCGATCGCCTGCTCGGCATCGCTGCGAATGCGATCTTTCATCGGGCAGGCGGGTGTGGTCAGTTCGATGGTGACTCGGATGTCCTGCCCATCCACTTCGATCGAGTGCACCATGCCGAGGGTGACCAGATCACGCTTCAGGTCCGGGTCTTCAACGCTCCGGAGGGCCTCTCTGATGTCTGATTCTTGGATGGACACGGTGGGCTCCAAAGGGGGGGATGGCTGGATGCGATGCGACGTAGGATGATATCGACCGTTGTTGGCCGCTCGGCTGGTCCATCCGCTGTCCCTCACAGGAGTGATTCCATGAACATGTCACTGGTGCTTGCGTCAATTCTGACTTCGTCCGTGTGTGTCGTGGCGGCCCAGGAGTGGGACCCGACATCCCCGGCTGACACGGCCAAGCAGCAGGGTGATCCGGCCGGCGAGCAGCAGGAGGCGCCGCTTGCCGGACCCGATGTGCAACCACAGGGTGGCGGCGATCGCGACGCGATGCGGCCCCCGGGCGGTGGCCCGATGGGGGCCGATGGCGTGCAGGCCCTGCTGGCTCGTCGATGCGCGAAGTGCCACGGTCCCGAGAAACAGGAGGCCGGCGTTCGATTGATGCCGATCGAAATGCTTTTCGAAGGTGACAGCCGTGACTGGGTGGTGGTACCGGGAAACCCAGCGAAGAGCGAGTTGTTGACCCGAGTCAGCCTGCCGCGAGGGCACGAGGACATCATGCCTTCCAAGGGCGAGCCGCTCAGCGACGCGGAAGTCACCCGAATCCGATCGTGGATCGAGGGGAATACCACGAAAGAGAAACTGATTGAGGCAGCTGGACCCAGTGGAGGAGGCTCAAATCGAGTCGATCCGCGGACGTGGGCGGCGGTGTACATGTCGCTCGAACTGACCGATGCGCAGCGGCAGGCCGCCACGAAGGCGCTTGAAGAGCTGCGAGCACTGATGGGCAAGAACCGCCGGGGAAGCGCCGATCGTGCGAAGGACACGCCCCGCGATGGTTCTCGCGAGGAGGGGGCGGCGCGGCGGGACATGCGTCAGCAACGCCAACTCATGAAGCAGACAATTGCCCAATCGCAGGAGACTCTGTGGGCTGCCCTGACGCCCACACAGCAGGCAGCGATGCGCGCGGTGTTGGAAGATCCGAATGCAATCAAGAAGGTGCGGCGCTCGCAGGGTGGCCGTGGGCAGGGGAAGGGTCGTCGTCCTGGTGGAGGCTCGAAATAGGGACAAAAGAGCCCTTGTCTGACCCCTTTTTCGGCTTTCCGCGGCGTTGATGCCCCACTGGGCGTCGGCGGTCTCTACGATCGTCGTTTTCCCCGCATTTTGGAGCCTCATACATGTCAGCTGGATCGCTTGTTCCCCCGCATGGCGGGACGCTCATTCACCGCATCGTGTCCGATGTCGAGGCCGCCACCCTCCGCGAGGAAGCTGGCTCGCTTCCCAAGATCGAACTTTCTTCGAAGCAGGCCTGCGATCTTGAGATGATCGCCATTGGTGCCTTCAGCCCGCTGACGGGCTTCGCCTGCAAGGCCGACTTTGAGTCGATCTGCAATACCATGCGGCTCGCCGATGGCACCGTCTTCCCGATTCCCGTCACGCTGGCCGTCGATGACGACGTCAAAGCCACGCTGAGCGAAGGCGGCCGCGCCGCGTTGTACCACGCCGACGGCACGCTGCTTGCCGTGATGGACGTCACCGAAATCTACGGCCACAACCGTGACATCGAGATGAACGGTGTCTTCCGAACGACCGACGAGGCCCACCCGGGCGTCAAGGCCGTGATGGACGAGGGTGATTGGCTCGTTGGCGGTGACATCCATGTGCTGACCGTGACGCCGGAACAGGAACCAGGCGAGCAATTCACCGAGTACCGCCTTCCTCCTGCCGCGACCCGCGCTGCATTTGAGGCCAAGGGGTGGTCTACCGTGGCCGCGTTCCAGACCCGCAACCCGATCCACCGCGCCCATGAGTATCTCTGCAAGTGCGCGACCGAAATCTGCGACGGCCTGCTGATTCATCCGCTCGTTGGCGAGACCAAGCCCGGTGATATCCCGGCCGATGTCCGCATGAAGTGCTACGAAACCATCATCGAGCACTACTTTGTTCCCGAGTACACGATGCTGAGCGTCATGCCCGCCGCGATGCGGTATGCCGGGCCACGCGAGGCCGTGCTGCACGCGATCGTGCGTCAGAACTACGGCATCTCCCACTTCATCGTGGGTCGCGATCACGCGGGTGTCGGTGATTATTACGGAACCTACGACGCGCAGGAGATCTTCAACGACATCAACGAGAGCGACCTTGCCGTCACGCCGCTGAAGTTTGAGCACGCCGCGTGGAGCAACAAGGCGCAGGGTATGGTGTCGGCCAAGACCTTCCCCAAGATCAAGGGCGATCAGATCTTCCTCAGCGGCACCAAGGTGCGTGAACTGCTCGCCCAAGGCGAGCGGCCACCAGCCGAATTCAGCCGCCCTGAGGTGGCTGATGTCCTTATTGAGTGGGCCACCGCGACCGAGCCCGTCGCGAGTTGATCGAACCGAATTCACTTTCCTGATTCAACGGAGTACAACCAATGGCCGAACAGGTCGCAACCAATGTTCACTGGCATGACGGCGTCGTGACGCCTGAGGAGCGAAAGTCCTGCATGAAGCAAACCGGCGGAACCGTCTGGTTCACCGGACTCTCCGGCAGCGGCAAGAGTACGGTTGCTGTGGCGCTCGAGCAGGTGCTGTGCGCTCAGGGCAACCCGGTGTATCGCCTCGATGGTGACAACATCCGCATGGGTCTCAACAAGAATCTCGGTTTCTCTGCCGAAGATCGTGCCGAGAACATCCGCCGCATCGGTGAAGTGTGCAAACTCTTCTCGGATGCCGGCGTCGTCACGCTCGCCTCGTTCATCAGCCCGTACCGAGTCGATCGCGATGCGGTCCGTGCCCTGCACAAGGAGGCTGGCATTCCCTTTATCGAGTGCTACGTCGAGGTTCCTCTGGACATTGCAGAAGAACGCGATCCGAAGGGCCTCTACAAGAAGGCTCGCGCGGGCGAGATCAAGGGCTTCACCGGCATCGACGATCCCTACGAAGAACCGGAGAACGCCGAACTCGTGCTGCATACCGGCGATCAGACGCTCGAAGAGTCGGTCACCGCGACTCTGGCGAGCATCGTCGAGCGAGGTCTGCTGGCCTAAGCCGACCAGAACCCGATTCAATCAAGAACAACGCCGCGATCGAAGGATCGCGGCGTTGTTCGTGATGGTGTGGTTCAGGCTTCTTTGCAGCGAAGCCACAGGTCATCAGGAGCCGCCGTACATGATGACGTCATCGAATTCCTTGAGTC